>MGAN01000010.1 GCA_001789745.1 Candidatus Roizmanbacteria bacterium RIFCSPLOWO2_01_FULL_40_13
AAGAGATTATGGGATAGTTTAAAAAACAAAATTTGTCATTTACAGACCCATTAATTGAAACATAAACTAAATTCAGCAGGAGCAATCAGGATATACTTCGATAACTTAAGATTTGAAACCGAGTCACTCAGTATATACTCATCTAATCCGCTTTTTCGCTCTGGCGAGCTGCAAATCGGAGTAAGATGAGTATAGTTAATCAGTCTGATAATAGCCTGAGAAGTTTATGAGCTTTTGAGAGATGCCAATACCTATCGTAAAGTTTGTCAATCAGCGGTTTACCGGGGATTGAAGGGGCTTTCTCCGGGTTTAAACTCAAGACAAACACGGCTTGTTTATTCTCGCCCAGCTTCTCTACTTTTCCTCCTCTGATAAATTGTCCGTCAAAATAATCATGATGCCCAGACAGCTGGGAAAAACCATTTTTGTTAAAAAACTTCAGCCACCATTTTTTGGATTTTACTGTCTGATGTAAATTGATGCCGTCTACGATATGCGGAACGGAAGTGATGCTGGCAATAAAAAAACCTGCAGGTTCCAGATGATTTTTTACATTTTTCAGTAAAGCCGGCAGACCCTCGGTTTTTATATGTTCCATGACTTCCCAAGCGGTGACGGCGTCGAATTTTATCGGTTTGCCGTCCATTTGTACCGTAAATTTTTTGCTTATATCACAAGTAAAAAGAAAGTCCGGAATTTGTGCCCAGGCTGCACGCTTGAATTTTTTTGACCAATCGCTTCCTTCAAGACCTATGGCAAAGTGACCGTCGTCTATTATATCTTTGACAAAGTTACCGCCCGCGCAACCTAAATCCAGCACTTTCAGCAAATGAGTCTGAGAAAAAAAACGGTATAAATTCAAATTGAACCGTCTATTGGCGGATTGGTCAAAACGGGTCCCGAATGGAGTAAGATGTTCCGGAGAATTAAAGGCAATAGGAAATTTTGTTTTTAGTTTTATTTTCATAGGCCTATTTTAAGACTCTGAATTTTTTTTGATCAGAAAAGAGAATTTTTGTTTAAATATTTTATCGGAATATTTTTGCGCCTGCAAAAAAGCATTTTTTGACATTTTATTATATATTTTTTTGGGAAGCAAAACAGCCCGCGAGACGGTTTTTTCAATGCCATTTTCATCAGGGTTAGATATATAAAACCCGTTTTTACCGTGAGTTACTATGTCTATTGCTCCGGGTATGCGCGTGGTAATGACAGGGAGACCGTAGCTCATAGCTTCGATTAGTACAGCGGGAAAAGTTTCAAATCGTGACGATAGGAGAATAAATTTACGTTTTGAATAGATTTTCTTTTTATCGTTTTCAAATTCATTGAGTTCGACATTTTTTGGGTATTTTTTTTGGAGTTGTTCAACAAATGCCCTTTGCGGTCCCGACCCGAAAAAAACAAATTTAATTCTTTCATGTATGCGAAATATCTTAGCTAAAGCGGTAACCAAAAGATCGAGCCCTTTTTGAAAATCAAATCGGCCGACAAAAAGGAACTTACCCCGAAAGTCCGCTACATTCTGCTTGGGCATTTCCGCGCTCGACAAAAATGCGGGTATTTTAGAAATGTTTGGAGTAAATTTTTTTAAGTATTTTTCATCGTGGGAATTTAAGACGTGCACCTCTTTGACGAATCTTAACAGGTTAAAAGTGATAAGTCTGAAATAAAGGTTATGCAGTTTATTTTCGTAGAATACGGGAGCGTGAAAGCCAAATATTACCTTAGTTTTGCTGATTATAGAGATTAAGACAACTAATAAATCATTTAAAACAAAAGTACAGTTGAAATAAACAATGTCATTTTTTTTAAACTCCCGGTAAAGCTTGGCTAACGAATTGCCGTCAGGAAGAAAGATTTGGGAAAAAAAGTTCAGGAAATGAAGCCTAAGCAATTTAGAAACGGCAAATTTCCGTCTTAATAATTTATCGCTCCATCTTTTGGGATCAGCCACGTCGCTGAAAACAATTGAGATATTAAACTCCTTTTTCAGCAGATGGGTTATTTTGCCGACCCAGGTTTCAAATCCGGCGCCGTAGGCTAAATCAATCGGAGTATAAAATAACAAATTTATTTTTTTAGTTTTTCCAGCCATTGGGATGTTTTTTGTACCACTTCAAAAGGGAGTTAACGCTGTCCTTGATGGTTTTTTTTGGTTTCCAGTCGAGAATCTTTCCGGCTTTTTTGATCGAACTAATAAGCCTTTCCGGATCCCCGATACGAGGTATTGTTTCTTTAACGCTGATTTTTTTGGCGGCTGCATTCTCGACCAGTCTTACGACTTCGAGTACCGAATTACCCGTTCCTGTTCCCAGATTCAATATTTCACTCTTCCCATTTTTTTCTAAATAATCTAGTCCGACAATATGCGCTTCGTTGAGATCAACGACGTTGATATAATCGCGAAGCGGTGTATTGTCCGGCGTATTTACCTTGGGGCAGTTGAGATAAAATTGCTCGATCCCCAAGGCTCCTCTAACCGCGTTCTGGACCAGCAGGGTTGAAGGTCTTTTTGAGTCGCCTATCAGGCCGTCGTCCGAGGCGCCACAGACATTGAAATATCTGAAAATCAGGTATCTGATTCCGAATAATCTGTAGTACCAGGTAATGATTTTTTCCGACATTAATTTTGATTCACCGTAGGGATTAATAGGTATTGTTGGGTGACTTTCATCGATTGGGACATATTGCGATTGACCATACACTGAAGCAGACGAAGAAAATACAATATTTCTGATTGAACATTTGCTCATGTTTTCCAGTAAATTAAGAGTACCCAGTACATTATTTTTGAAATATTTTTGCGGGATTCGCATAGATTCGTCAACCAGACAAGAGGCGGCATAGTGAATTACACCGTCAAACGGGGGCTTGCCGATCCTTGACTCTTTTTCAAATAAAATAGAGATATTTTCTTTAAGGTCCAATTCGTAATATCTGAATTGATCTTTACCGAATTGCTTTTGCAGAAGTTGAAGGGGATTTTTGAACCCAGTCGCAAAATTATCAATTCCTACAACCTTACAGCCTCGTGCAAGCAGCATATAGGTTGCAATCGAACCGATATATCCTCCAGCTCCGGTAATTAATATTTTTTTCATTTTGATTTTTGATCTTTGATTTTTGCTATTAATTGATTATATCTTTCGGGTGTACCAATATCCATCATCAGCTCTTTGGTATGATATGCATATAAGGGAATTTTTTTGAGAAGCAGCGGAATAAAATCGTGTGCAAAATCAAACGGGACTTTTTCCGGCAAAAAGTCAAATACTTTTTCGTTTAAAATATATAGACCGGCGCTATTTAGACCTGATTTTTTTGCATGCGGAGTTTTAATCCATTCGGTAATTTTTCTGTTTTTATCAACTGTTAACAAATCGCTATCTTCGGGATGCTTAGCCTGATGAACAGCTAAAGTAAAAAGCGAATTCTTATTTTTGTGAAAAGCCAGCATTTTTCGAAGATTAACCCGGATAAAAACATCTCCGTAAAGAACAAAAAAATCATTCCTCAACACTTTTTTAAAATTATGCAAGGCCCCGGCAGATCCCAGAAGCAATGGGCCGCGATAACTTTTTTTCGTATCTTCCCGACTATAGTTAATCTTAACCCCAAATTCATTCCCGTCAGCAAAATAACTGGTAATTCGCTCCGGGTAAGTATATAAGTTTATATAAATATCCTTGACGATGTTTTTTTTCAGAAGCAAAACATGATGTTCAAGTAGAGGTTTTCCGTCAACATCGAACATCACCTTGGGTAGATTTTTCGTCAAAGGATATAATCGTCTGCCTTTACCGGCAGATAATATAACCGCTTGCATAAATTTATTAGATAATTGAAGGTGGGTCATTAATTCATCTTCCCTAGCAAAGCTATAAGCGAGGGATCTCGTAACCGCCAAGATCCTTCGACTGTCCCGCCTTTGGCGGGATCGCTCAGGATGAACGTGGGAATTATGACCCATGTTCAGTTAATTATAGTTGATTTCAAATTCTCCGTTTAAAGCTACTACCTTCGTTGAGAGTTAAATTTTGGAGTGAAACCCCGTTCCAGTTTTTGAAAATGGTCAGCGCCCCGGCATCTCGTAGCTGTTTCCAAACAATTTCATTATCATATATCGGCATGCCGATGGCTAATGATCCGGCCGCTACAGCCGCTGCTATACCTTTTGGTGAGTCCTCAAAAACCAACTGTTCCGAAGGATGGATTTTCATTCTTTCGGCAGTTGTCAAAAAGACGTCAGGATGTGGTTTTAGTTTGTCCACATCTTCTCTAAGGATGATTCTGTTAGGATTAATTAAATCAAGTAGTCCTGACTTTTTTAAAACAGTTCTTGCTTCACCCCTTGGTGTAAGGGAACCAATAGCAACCGTTAAATCCTTTTGTCGAAAAACCTCGTCTAAAAAATCACTAAAACCGTCACGTGGTCTAAAGTCAGTCCAGTCTTGAAGTAGCTGGTTATATGCTGCGAGGTCAGCAGCGACCAAATCAGCAACGGAAACTTTTTTGTTACTTAACTCAAAGATTTCTTGTGCGATCGCTTCTCGCGGTCCACCGATAAAGTGTGGAAGCAAAGTTACGATTTTTCCGATTTGATCAAGTTCGGGAAGGACTAAACCTACACTTTTAGCAATCGATAAATGGGCGTGGTGATGAACAGGTTCAAGATTAATAATAGTGCCTTCAAGATCAAATGCCAACCCCCGAATATTTCTCCCACCCAAAATCAGCATAAGATAGAAATTATATATTAAGCAGACAGCTTAAACAACATTTGAGGCCTGAAGCAAGTCAGCAACGACTTTATCTGGTTTGGCATTAAATCTACCATCATTTCCTTTATAACCCGTAAGAACCAGGATACTTCGGATATGAGCGTTAAAGGCCGTTTGGAGATCTGTAGTTGAGTCGCCGATAAAATATGATCTTTTCAAGGAAATGTTAAAATCTTGGACAGCTTTAATTATCAAACTGATATTCGGTTTTCTATCAGAACAGTCCTTTCTATATTTTGGCAAGTTGGCTTTCGGATGATGAGGACAGTAGTAAACTGCGTCGATTATTGCACCTTTATTTTTTAGTCTTCTTAAGAGTTCTTGATTAATCTCTTCAAGTTCCGATTCGCTAATCCAGCCTCGGGCAACGACAGGTTGATTGGTGATGACGATTACCAAATAACCATTTCGTTTGAATTTTTTTATCGCTTTGGCAACATGAGGTAAAAGCCTAATTTGATTGATATTTCTTAAGTTGTCAACTTCTTTATTGATTATCCCGTCCCGATCTAAAAAGACCGCCTTCCTTTTTTTTTCTTTTTTTGGTTTATCGTCCATAAATGATTGAAATAATCCTTGAAATAGTTGGTCATCAGATGAAGAATTGCACCATGCACGCTTTCCACTACGCCATATTCTCCCTTTAAGGTCCGGACTAAAATTTTGGCATCAGCCAACTCATGAAGTTTTCCTCCGTCGAAACCCGATATGCCGATCACGGGAATTTTATTTTTTTTAGCTAACTTTACTGCCTCAATTACATTAGTTGACGCGCCGCTGCTTGAAATGGCTATTACTATATCGCTGTCATGAAGATAATTTTGCAGAGGGCCTGCAAAGACTTGATCAAATCCGATATCGTTTGCCCATGCGGTCAATTCCTCTTCCGTTGTAGGCAGACGTATAGCTTGGAAGCGCCTTGAATGATCATCAAGATGATGGCTGAACACCGTCTTGTTAAAATCACTTACCCAGTGTGTTGCCAGCGCCAGGGATCCGCCATTGCCAAAGACATAGATTCTTCCGTCGCGTTCATACACCGCCTCAAGCAAATTTAAAGACTTAGTGATTTCGTTAACCGGTAAATTATTTAACGCCGTTTGAACTTTTTTAGAAAATTCTACGATGTAGTTACTCATGCTTTAGTTAGTTTTTACTAATTTACCTTTCCGAGTTAAAGATAATTTCAGCTCCGGACTGGACAAAACGAATGGGAACTTCTTTAAAGCCAGAGAGCTTGTGACTTTTCGCAACCTTTTTTACCGCTTGCCGAATAGCATTTTTTTTATCTACAGGAGTCAGGAAAGATATGCAGCCTCCGCCGCCTGCACCATGTATTTTGCCTCCCCAAGCACCATTGTTAATTCCAGCTTTATATAATTGGTCGATAAAGCCGCTTGATATTTTTGAAGCCAGACTTTTTTTCCGAAGCCAGCCCTGATGGAGCATTTTGCCCATCTCTTTAAAATTACCTGATTCCAATAGCGTCTTAAACTCAAACACGCTATCTGCCATTTGCTTTAAAGTGAACATTTTTTTATTTATATTTACTTTTTGCTCTTTTAGAACAGAGGATGCGTCTCGTGTAATACCGGTGAAAAAAACCAATAAATGGTTCTCAAATTCCAAGCGGATTTTATAATCAAGATAGACCGGTATTATATTTACAGAATCATCACGTTTAAATTCAAAGATATTGATCCCTCCAAAAGTTGCGGCGTATTGGTCTTGTTTACCGATTGGTTCACCGACCAAATCAATCTCCAGACGACAGCTTGACTCGGCTGCCTCAAAAGACTTTATTTTTTTACCCTGCAAGGCATTTAAAGCCATCAATAATGCCACGGAAAAACTTGATGAAGAACCGAGACCGGTTTTTGCCGGTAAGTCTCCGAATGAGGCAATTTCTATACCCTTTTTTAGCTTAAGATCAAGAAGGGCAGCTTTAATACGCGTATGCTGCAGTTGATCCGGTCTGTCTACTGTTTCGGAAATTTTGTAGCGGGCGGAAATTTTGGGGATAAGAGGTGTTTTATTGACAACGACATAGATATATTTGTCGACGGTAGTAGATAAAACACGGCCAGTATAGCGGCGATAAAAATCCGGCAGGTCTGTTCCGCCGCCTACAAAACTAATTCTTAAAGGGGCGCGGACAACAATCATAATTTTTAATTTAATTTTATCATTCTATTAATTATATTGAATTCTTTTTCTGCAATTATACTCCAGTCGAACTTATTTGCTAGTTGATAAGCTTCTTTTGCCAATATGGTTTTTTGCCGGGCGGGAAATTGGAAAAATTCGAGTATTTTTTGCACGACTCTTTCTTTATTCCCATTCTCGGCTATAAGAAACGGTTTATCGGTTAATCCCTCCTTTAACTGGGAATCGACAACCTTCATATTATAAATAATTACGGGTAATTTTTGTGCCAGTCCTTCAAGGATTCCAATAACGGGAAAAAGCGGCTCATAGCGGGCAAGATGCAGAAAAATCTGGCTCCGGCTTAAAATCTTTTGTTTTTTGGATTCCGAAACGGCGCCAAAGAATGTCACGTTTTTTTTTAATTTCAACTTGGATATCCTATCCAGTAGGGCAAGTTTGGTAACTTCATCTACTTGACCGGCCAAAGCGAGCTTGGCTATTGGCAATTTTTTAACAAGCATCGACCAGATATCAAGAAGCTCAAATACTCCTTTTTGCACGGTCAGCCGGCCCACATATACTCCCAAAAAGCTCTTTTTTACAGCCTTAATTTTTTTGGGTATGGTTACTCCTGAAAGAGTATAATCAATAGTATCTTTTTTATAAAAAACCCTTAACTTATCCACCAAATCAGGGCTGACGGTAAATACATAATCGATTAGACGGATGGATTTTTTGATTAAAAATGAGCTTTGTATGGTGGCATAGATCGTAAACAGGCTTCTGATGAAATTTATTCCGCTTTTCCGAAGAGTACGGTAATAATTAATCGCACCTTCTCCGGGTATCTCGAAATTAAGGATGTCAACGACCAGTTTGATTTTCGGAAACTGAAGTTTCAAGAGAATTGAGGGAAAATAGATATGGACGAATTCGCCGATTGGTACATATAATACTTTGGGTTGATAATCTCTGATAAGACGTCTTGCAGATAAATACAAAATAATGCCAGCAAATATATTTTCCAAAGTAAACCAGAATAAAAAAAACCTCTTTTCCAGAAATTTTAAAAAAGCAGGAGTTTGATAATGATAAAGTTGATGTTTGGCAACAGCGTCAGAGTAAATACTCGGTTGATTGTCCATAATTATAAACCTGATGCTGTTGGGAATATATTTAAAAAATTCTCTTAACCTGATATAACCGCCGGCGTTTTTGGAAAGATATGTCTGGTGCCAGGTTAAGATTAGCAGGTCGATCTTTTTCATTCAAATTTATCAAGTATCTATTTTCCGATTTTTCTACTTTTTTTACCCAGATTTAATACTAAAGCGAAAGCAATAATAGTTAGAAGCGCTAGGACAAAAACATTGTTTGTCAAATTGATCCAAAATTCTCGAAATTCCATATCTTTCAATTTAAAACTTTTAATGACATCAACAAAAAAAGTATACCAACGATTAAATATTTAATCAACTCTATAACCGATAAAAAATTTACAACTGCCGGAGAAATTAAAGCAGCTCCAAAAAATAGCACCGCCATATTTGAAAAAAATTGAGAAAGGGACTTTTTCTGATCTAATGATAAATCTAGCATTAATTTGCAAAAACGTTTATTATTTGCTGGATTTCTTCAGCTGTTAACTCCGGATTGTTGCCGAAGTATAAACCTTGCTCGTGGATTAGCTTGGAATTGGAATTTTTTAAAATATTTTCATATTTTTTCATGTATTTAGCAAAAAAAGGTTGTTTGGTCATATCTCCGCCAACAACCGGTCTAATCTCAATTTTCCAGTTGCATCTCTTAACCAATTCACTTCTGATTTTTGCAGATTTGCAAATGATCGGGACTGCGAAATTGGAAAGAAAATCGATATGGCCGTATCTTATCGGATAGAATCTGTCTGACCTGCTGTAAATCGCTTTTGCCAGCTGTAAAAAATTAAAATTCCTTTTTTTGGTTATTTCACTCAAGTATTTGATCTGGATATTGCCTAAAAAGCCGGCTATTTCGGTGGGGCGCAAGTTGAATCCGAGGTCGTAGAAAGTATAGCGGGAGTAAAAAAACAAATTAATTTTGTGCTTTTGCCGAATTTCGGTTTGATGCATTAGGCTTAAGTTTCTGTCCCAGCCGTGTGCCCGTACGATTCTTAGCATGACTGCCAGTTGTTCACTGTCGGTGCAGACCGCCCCGCCTTCGACCGTCGACATATGATGTCCGACATAAAAGGAAAAGCTGCTAGCCAGCCCATAATTACCAAGCTTTGTGCCCTTATAGGTTGTTCCCAATGACTCGCAGTTGTCCTCTATCAGGATTATTTTTTTGTTTTTACAGATGGCTTTGATTTTTTCAATATCGTCGCAAAAGCCCAAAAGATTAGTAAGAAATAACAATTTTAAATTATATTTTCTAAGAACAGGTAATAACTTGCTACTTGAGACATTGAGAGTGTCAAGTTCAACATCAATCGGCACAGCTTCTAAACCAAGCTGAATTAGCGGCATGACGTTGGTTGACCAAGTTAGCGCCGAAAAGCCGACAAGATCACCTTTTTTTATTTTTTCCAAATTAAGAAGAGCCTGGATTATCGCCAAATTGGCAGAGCTTCCGCTGTTGAGCATTACGCAGTGATTTCTTCCCTGATATTTGGCAAAATTCCGTTCAAATTTTTCGCATTCCGGTCCAAAGCTTAAGATTTTGGCGGATCTGATAAATTTGATGAGATCCCGCTTGGTTTTTTCTTCTTGATAGAAAGTTGATTTTATGAGTTTGATCATAATTAAACTGATTTATACTTCTATTGATTGAGATTGCAATCAGTATATACCCCTCTAAGTTGATTTAATAAGATATTTTTAGTTGAAAATTTGCAAAATCAACTAAGACGGGTATACAAATTGATTCAATTACTCAACTAGTTCGTCTTGTTTTTAATTTAAAAAGTACAGACAAGGCTGTGGCATAAAATAAAAACCATAAAATTAGGGACAGTTTATAAATTTTATCAGGTTTAAAGCGGGGTTGGATTATGTCTTTTGGGTTGCACTGCGATGCGGTAGCGTAGAAGTTTACCCTGATAGCTTCTTTTCCGCAGATATCCCAGAAAGCCGAATAAGTCGTGGATAGGACCGTCAAGGATTTATCGTTTTCAGCAAGCGTACTTTCGGCAAGCGGTTGATCGATTTTGATTATTTCTTTAGTTTTAACTATAGAAAAAAATTGTCTTTTTAATTTTTCATATTCAGAAACCGGCACCAACAAAAAATGATCAAGGTAAAGTGAGACCGCGTCCTGATTTTCAACAGTAATTTTAATTTTTTTAGACTCGTCAAGTCTTATTTCGCCAAAGTCCAGCCACTCTGCTCCGGAGGATTTTGAGCGAAAGTTTTTTTTAGACATTGATTTTCCGTCAACCGTAATTTTCAGAGCATTACTTTGGCCTTGAGCACTGATGGTGCTTACCAGTATTTTATAGTTGTCTTTATTTAAGCTGAAAGTCTTGGCTATTTTGTTTCCTTTTCCTTCGGTTCTGATGATCTCCGGATTATAAAAGTTGATTCCGGTTTGAGTCAGGTTCCGCAGATATTCAGCCGGTACATAGAATTCCTTGGCGTTGTCTTGAGAGAATCTAACCTCCGGGAAAAAAGAGAGCTTGAATCTGTCTAAGCTGGTATAAAATAGGTCGTCAAGGGAAGAGTTATAAAGCAAAAGATAGTTGGAATAATTATTAGTTAACAAATCAGTCGGGTTGGTGTCGAGATTGATTAGACTTATTTTGCTGGGGATGTACTTTATACCCATGATATCGCCAAAGTAATACGCAGGTTGCCTCCGACTAAGAGATGATTTTTCATAATCCCTGATTTCAAATATGGTAATCCCGTCGATTGCCTCCGATTTTTGCAGGCGAGAATTATTTTGCAGGGCCGACAATAATTTTTTGTAACCCGGAACACTATGGTCGACGATTAAGTATCTGACCGCCGCCTGTCCTAATTTTTCCACAGCCCAAGGTTCTCCCAGATTAAGTTCGAGGAAGTCAAGATATCGAGAAGTCCAGTCGGCCATCGACCTGTTTGAGTTGGCCAAATTTTTAGGCAAAGGGAAAAGAACATGGAAAATATTATAATAAGCCGAAGGAAGCGATTTTTTAGGCAACCAGTCAGATTCACCGACATACTTATCATTGGGGAAAACCGCGATTCTGAAATCGCCAGCCCGGTTTTTAAGAAAGCGATGCAGTTTTTCATATTTTTCAGGCAAAGAAAAAGCTTCTATGTTATTACCAAAGTTACCGGAAGTGAAATTGGGGTTGACATAGAATATAAACAAAACCAGAATACTACCCAAAACGATAATTGTCTTTTTTCCCAATAGGCGACCTAGCAAAAAAATTAAATAAGGTATTGTCAGGGATAGACTGAATATATAAAGTACTGCAAACTTGCCGACATCTCTGAAAGCCTTAAAAAAAATTACTTTGGCAAAGAGAAAGTTATAAAATTCAGTCAACGGCTGATTGTTCCCCCAAGCAAAAATCAATCCAGTCGCTCCGGTTAAAAAGAGAAACACGGCAAACCCTCTTTTTTTAAAAAACATCGACAACAGACCAAGCATTGCAAGAGCAGGTAAAAATAACTTGAGGTTTACAATTTTTTTAAAGCCGCTTTCGCCTAAAAAAGTTCCCTCCGCTACATTAGCCAACAGTTCTTTGAAGGAAGTCGCTCTTGAAGTGAGGTAAACATAAGACAGGGTGTAGTATGGGGTTTCGATATAAGCCGGAGTCTCCTGGTACAATAGTGAAGGAAGATATATATTGATATTTAAAAGTATTCCCAATGCGAAAGCTAAAAAATTGAAAGTTAAAAATTTTTTAATACCGGTAAAGTCTGCGAGAAGAAAAATAAGAAAGTGAAATAACAGCAAAAAAAAAGTCAAGATCAGCAGTTGCGGCATTGACCAAACCAGAATTGAGATGATTAAGCCGGAAGAAATCAGATAGTATAGTTTCAGCGACTTACTTTTTTCCGAAAAGCCTTTAAGGATACAAAGCAGCAGAAGCGGAAACAATCCGTGCCCAATGCTGTAACGCAAATGACCTGCGGCAATTCTGGCGCTCATCTGACCGCTTACTGCATAGATAATTGAACTGAAAAATGCAAGTTGCGCAAGAACGGATTTTTTATCGGTAAATTGACTAAAGTAAAACCTGGCAAAACCGTACATACCGAAAAACGGCAGCAGGATCGAAACCAACAGATAAATCTTAATTGAAAAAATACTGAATATAAGCTGAAGGAGGGATAAGAGCGCAAGATAGGTTAACCAATAACCAGAAGGGATAACCCAGAAAAGCGGATTCTGACCGTAACTTGTAGTCAGGCCTAAATTTGAATAGCCTAGTCCGGTATAAATTGACCACGATTTAAGCAGTTGACTGAAAAAAAATATATAGTCGGTAGAACCGAAAAATTCTCCGTACAATATAAGATTTTTGCCAAACAAAATCTTTCTGGCTGAAAATAATCCAATAGCTGCAAAAATAAAGTGAGGCCAGTATCTTTTCAACAGGTTGGTTAATATTTTCATAAGGACTCCCTAATCCAGGAAATTGTTTGCTTCAACCCGGATTCTAAAAGAGTAATTTGAAAGCGACCGATTGCCGCTTTAACTTTTTTGGTATCTGCTTTTTGATACCAATACTCGTCGGGGGAATAATCTTTGGTTTGGTATGGGCCTTTAAAATTCAGCAATTTAAAAATCCGTGAAAAAACTTGTTTCATTTGAACGGCTTTGCCTGAACCAATATCATAGGTTTCGTAATTCTCGAAATTAATCCAATTTTCAACTACCAAATCCAAAATCTTAACAAAATCCTGAATAAAGAGATAGTCTCTTTTTTGCCTGCCGGCTGTCAAGGAGAAGGCTTGCTTTTTTAAGATTGAAGCTATGGTACGGTAAACTACCGTACGCCGGTCATGCGGGCCGTATAAGTTATAAGGTCTTAAAATAACTAACGGCAATTGCCATTTTTTTGCAAGCGCCAGTGAAAGACTGGTTGTTTGAGCTTTGATGTGAGCGTAAGTATTTTTGGGCTCCTTCGACAAACTCGAAGAAAGGAAGAAGATTTTTTTAATACGCAAATTTCCTTTTACAGAATTTAGTATATTGGTGGCAATTTTAATATTATTAACTAAATTGGTTTGGCTGTATTTGATGGCAGACGTTACACCCCCGTAGTAAGCGAGATTTAAGATGATACCGGGTTTAATTTTTTTGATAAAATTTTGGGTTTGAGTGAAATTAAGCAGGTTGCAAGCATTACGCGTTGGGGCTATCAACCTGAAGTCATTGTCCAATTTCGAACCGGTAATAAAGTTTTGACCGATAAAACCGGTAGAGCCAAAGATGAGAATTTTAGACATTAATTTTTCTCAACAATTTATAAATTGTTGCCTGAGCATATACTACAGTTATGCCGAAAGTCACAAATGGATGAAGAAACCAGGCCGCATCTTTTTTCTTCAAGTACCCTCTAAACGAGTCTATTAACGGCACTACAAACGTCAAAGAAATGAAAACCAGCAAAATCAAAGCCGCTACATCAGCTAAATTTTTCGGGTTGTAAACCAGGAAACGTCTGGATTTTTGTAGATTCTGATGATGAAGCTTCATATATTTTTTTCGTTTTCTCAAAAAACTAATTAGATTGTCCGCCGTGTTGTGGAAAATTTCGTTTTTAACAATAGCAAATTCATCATACCCTTTCCTTGCGATATCGACAAAAACATCGGTATGAAAGTAGTTTTCCGGATTTTTCCAATTTGACTTAAGCAGCATTGATCGCTTAAAGACAATGCCGTTTGCTCCAACAGTAGGAAAGTTATCCGGATTGAATTTGACAATATAGTAATTCTTCTTATCGGCAATCACTTGACCAAGCAGACGCCAATCGTCATAAGCCCAGGAAAGACGGTCAGATTTACCCAAATAATAGGCCACAGGATCAGCAGATCCCAAAAGTCCGAAATATCTATTAAGAAGGCTCGAATTTTTGGGTGCGGAGTATCTAAGCGTTTGGGAGGCTGCGATTAATTTGTTATCAACCAGCGGTTCAACCATAGCTTTAAGCCAGTTTTTATCGGTTATAAAATTATCAGTATCGATCATGGCGCAGATCTCATTTTTGGCTTTTTGAATTCCGATTGCCCGTCTGGCTTCCTGGTTATTTTCATATGCGGCTTTGATTATTTTTATAGGAAGTCCGCTGTTTTTGGCAATTATAAGAGTATTATCCTTACTCCCGCCGTCTACCAGAAGCACTTCTTTAATTTTAGGGTAAGTTTGTTTTTTAATATAGGCAAGACAATCTTTTAAAGTTCTTTGCGAGTTAAGCGAGACGATGATGATAGAAAGCTCAGGATATTTTCGCATATTTTATGAATTTCCGGTAGCTAGCTTTAGGCGTAAAACGACTGTTCCAAGTTTTGGCTGACCGTCTAAATCTATAATAGAGCTTTTTATCTTGGTATAATCTTACAATATTTTTTGCCATCTCGCTTGGGCTATTGATCCGACAAATTAAACCGGTTTTTTCATTGCGAACACTGTCGCGCAGTCCATCGATATTGAAGACAACAGCGGGAGTCCCTGAAGCGCCTGCTTCGGTTAGTGTCAGTCCCCAGCCTTCTTTGACCGAAGTACTAAGCAGCAAATGCGCTTTGGACATGATTTTCGCTTTAAGCTGATTGTCGACCCTGCCCAAGTATTTGATATCTTCCCGGTATTCACTGTGTTTTATTAATTTTAAAATTTTTTTACCATAGGCGTTTTGGCTATCTCCGGCAATAATAAATTGCAATTCGGGGATATGTTTTTTTGCCATTTCAAAAGCCGCCATTTGGTCATGGGTTCTTTTCATCGGGCGGATTGCTCCCAACGATACTAAACTGAACTTGGAAAATTTCTCGTAATTCAGATTTGCTCCTGCATTTACACCGACGGGAAAGACAAATATTTCATTGGCGGCAAATCCGTATTTAAGAAGATCTTGTTTAGTGCTATTTGACTCGGTGAGCACCTGATTTTTATTCAGAAGCCTGAGATATAAAGGTTCGAGCAAAAAACCCAGGATATTTAACGGGTAAAAGACCTGGTAAAACCAAATTTCTCGACATAATTGGTAGATCAAAAGCAGCCTTTTCTTATTTGAATACAATTGAGTGAAAAAAGGAATTGTATTAATTTCTTCAATTATCAGGTCCGGCCAAGAACTTAAATTTTTACGGAAATAAAGGAATGTTTCCCAATAAACAGTAAATCTATTCCCTACTCTGATGACTTGATAACCGTTGATTTTTTCTTTGGATTTTCCACCCTTATAATTGCTCACCAAAAAAATAACCTCGTGTCCGTCCTTTACTAGTGATTTCGCCAGATAAGAATCTATATACTCTGCTCCGCCTGCTTGTGGATGGTTTATGTCTTTCCAGGTGAACCAGAGGATTTTCATAATTTTGTATTAAATCTTTTTCCTATAAAAACCCAAAATATTCCTGCGGTAGAAGATGGCTAAAGTATCTACCAAGATTCCCAGAATCGAAGATAGGGTTGCCGCAGATGTCAAAGCTCCCAGGGAATAATCCATTTTTATGGGAGCTTCAAATATTCTTGTATAACCCAGATCGTTAGCTACGACTAAAAATTCAAGATCCCCGGCAAAGCGTTTTTCTATCAGCCGCGGCAGTACTTTTAGCAATACCTCTTTGCGGAATATTTTAATTCCGGCTTGAGTATCACGAATTTTAATTCCGAAGAGCAATTTTACCAAAAAAAAGTAGCCGAAGCTTAAAATTTTGCGCGAAAGCGGATATTTGACAAAAGATGCCAGATGTCTTTTGGAGCCGACGATTATATCCGCGTCATACCACTCCATATGCTCCAAAAGCATGGAGATGCCGTTGGGATCGATTTCCATGCCGGCGTCAATAAACATGACATAATCGCCTCTGGCTTTTTTCATGCCCAATTGAATCGCATAGCTTTTACCTTGATTCTTCATATAGCTTATGGTTTTAAGACCTTCGATATTAGTCCGCTTAATTTTTTTTAGGGAGTTGTCAACCACCCCGTCGACAACTGTAATAATCTCATGCGGGTAGCGAATTCTATCAAGAACCTTCTTGATGCTGCGCAAGTTTTTGACAATTGTTTTTTCTTGTTTGAAGATCGGGACGATCAAGCTCAAATAATGAATCGAAGACCTATTTTCCATTGGACAATATTATATAGTAAAAAATAAATCTGATAAAATAAAATTAATTGAAATGTTATTTATCGATGGAACAAGAAGAAAGTTAGTCCAAGGTATGCTGCTTCTGATCTCGTATTATTTTGCCTTAAGGATTCTTAATTCAACTAACGATTTTGTAACTTTAGTTATTATTGTCAGTCTTTATTTAGCGATATTTGGGACCTTTAAAGCTTTGTTTTGTTCGTTTGCTTCAGATTTGGGTAAAAGTAAATTTAATAAATCGTCTTTTGGCAAAAATCTGATATTAAGTCTATTGTGGGTTTGTTCGGTAATTCTTGCCAAAAAAGCCGGAGCGTCAGCTTGGCTTTTTGATTCTTTCGATGACGCAACGCTGCTTTTTTTCATCTATCTTCCGTTTGCATTACTGTTTGCTATTTCCGAAAGGACTAATATTATACTCGCTATCATTCTCTGGCTCTATACGGCATTTTTTTATTTGAACAATTTTAAATTAACGACGGATCTTTTTACGATTCTTGCTTTTTGGCTATTTGCTTTAGCGGTTTTTAAAAAATTTTACGAAGTATGAGGAAATTTGCCTACGAGACATTTTTGTTTTTAACTTGGTTATTGCCGATGTTATTTTTCAGCTATTTGGCTTTTGTCTTTATTTTTTTTACTTTATTTCCCGATTTTCCCTTAATCTTAAACCAAAAAAATATCTTGGCTTTATCCAACAGTCAATTCGCCTTTGGATTAATTTTACTTTTTGTTCTGTCATTTATAGGATTATATCTTAAGGTTAAGGAGAAAAGTTTAAATTTTAGCTTACCGAAATTAGGAAGTACGTCAGAGTGGCTCGTATTGCTGACAACTTCGTATTTTTTCAGTTACTTCATAATCCGAACATTTTTTGAATTGAGGCGTTTTAACAGTCTTTTAATTTTAAGCCTGACTTTGTTTTTCATCTTTTTTTTATATAATCTTTCGACTTTTTTGACTTCTCCGAATTTAGAATATTTTAAACTATTGATTTTCTCATCTCAAAAAAAAAGCTATTCGTTGTTTTCAAATAAATACCACAGGCAAATTTTGCTAAACTTTGGCAGGAACGGATTTATTTTGTTTTTGTCAACTCTTTTTTGCCTTGTTCTTGTATATCTCACTTTGTGGACATTGGAGAATGTCTATGCTTTTGGAAGTCAAAAAGTAGCCCTAATTCTCCTTTTATCGTCAGTTTGGTTTTTGTTCGGATATTTGATTAAGGTTCAATTACAGAGAAGGTTGAATTATTTAATTTATATTTTTAGAAAAATAGCCGCAAACAAAAAAGTTTTGCATGAGTTCAAGGAAATGACTTTAAATATTTTAAAATCCTTCCTGATTGGTCTAGGTATAATCAGTTTGTTTGCGGTAATCGTCGGGTTTTTTGCCTGGCGGTTGAATCGGCAAGCACAAATTCAAAAAAAATTACGGGAGAGTCTGGTTATAACCGACATTGTTCCCCATAAAACCACCTTAGCCGAATTGGTTAAGGTACGCGGATATAATTTTGGCTGGAGGCTGAATCCTAACGACAAACTGCTGAGCGATTACGGTCCGGTGATTGTCGAAGAGTGGACCGAACAGCAGATAAGCTTTAGAGTGCCGCTTAATTGGCAAGTTGGCGAATTGAATCTATGGGTGGAAAAGTATGAGACAGATAACGATAATTACACTAGGAAACTGCAAAGCAATAAGCTGCAGATTGAGATAGCCTCACGGTGGACATATTATCCCAGTCAAGAGGAGTTGGACCGGAAGGACATAGGTAGTTATATAAGCCGAGGACTAAAAAAAATTAGGAGGTTTATTTTACATCGAGAGTGAGTCACTCTATGCTCTCTTCTCCCTCAAAGATGATATCGGATTCGACATTGTCGGAGGATGAATCAGTTGGGGGTTGTTCGGGTAGTTCAAAGGCAAAGGTAGAGGTGACGGTTTTTAACGACTCCAGCCAGAAGGATTTGCTGTTTTTGGAGTAATCGGCAACTAGAGAAATTAACGTCTCGATATCTACGGCTAATATTGTCTTCTTATCGTTTTCCTCAACTTCAATAGAATCGAGATCGGAAAGAAAGGATTTTTTGTAATTTTTAGCGATATTTTTGTTGGCTTTGATCCAATCAGCAAGTGAGGAATATTTTGTAGAAGTCAATTCAATTGTGATTCCTCCGTCATATTTTTTGTCGGTCAGTCTCAGGGCGGTATAATAATTGTCAGCCAGTTTTTCCTCGGATTTAACTGTCAAAGTTTCGGGATAGCTGAATTTGAACCCGGAGGGATCCTGGAATTCCCTGGTTTTGATTTTGCCGGGTTTCGCGCTTGGGGTAGGAGCAGATTGAGTAGAAATCGGTGACAGCAGTTTTTTACTATTTTGCAGTGAAGCAATAAACATCAGGCTGGCGGAGACAATGATGAGAATGGTAAAGATGATAAGAATTTTTGATTTCATATTTTGTTATACTTATTAATATATCATTAATGAAAAATATTATCGCATTTATAATTTTGTTTTTTTTCCTCCTTTTTTCTTTTAATGTTGTTGAGGCAAAATTATTGCCGAGATTTAGGTCGGGAGGAGCAAAACGGGTTGGATTTTCAGGCGGTATCGGTTCTAACGTCCGGTTACGCGGCGACAGACAGGCGATCATTGTCAACTTCAATAATTTATCCAAAGCCAGCAATGTCATGTACACTTTAATTTACCAGACCAATGGTAAAGACGAAGGAGTGAGCGGATCGCTGGATTCCTCTACCGGAAACTCCGTCGCAAGAGAACTGTTGTTTGGTACCTGCTCTCACGGCGTTTGCCGCTATCACGCCAACATCACCAACATGCGGTTGGAGATTTTGACCACCTACAAAAGCGGCAAAAGAACTCTACGCAGATATAAAATAAGAGTATAATTTTTTTTTGAGATAAATTGCCAGATAAACAAGAATTACAAAGAGCGAAAAAAAGATATTTAGCCTTATAATATTTATGACGTTTTTTTTCATTAACAGCAGAGCCAAAAGGTAAATAGGAGTAAATAATGGTAGAATCAACGCCAGATTACTACCTCTGGCAAGCAAAAAATTGTTGAGGAAAAAAAGACAGGCGTAAAACGAACCAAAAATACTGGAAAAACTCAAGATAGGTAAAATAGCCGTAAATTTGCTGCCGAATAAGATATTGATTAACAGCGTAGGAAAATACGTATACAGTAAATAAAAAAAAGCGAATGCGAAAAAAAGTAAAATCAGCGCAACTTTTAAAATAGTCAAATGTTTATTCCGTTCCGATTTTGAAGAAAAAAAGATAAAAGTGATTGAGATGAAAGGACTTAAAGCGTAATAAATTATCTTGGCAAACAAGGACCATGAAGCATATATGCCAGCTTCATAGTCAGACAGATACTTTTTGGCATAGATTACGTCTGCGTTGTTTAGGATTGTTAAAGCCAAAGTCGAGAAAAAAACAAGTTGAAAGTAGCGATTCTTAAATACTCTCCAGACCGGGCGTTTTTTTGCCAGCGTTTTTTTGAGTCTGTTTTGACGGAAAATGATCTGTAGATAATAATAGCTTGCAGCGTAAATAAAAATCGCAGATAAGACGACTAAGCTGAGAACTGGAAAGATTCCTTCTAATCCCAAGTAAAGTGAGATTGCGCCGGAAAACTTAATAAAGGTTGCGATAATTCCAATCACGGAAAATGCCAAAAAAAGACGAAGTCCTTGAAGAGCTCCGTTGTAAAAAGAGCTCAAGTATCCCAATACTATTAATATATAAAGCGCTGTTGATGACGCAAGTGAAAGATTGGTGATGGACGAAACAAACGGAAGTAAAAAGACTGCAAAGATAAAGAGTGGAAACATTTTTTTTACCGAGGTTGTGAAATTGAATTCAATCGATTTTACATATTCAAGTTGGTTTGCTGTTTTTTCCCCGACCTTTTTGATGATGTAAGTGGTAAAAATAGCAATAGGGGTAGTAGCTATGATACTGTAGGCAAACATGCTGCTTATTTCACCAAACCCTGACGGACCCAGTCTTCTGCCGACCAGGAAGTTGAAGCCGTAGTTCAAAAGGTTTACTAAAAAAGATGAGATAAAAAAATAAACACTTCCTTGGATGAATTCGTTCCTGATGATATTTTTGATTGTTCTCATTTTCCCGATATTCTAATATATACTATTTATCTATTTTATGGAAAATATCCGTAACTTTGCCATTATTGCACATATTGACCACGGCAAGTCTACTCTTGCCGATCGCTTTCTTGAGTTAACCGGAACCGTGGATAAGGATAAACATCAAGAACAGTTGCTCGATCGCAATCCGATTTCGAGGGAAAGGGGAATTACTATTAAATTGGCGCCGGTGCGTATGACATACAAAAATCAGAAACCCGAAAACCGAAATCCTAAACAAATTCAAAATACAAAATCCAAAAACCAAAACAATTTCGAATTCCGAGCTTCGAATTTCGAGTTTTCAAATTCAGAATATATTCTGAATTTGATTGATACTCCCGGTCATGTTGATTTTTCTTACGAAGTTGACCGGACTCTGGTTTGCGTCGAAGGAGTAATTCTCCTGGTTGATGCTACACAAGGAGTACAGGCTCAGACGATTGCCAATGCCTATAAAGCCATTGAGAAAAATCTGGTCATAATCCCGTCAATTAATAAAATTGACCTTCCCGATGCCGAGGTTGCCAAAAGCAAGAGACAACTGGTTGAGTTTTTGGGTGTTAAGGAGAGTGAGATTTTCGAAATCTCCGCCAAGACTGGTGAAAACGTTGAGCGGTTGTTATCGGCTGTTGTTGAAAAAATTCCCCATCCTCAGAACCCTCAGGGTTCCCTAAACCTGAGGAACCCTGAGGGTTCTTTTGTAAATATTGAGACGTGGTCTGCTTCGTCTTTACAAGCTTTAATCTTTGATTCTTATTATGATCAACATCGGGGTGTAATCGCCTTTGTCAGGATATTTTCAGGAAAATTCAGACCAGGAATGACGGTTCAGCTGGCATCTGGCAGGATTAATCTTGTGATTCAGGAAGTCGGATATTTTCTTCCCGATCTTCAATCTGCTTCCGAGCTTGGTACGGGAGAAATAGGTTATATTGTCAGCAATCTCAAGGATATTCATCAAGTCAGAGTCGGGGATACGATTATTGACGAGGCAGGCATGAGTTTTCCTTTGGTAGGTTACAAAAAAGTAAATCCTATGGTCTACGCCTCGGTTTTTCCAACCGATACCGACGATTTTTTAAATCTGAAAAAAGCATTGGAAAAACTTTATCTAACTGATTCTGCTCTTGATTTTTCGACCATCCACAGTAAAGCCTTGGGCACCGGATATAGAGTCGGATTCCTGGGATTACTGCATGCCGATGTTGTGCGGGAACGTCTGGAGCGTGAGTTTAACTTAAGTTTAGTTCTGACTCCTCCTCAAATAGATTACCAACGAAGTACCGGCAGACATAATGATGGTAAAGTGAGATATAAAGAACCGATTGTTAAGGTTAGCATAATTACACCCCAAGAGTATGTGGGCACGGTGATGAATCTTTGTCAAAGTTTTAAAGCAAAATTTATTACTATGGATAATAAGTCGCAGGTAGCGCTTATTTACGAGATGCCTTTAAGCGAAATGATCTCGGATTTTTATAATAAATTAAAAAGCGTAAGCAGCGGGTACGCCTCTTTGGATTGGGAGTTTCTCGAATATCGGGAAGTTGAGGCGGACAAGCTGACTTTGTTATTAAATCATGAACCAGTTGAAGAGTTTTCCGAAGTCGTAGTCGCTGACCGGGCTTTTGAAAAAGCGCAGAATCTAGTTGCAAGACTAAAAGATCTTATTCCCCGCCAGCAGTATGAGGTAAAGATACAAGCACAGTATAAAGGCAAAATCATTGCTTCGGAAAGAGTGGCTCCTTTTAGAAAAGACGTGACCAAAAAGCTATACGGAGGCGATAGAACACGCAAAGATAAACTATTGGAAAAACAAAAAAAGGGAAAAAAGAAGATGAAAATGATAGGTAAAGTTGAGATACCGAAGGAGGCATTTTTAAAACTATTCAATAAAAATTGACGGAATTAACCGAGTTTCATACTTCCCTCCAGGAAATATGAGGATCTTTTTTCATGAAAGCATACTGTCTTTTGGCGTATTGGACTTCTTTAGTGATCCATTGTTTGATTGCTTCTTCTTTTGAAATCCTACCCTCAAGAAAGTTAATCAGCTGTTGATATCCTATGGTTTTAAGTCCGGGGTCGGTTGATTTAAAGCCTATTGTAAGCAGATTTTTGACTTCTTCGATTGCTCCCTGTTCCAGCCTCTTCTCTACTCTTTGCTCGATTGCTTTTTTCAAATCGTCATTATTTTTGAATTTAAGTCCGATAATTTTAAAGTTAATCGAGTTAAGTCTCAAGTAATCTGGCAAAATTATGATATTTTCATTTTTGGGCTTTTGTAAAGCTATATCGAACCTCGGAGGTTCGATATGTTGCCTTTTTGCTCTAAATTTAATAATTTCAATCTTTCGTATTAATCTTTGAGGGTTGTTTATTTCACTATGGCTCAATCGATTTAACGAAGGGACGTCCAAAATTCGTAAAATTTCTTGCAGATTTTCGACTTTTTTGTTTGCCAGTTTCCTTCTTAATAGACGGTCGGGGGGGATGTTTTCGGTTTCAACACCATAAAGCAAGTGTTTTAAATAAAGATAGGTACCACCTACGATGATGGGGGTTTTTCTTCGCGTTAGGATGTCTTTAACGACACGAAGCGCAGATTCTTTATAGTCAAAAGAGGAAAAGTATTGATCAGGTTTGATTAAATCAATCAACCAGATTTTTCTAGTTTTTAGAAGTCGTTTGTCTTTTCCGGTAATGACGTCTATGTATTTATATATTTGCCTTGAGTCGCAATTTACCAGTTCGCCCTTAAATTTCCGGGCAAATTTTACGGCTAGACTTGTTTTCCCTGTAGCGGTCTGACCGGTGATTATTATTATTTTCATTATTGTAATGCGGATTACGGATCCTATCCGGACGCTGCGGGACGTCAATCGTCCCAGCCACGTTTGACGTGGCGGATATTCGGACGCTCCCCCCTGTTTCTCCTCCTTGCTAAGATGGGGGGGTTAAGAGATGGTGATTGTCCGCAAATCTGCAGATCCGCAGGGAATCCGCGGATCAGTCTTACATTTGGAGTTTGGCCGCATCGATGAGATTTTTGTAGAGGTAAAGTACGTCAATTGGTCCTACCCCGCCGGGAGTTTTAGTATAAAAACTTGCTATTTTTTTGATTTCTTTTTCTTCATAATCGCCTTTAAGGTTGCCATTTTCTTTACGAAGGCCTACATTTATCAGTGCGACGTTGGGTTTAAGCATATCCGGATTAATTATTTTTTTACCTACTGCTGAAATAATCACGTCAGCCTCCTTATAGTAAGAATGCGGATCCGGAGTTATGGAGTTTACGTTTATATAATTAATTCGAGCTACAGTCAAAGTCTTCCCGATCGGCGTCCCGCCGGTGATACCCCGACCGATCAAAACCACTCGTTTATTTCTGAATATTTTTTTAAATACATTTTTTTCATCCCCAAGATCGATAGTCAATTGCGAAATGCCAACTTTAATATATATATATTTTAAGATGGTAAGAATAGCCAGACCAATTGGCGGTAGAAATAGCGCTTTTCTTTTATGGCCTTCTATTTCTTTGGTTGTCGGAATGTATTCGTAGATACTTTCCGTTGAAAGAGATGCGGGCAACGGCTGTTGGATTATTATGGCAGTTGTTTCGAGATCTTCGGATTTTTCCTTGATTTTAAGCAGAAATTTTTCAAATGACGGGGTTGCTTTAAAATGGATAAGTTCAAACTTTATGCCTAATTTTCTTGCCACTTTTTCTTTAATTTTGACATAGGAAAGTTGTTCTGAAGTTTTTCCTACCAGAAAAGTGACCAGTTTGAGAGGCTGCTTTTTTTTAAGTTTTTGAACACTTTTTTTGAGAGATTTTTCTATGGCAGAGGCGATTTTTTTAGTAGGAATCTCCATGAGAGCTTGAAATACGAATGCTGCGGAAAAATATGCGAACGATACGAATATTCTAATATTTCTTAAACAGAATTAGCATATTTGCGGCATTCGTATAAAGATTCGCATCATTCGTATTGCATTATATCAGACCAGAGTTGCGCTTACAACTCTATCGTCTTTTTGGGAAAAACGCATGAGAATAACTCCTTTTGCCGTCCTTGAACGGGCAGGTATATCCTGGAGCGGGATTTTGACGACCTGACCGTTGAGACTGGTTATGATTACCGTCGACTTTTCCGGATTGATGATTTGGACAAAGCAGATTCTGCCAATTTTATCATCGACAGAAGCGATCTTTACTCCTTTTCCACCCCGATGTTGACCTTTGAAAAACGAAAGTTTTGTCTTTTTGCCTACCCCCTTGTCACCCAAAACCAGCAGATTTTTTTTGAACTCTTCAGCACCAAAAACATCAGCCGAAGTCACATAATCTCCGGGTTCCAGTTCAACTCCTTTTACACCTTTGGAGGATCTGCCTGTTGGTCTAATTTCTCCCTCTGTAAAAACAATGGCTTTGCCGCGACTTGAGGTGAGAAAGACATAATTAGATCCGTCGCTTAATTTAACCCAGAGTAGATTATCGTTTGGCTCAAGTCTGATGGCAATAATACCGTTGGAGCGGATATTGGCAAAATCAGAAAAAGGCGTTTTTTTTACCGTTCCTAACTTGGTTGACATCAAAACGAATAGTTTTTTGGCGTTATCGATAGTATTTTGATCATAAGCCAGGACGCTGGTTACTTTTTCATCCGGTCTTAAAGTTAACAAGTTTACTAAAGCCTTACCTTTGGATGTTCGCGAGCCTTGGGGTATATCCCAAACCCGGGTTTGAAAGATTCTCCCCTGATCAGTGAAAAATAAAATAAAATCATGGGTCATGGCAGTCGTGATGTAATAGACATTATCTGTTTCTTTGGTTTCAATTCCGCTAACCCCTTTTCCTCCTCGATTTTGGACCCTGAAAGTTTCTCTGGGGACCTGTTTGATATAGCCTTCTTTGGTCAAAACGATAATTACTTCTTTATTTTCAAACAATTGCTCATCGGTTATCTCGCCCGGTTTGCTTTTAATTATTTGAGTCTTTCTCTCATCGCCGTATTTTTTCCTGAGGTAAAGAAGTTCGTCTTTAATTACTTTTAGTATTTTAAAAATATCATTAAGCAGTCCTTCAAGGTGGGCAATCGTTTCTTTAAGCATAGATAATTCAGCTTCGATCTTTTCTTTCTCGAGGCCCGTGAGACGTTTCAATTGCATATCCAGTATAGCTTGTGCCTGTATTTGGCTAAGATTAAATTTTTTCACCAAGCTGGCTTTGGCTGCGGGTTCGTCTTTGGATTTTCTGATAATTTCGATAACTTCGTCGATATGGTCAAGTGCGATCAGATATCCTTCAAGTATATGGGCTTTGGCTTTGGCGTGTGCAAGTTCGTATTCCGATCGCTTGCTGACCATTGTGATGCGGTGTTTAATATAGTATTCCAGTACCGACTTGAGCGAGAGAGTCTGCGGGACGCCATCCACCAGCGCAACCATATTAATCGGGAAAGTAGTCTGCAACTCAGTATATTTGAAAAGATTATTCAGAACTTTTTTGTAAGACGCGTCTCTTTTTAGCTCGATTACCACTCTGATTCCTTCTCTATCCGATTCATCCCGCAGATCGGAAATTCCGACAATTTTTTTATCGTTTACCAGTTTGGCTATTTTTTCGACTAACGTAGCTTTATTGACTTGATATGGTAGTTCTTTGACAATGATCGCTTTTTTGCCTGCTCTGATGTCTTCGTCTTCCACTTTTGCCCGCACCATTATTGAACCCCGGCCTGTAAGATAAGCTTGTTTGATGTCGTTGACGCCGTAGATCAGCCCGGCTGTTGGAAAATCAGGACCTTTGATAAATTGTTGCAATTCTTCCAGATTGATGTCAATTGTTAACTGAGACCAATGAGGCTTATTAAGTTCATGGGATTTATTTAATTTAGCTTTATCGATCATGTAACAAATCGCATCGACGATTTCAATGAGATTGTGAGGCGGGATTTTGGTAGCCATTCCGACAGCTATTCCTTCGGCACCCATCAATAACATATTGGGAAGTTTAGCCGGAAGATATACTGGTTCTTTTAAAGTACCGTCGAAATTATCGGTAAAAGGGACGGTTTCTTTTTCTAAATCTATAAGCACTTCTTCGGCGATTTTGGTTAGCTTTACTTCGGTGTAACGCATGGCTGCCGGAGGATCTCCGTCGACCGAACCGAAATTACCTTGGCCCCGGATCAAAGGATAACGCATGGAAAAGTTTTGCGCCATACGGACAAGCGCTTCATAAACGGGCGCGTCACCATGAGGATGGTATTTGCCCAATACTTCTCCTACGACTTTCGCTGATTTGGAAAAGCGGGAAGTCGCCAGTAACCCCATCTTATAGATTGCATAGAGAATTCTACGATGTACCGGTTTGAGACCGTCTTTAACGTCAGGCAGGGCCCGGGATACTATCACGGACATGGCATAATCAAGATACGCCCGTTTCATCTCAGATGTGATTTCGGCTTTTTGAATAGTAGTCATACTTTTAAACACTTAGAGACGTGATTAATCACGTCTCTACATTAAATGATTAGGTTATTTCAGGGCTTTTTTCACTGCTTCCAAAGCTTCTTTCTTCGAAAGAAAGTTTTTTGTTTTTACCCATTTACCCGGCTCAAGCTCTTTATAATGATTGAAGTAGTGCTGAATTTTTTTCTTCAAGGTCGCATCCAGATCATCGATATCTTCTACTTCAGCCAAAAAAGGATCCACTTTCTTGGTCGGTACGGCGATAATTTTGGTATCGATTCCTGCTTCATCTTCCATCTCAAGCATACCAACGACACGGCACGGTAAGACAGTCCCGGGATGAAGGGAATAGCTTGATACGACAATTACATCCAGCGGGTCGCCGTCCTCCGCAAGTGTCTGGGGGACAAAGCCGTAATTCCCGGGATAAGACATGGCAGTGTATGAAAACCGGTCAACCATGATAAAACCGGAATTTTTATCCATCTCGTATTTGATAAAAGATCCTTGGGGAATTTCAATTAAAACATTTAATTCTTCCGGCGGATTATTACCGGCGGATAGTTTTTTGATATCCATAATAGATAAGTAAATTAATAATTTACGTTCATAACATGCTGAACGTAGTGAAACACCTCTCTCCTATACTATAGCTCGCAATACGATATGTCATATTTGTCATCCTGATGACATTTATCAAAACCGGTCATTTTGTTTTGCGCTGACTATAGTTGCAATCAAGCTGCAAGATTCTTCGTTTCGCTCAGAATGACAAAAAACTCTATATATCCAAATTCGCCAGCCTGGCATGAGTTGTGATAAATTTTTTCCTTGGTGGCACTTGCTCTCCCATCAGCATGGAAAAGACAAAGTCTGTTTCCTGGGCATCTTGGATGTTAACCTGCTTTAATATTCGGTTTTCCGGATTCATTGTGGTTTCCCAAAGCTGGTCCGGATTCATTTCGCCTAATCCTTTGTAGCGCTGTATGGTTGGCTCGTGGCTGTCTGATTTTAGCAAATTGACAAATTTATTTTTTTCATCTTCGGAGTAAGCATACTTGATTATCTTGCCGCTTTGAATTTTGAATAAGGGAGGTTGGGCTATATACATATGACCCCGATTGATAATATCCTGCAGATGACGGAAAAAGAAGGTAAGAATCAGCGTTCTGATATGCTCACCATCCACATCAGCGTCGGTCATAATCACGATCTTATGATAACGAAGCTTCCGGTAATCGATATTTTCTCCGATGCCCATACCTAAGGCGATTACCAGTTCTTTCAATTCCTTAAAGCTTAAAATACGATCCAGATAGGCTCTTTCGGTATTGAGAATTTTTCCGCGTAAAGGCAGGATGGCTTGAAATCTCCTATCTCTTCCGTTTTTAGCCGTACCTCCGGCAGAGTTACCCTCAACTAAAAACAACTCTGATTTGGCAGGATCTTTTTCCTGACAATCGGCCAATTTTCCGGGTAAGGCGGCGCCTTCGAGCGCACCTTTTCTCATAACGGCGTCTTTGGCTGCTTTGGCGGCAAGCCGAGCTTTTTGCGCCAAAAATATCTTTGCCAAAATGTCGCGAGCGACTTTAGGATTTTCTTCAAAATAGGTATCCAGATATTCCGAGACAGCCTGTTGAACTATTGTCTGAACTTCCGAATTGCCTAACTTAGTCTTAGTTTGTCCTTCAAACTGCAAATTGGTAGCCGGCATTTTGACATAGACTATAGCTGTAAGTCCTTCTTTTACATCGTCGCCCGTTAATCCATCAGATATGTCTTTTCCGCTTAGCGTTTTTCTGGCATAATTATTGACTGACTTTGTCAAAGCGCTCCTAAAGCCGGTCAGATGCGCGCCCCCTTCATGGGTGTTGATGACATTAACAAATGAATGGACGATTTCGTTGATCGAGTCGTTATACTGGATCGCTACTTCAATTTCCTTATCATTTATTTGTTTATGGATATAGATTGAACTGTGTAGGGGTCTTTTACCACGATTTAAATCCCTGATAAGCGAGATGATGCCTCCATCGAAAAAATAGCCGGTTTTTTCTTGATCAGCCTCAGAAAATATTCCGAAATAGACATTTTTGATTAGGTAAGCTCTTTCTTTAATCTGCTTTTTGAGTGTCGAATAATTAATATTTATTGTTTCTTTAAATATTTCCGTGTCCGGTATAAATGATACGGCTGTTCCTCTTTTGAAGTCGAAATTAAGCAGGGATTTTTCAACTTTTTTTACAGGATAAAGAGGCGTCCCTCTTTTATATTCCTGCCGGTAAATTTGACCATTTTGTTTAACCTCGATAATGAAATGCGAAGAAAGAGCATTAACTACCGATGCTCCCACACCGTGCAACCCCCCCGAGATTTTATATGCTCCAATTTGAAATTTACCTCCGGCGTGAAGTTTAGTCATGACAATTTCCAGCGCTGAAGTTTTGTATTTGGGGATTTTATCAACAGGAATTCCACGACCATCATCAAAAACCGTAAGGTAGCCGTTTTTCCGGATTGTGACCTGAATATTTTTGCAATAACCTGATAAGGCTTCATCGATGGCATTATCAATAATTTCATTTAAGCAGTGATTGACTCCGTATTGCGAAGTGGTGCCAATATACATTGCAGGTCTCCTGCGGACGGGTTCTAATCCTTCAAGGACGACGATCGAATCTGCGCCATAACCTTTTTGTTTACCGGGAGGCATAGTTTAAAATTGTACTAGAAATTAAAGCTAAAATCTATACCATAATGAATAAATTAGTAATTCGGGTCTCGAAATCCAAAACAAATTTTCAAACCAACCACCCCGGGGGAGGATTGACGTATTGAATTTATTAAGATTTAAGTTTTGCTTGTCGTTTAAAGCTGCGGATTTATTTAAGTTCCACCTTTCCTCCGGCTGCTTCAACTTTCTTTTTTGCCTCATCTGCTTCTTCTTTTTTAACATCTTTCAGCAATTCCTTGGGAGCGGACTCGACCAGCTTTTTAGCTTCCATTAACCCTAGATTTGGCAAGATTTCTCTTACCGCCTTAATGACTCCCAGTTTATTTTCACCAGCCGAAGCAAGCATGACGATAAAAGTACTTTTTTCTTCTTTCTCAGCCGAAGCTTGAGCGGAGGTGGATTGTGTCGGTGAAGCTGCAGCTACCTGCATAGCCGAAACGCCGAATTTATCTTCCAGATATTTGGACAATTCTGCCATTTCAACGACGGTAAGTTTTTCCAGCTCTTTGGCGATTTTATCTAATTTTTCCGATAATTTTTTTTGTTCTGCCATAAAATATCACCATCCCTTCAATTTTGTCTTTTCTATCATTGGATACTTGGATAACTTAAGATTTGCAACCGAGTTACTCAGTATCTACCCGTCTAATTTCGCTTTTTCGCTCCGGCGAACTGCAAACCGGAGTAAGATCGGTAGCGCTTCAATTGTTTTGTTTGGATTTGGTTCTTAAAATAAAAACCATTTTGCTGAAATTGAATTTCAGCGAACTGATTAATCTGGCTGTCGGAGACTTGAATTGACCAATGACCCTGGCCATCAGCTCATCAGAATTAGGTAGTTTGGCAATTTCCAATAACTCTTCTGTTGCGTAAGTATTGTTGTCCAAGATGCCGAATTTAAAAGTTAAAGTTGGTTCAGATTGAATAAATTGAAAAAAAGCTCTAAGTCCATCACTCCAATTTTTGTCGAGCAAAAGCAGAGCGCTATTATTTCTCAAAGGAAAAAATAAATTGGTAATTTTAGCAAAAACTTTATCTTCAGCTGCATTTTTCCGGATACTTTTTTCCAGTAGCGAGTTTTTCACCACCTTAAATTCAGCCTGACTTTTTTTTAGATTCTTACGTAGAGACTCTAAAGTTTGATGGGTTGATTTGTCAATCTTAACTAAAGCGAAATTTTGGTGCTTGGCAAGAAGATCTTGAATATTTTGAACCAATACCTGTTTTTTTTGATTGATCATGATTTTTCACTTTTCCCCCTTTGCCAAGGCATTGTTGGGAATACCGCGGGAAATTAATATTTTTATAACCCTTCGGCTACGCTCAGGGTAAACCTGTGGTCTTGGTGGATTATTATTTTAACATTATCCAAGCGGATTATCTAGTTTAAATTTCACTTAATAATTCTTTTAAGGATTTGACTTTTTTATCCTCTTTTTGTTTTTTACTTTTTTTCTTGGAAGACACGGTAGCCTGGTATTTTTTGGCAATCTCCTGTTTTTTCTGGAATGTATCTACCCGGCCTCTGACATCAAGAAACCTTTGTTCACCGGTAAAAAAAGGGTGGCATTTATAGCAGACTTCGACCGAGATGGATTGTTTGGTTGATCCAGTAATAAATTTGTTACCACAGGATCTGCACGTGACTGCGGCATCTAAATAGTATTGAGGATGGGTGTTGTTTTGCATAAGAGTTATATTATAGCACGTTAACTCGACAACGCGTTAACTAGTTTACCGGTTGAAAAATTTTATCCCACCTACCTTCATCTATCACCCGTTCCAGATTATGGAAGCTTTTGCCGATTCGGTGATCAGTGAGCCTGTTTTGGGGGAAATTGTAGGTTCTGATCTTCTCTGCTCTATCTCCGGTTCCGACGTTTTTGACGTATGAATGCATCACGCCTTGTTTTTGTTCCTGCTCCAACTGATACAGCTTGCCATAGAGCAAATTTAAAGCGATATTCCTATTGGCTTCTTGATAGCGTTCGCGGCTGGCGGAAACTGTAATGCCTGTGGGTTTATGGGAGAGTCTGACCGCGGTTGAGACTTTGTTGACGTTTTGTCCTCCATGGCCGCCGCTGCGGAAAAATTGCCACTCAAGATCCGAGGCATTAATTCTAATTTCTGATTGAATAATTTGGGGCAATACTACAATAATTGCAGTTGAGGTATGGATTCTGCCTTTTCTTTCGGTTGCGGGAATTCTTTGCACGCGGTGAACGCCGGTTTCGTTTTTATATAAATTAAAGGCGTTATCTCCGGTTATTTTTATGATATTGTCGTCAAGATAGACAAATTTAAAACCTTTTTTTTGGGCAAAACGGATATAGGATAATAATAATTCTTTCATCCAGAGTTTGGATTCGTCTCCCCCGACTCCCGGCAAAGCCTCGATGATAGCGACGCTTGGGTTTGTCTGCATAGTTTTTTAAGCCGTCATGCCAGCCCGAATTCCAACCGCTGCGGTTGGAATTCGAAGCTTGGCAAAGGGATAAATTAAAATTTTGCTCTCAATTTTTTAACCAGTGATGGTAAATCAATCATAGTCTGTTCTCGTGTCGCCATAATTTTGAGTTTTATAATCTTTTTTTTAGCTTCGTCTGGGCCGATGATGATGACAAACGGAATCCCTTTTTTGTCAGCGTATTTTAACTGTTTGTCGAGTTTTATTTCAGGATCGGAATAGATTTCGACCGAAATATCTTGATCACGTAGAAATCGGGCTACCGCTAAAGAATTTTCTAGTAATTCAGGTGAAAATACCGATATAAGTAATCGGCTGACGGATATTTTTAAAGGAATAAGACCTAATTGATCCGCTGCTTCTAAAGTCCTATCAAATCCCAAACCAAAACCGGTTCCGGAATAATTTAATCCGAAAAGATTTTTAAAAAGACCATCATATCTTTCTCCACCCAGAACCGACCCGGCGGAATAATCAGGTATAAACACTTCCCAGATGGGCCCCTGAGAATACGAGAATGATCTGGCAATAGTCGGGTCAAACTCGAACCAATTTTCGTCAAAACCATAGTTTTTAAGATAGGAAAAAATTACTTTGACAGCTTCGCTTGGTTTTAGGGATTTAACCAATTGCAAATATTCTTTTGCTTTAATCAATTCAATCCCCCGTTTTTCCATTTCTGAAAGCAGCGAATCTTCACCGATTTTTTTGATTTTGTCAATCGAGACGATTGCTTCATAAGGAAGACTTTTGAGCAGTGTTCGGTCATTTACTAATACTTTGGCTTGTTTAAAGCCCAACTGTTTATAGATATCAAGAGATAAAGCAATGGTTTCGGCATCCGCATAGGGACTCGGATCGCCGTATATATCCGCATCGCATTGAATAAATTCTCGGTAGCGACCTTTCTGTGGTTTTTCCGAACGAAAAGCCGGCTGGATTTGGTAGCGCTTAAATGGTTTTGATAGCTGATTTTGATACTGGGTTACGTATCTGACCGTTGGAACAGTCTGATCATAGCGAAGCGCCACCTCACGACCGCCCTGATCTTTAAACTTGAAAAATAATTTTTCGTCATCACCGATCTGGCCGGAAAATAATTCAAGGTATTCAAGTGTTGGAGTTTCAATCGGCTCAAATCCCCAGTTTTTACAGATTTTGGCTAGTTTTTCTTTTAACCACTGACGCTTTCGCGTCTCGCCAGGTAAAAAATCCCGAAAACCTTTAAGCGTTTGTGGTTTGATCTGGTTAGACATATAGATCGAATTATAGCAGATTTAGATTTGCGTGATTTTACCCCAGTATCAGAAGGTTTCTGACCAAAGTCGGCGGAGCTTCACTCCTCGTAGGTTTCGAGGATGAGAGTTTTGCTGAAAGTTTCGCCGTTCCGCCAGATTTTGAGATCGACCCTTTGACCGATTTTTTTCTCAAGAATTTTTTTGGCAAGACTCTGGTCGTCGTCGCCATTGACCTTTTGTCCGTCAAACTCGATTATTACATCTTCTTCTTGAATTTCTGCCTGTTGGGCGGGAGAATCTTCAAGAACCTCTATCACATAAGCCCCTTCGACAAGGTCATTTAAAACCGCAGTTTGCCTATCAATAATTTTATAGCGCACGCCGATATACGGTCGTTCAAAACTACCGCCGGTTCGATTGAAATTAACCATGAGGTCTTTGACGACATTTACAGGTATCGCAAAACCAATATTTTGCACCTCGCTGGCGATAGCGGTATTGACTCCAATCACCTCGCCGTTAGAATTTAAAAGCGGCCCACCTGAATTGCCCGGGTTGATTGCGGCATCGGTCTGAATGACATTGTCAAGCTTTTCTACATATTCTTCAAAGGGAGAACCGGCAGTGATACCGCGGCCCAACCCAGAGACAATCCCTGAGGTTATGGTATTTTGAAATTCTCCTAAAGGTGTTCCGATGGCGATCGTCAACTGACCAAGCTTTAATTTGCTAGAGTTACCAAGTTTCAAAGGCTTTAATCCCGAGGTATTTATTTTTAAGATTGCAAGATCATTCAGAGGATCACGGTAAATTTTAGCAACTTCGAATTCTTGATTGTCATTGGTTAATACTCGATAGTCAGCATCGGAATCCTGAACTACATGTTTGTTAGTAATAATTAATCCGTCCGGGGAGATGAAAAAACCTGATCCGATATTTTGTTCGACATTTCTTTCTCTCCCCGGGATTCTTCGGAAAGGACTAAAAGGATTGAAAGGATCGATCTCAAAAAAGTCCCCGGTTGAGGTGGTCTTACTTATTCCGATGGTTACGACCGAAGGTAGAGATTCTTCTACAACTTTTGTGATTACCGATTCTTCATAGACGACAACTTGTTTTTCTGAATTCTCGGTAGAGGTAGGAAGTTGCGGTAAGTTAATAGGCAGACGCGATCTTTGACTGATGGTTAAAAAGATAATAAGTCCGGCAATAATCAGTAATAATTTCTTCATAGAATTCTGATCATTATTCATTTTAACAAAACTTCTATGGCCTTATCAAGTTGCAGGTCTGATCCGCGCTCAAGAGTAGTACTTTCTTCGACCTTATTTACGACTTTAATATCCGGTTCAATACCTTTTGAATTAATCCAATCACCGTTAGGCAAAATCCATTTAGCAACGGTAATATGCAGGCCCGCACCTTCCTTGAGATTGGTTGCTTCCTGTACAGATCCTTTGCCGAAGCTTTTTTCGCCCACGAGACGAACCCTGTTATGGTCTCTTAATGCCCCGGCTAATATTTCAGAAGCTGAAGCAGAACCCTGATTTAGCAAAATGACTAAAGGAATATCCAGAAGTCTTCCGACTCGTTTTGCTGTGTAAGTTTTATCCTCCTGTACTGTTGAGGTCTGCTTGACGATTAATTTACCTTGAGGTATGAACTCGGAAGTAATATAGACAGAACTTTCGAGATAGCCACCAGGATTATCTCTTACATCAAGGACTAAACCCTTAATTTCACCGGATCTCCATCTGGCTTGAATTTCATCAACTGCTTTGTCCCACTCGTCGTTGGTATTATCGCCAAATTGATTAAGCTTTAAATAAGCAATTGAATTACCTGCTTTTTTTTCATAAGCTAATTCGACCGATTCGACATTGATTTGGTCTCTCGTAATATCAACGTCAAATTCTTTGGAATTCCGCTGCAGGGTTAATTTCACCGCTGTACCTTTTTCGCCGCGTATTTTTGAAACAGCTTGGGGAAGAGCCCAGCCCTCGGTAGATTTACCATCGACTTTATTGATGAAATCGCCGGCTTTTACCCCGGCTTTAAGTGCCGGTGAATTTTTAAGGGGTGCGATGATAATTATTCTGCCACTTTTTAGCCCAAGTTGCGCACCGATTCCTTCGAATTTGCCTGCCAGATCGTTTTTGGCTTCTTGATTTTCTTCAGGCGTCAGGAAAAAAGTATAAGGGTCGTCGAGTGAGGCGACCATACCTTTGACCGCGCCGTAGAACATTTTTTTAGGATCGAGTTTTTCTTTATCTATGAATTTTTTTTCCAGTTGTTCCCAAGCTTCCCAAAACAAAGTAAAATCCCAACTTTTTTGGTCAGAACCGGAACCGTTGGAAATATTAAATACTGATTTATTTAACTCGCTTAATTTACTCCGGCGGGATTTTATTTCACCCAATTTATAGCCGGTACCGAAGATAAAAACCGCAACCGACAGCAGCAACAGTGTTTTAATGATATTTTTTTTAAACATAATAACGATCATTTGTAAAAATATATCTTACCTGATGATTTGTCTATATAACAATAAGGATAGCCAAGTTTGAAAATCTTTTTTTGATCTTCAATATTTTTTATCTGACAGTATGGCAATTGCGTGTCTGGAGGAGCTTGAAAACTAATATAACCTCTTATTCCTAATGCTTCAGTTTTAACTTTTATATAGGGATTGATATTTTCTGCCAGCAAGACTTTTTCCGCTATTTCTTGAGAGACCAAATCAGAATCATCCCCAAGATAATGCAATTCTCCACCGAAATCGGCCGATGCCTGTTTAAGCGTAAAGGCATGCCCGTCATGTACTTTAAGTTTGAGCGAATTTTTTTTGAGGTCAAGAACCTCGCCTTTAAAGAAAGCTTTGATTTGGTTTTCCCGTCCTTTTGTCGCTGATATAACGATCTCACCGCTGTCATGGTTTACTTCCTTTATAATTCCCTCATCTTCGCTAATTACCGCTTGTTTGGTCATAAATCCTTTTTTTTCCGCCAGTATATCGCCTTTGTTCACATCGTCACCGACAAATTTTTTCAGATACATAAAGATTTTATCCGAAGGGATATTTAATTTTTGAGATATATGGATAGCAATATCAACCCTCTCTTTTATTTCAATTAATGGAGTATCAAAATTGACTGTTTGTCCTGTCTGAATAAGATATTTTACATCTTCCGGAATCGGGATATTAATTATCATCGTTTAATTATATCAGCAAAAGATACGGAGTTTAAATTATATTATCTCAGGTAAGAGTTCACGGTTTTTGACACAGTTGTCATTCCGAGCGAAGTCGAGGAATCTCTTGCAGGCTTTTGTAAAGAGATTTCTCCATTCCGTTCCTCTTCGACTCCGCTCAGAGTCACTTCAGTCGAAACGACATTGATCGATACAGTTTTGTCAAGACTTGTGAACTCTTACTATCTCAGACCTTGATAAGAAACATAAGGAAGAAGAGCCAGGTATCTGGCGTATTTGATTTGTTTGGTGAGCGTACGTTGATGCTTGGCGCAACTATTGGTTTTATCCCGGCTTAAGATTTTCTTTCTCGGTGATAAAAATTTAGATAAATTATCTACATCTTTATAGCTTGGGTCCAAATTGTATTGACAAAAAAAACACCTTGACATACAAATTTTCTAATTTCTAATTATTCTAATTGATCTAATCAATTCCAAATTTCCCAATGAATTAAATTATGTTTAGGTCAATTTAAAAAGGAATATCGTCCGGATTGACGTCTTCATTTACTTTACTTTCCTGTTTTTCTTCCTCTTTTTCCTCTTCTTCATTTCCCTCTTTTGACTTTTTGGCTTTTTTCTCTCCGCTTTCTGCTTTTTTTTCTTCCTTTTCTTTGGTTTTAGCGATTTCGTCTTCTAATACGCTACTTGCTTGAGTTTCTTCCGACTTTAGTTCATCAGTTGATGCAGCTTCATCGGTAGCCATTCTTCTACCGTCGCCAAAAACGATAAAGTCGTCGAGGATTATTTCGGATACGGTTCGTTGTACTCCGTCGCGACCCGTGAATGTACGATAGACAAGCCTGCCTTCCAGATAAACCTTTCTTCCTTTGGTTAAAAGTTTGCCGCAAAGCTCGGCTAATTTTTGCCAGGCAATAATCCTGTGATACTGGGTGTCTTCTTTGGTTTCGCCTTCGGCTGTCTTCCAAGAGCGGTTAGTCGCAACGCCAAAACTACAGACCGCAGTGCCTGAAGGAGTATATTTTAATTCCGGATCACGGGTCAAATTGCCAATCAACAGTACCCGATTAAGAGATCTGCTTGCCATAATTCAATTTGAATTGTTAACGTTTATTATGCCTTTAATAATAAATATCTTATCAATTTTTCTTCAAATTTAATCTTATTTTTCAGTTCTTTAATTATGTCTTCAGCGGAGTCAATTTGCCAATTGAAATAATACAGGGCTTTGAATTTGTCGATAGGATAGGCAAGAGTTTTTTTACCCCAAAAATCTTCTTTTTCAACCTTAATTTTAAGTGAAGATAATAATTCTTTGATTATTTTGCTTTCGTCTTCTTCGTTAAGCATCAAAGTCAAGTCGTACTTCATATTCATGCTAAAATCGAAATTGGAATCTCGAAATCCTTTGTTTCCTGCTTCGGATTTGGGATTTCGTATTTAAGTTTCTTATATAATAATCTTTAACATGCAGAAAATCAAGTCAATCTTATTTATCTTGCTCCTGTTTTTGCTTGTCTATACGCGATTCGTGAATTTAACCTGGGGATTCCCCTACCCCATGCATCCGGATGAGCGAAATATGGCTGTCGCAATTCAGGGACTGAATTGCGATCCCGATTTAATCGGGACGAAATTCGAAATTCGAAAATGTTTGAACCCTCATTTTTTTGCCTATGGGCAGTTTCCTCTTTACTTAGGTTCTGGAATTGCCTATTTTCTCAAGTTTTGGGACGGCGATCCGGGAACGCCGATTGGATTTGAGGAAGCGGTGATAAGTCTGAGGATAATTTCTGCCGTAAGTTCGATTTTAAATGTTTTAGTTTTATTAAAAATTGCTAATTTATTAATTTTCAATTTTCAATTTTCAAATTCAAAAAATAGAAGTTTGGATTTGAATGAAATTTCCAATTTTCAAATTATAAATTTTCTGGTGTTGATATTTTCCCCCTTCTTCATCCAGTTTTCCCATTTTGGTACTACAGAGTCTTTACTGATGCTTTTTAACACGTTAATCGTTTATTTTTCTCTTAAGAAAGCGCTTGGATTAATTCTTTACTCCCGTTTTTTGACTCTCACTTCTCTTATCTCAGGTATGGCCATCGCCTCTAAAGTATCCTCCGTGATATTTCTGCTGGTTCCTCTTATCCTGATTCTGGATGATCAAAACTTGACTAAATTCAAAAGATTTACGCAGGCCTTATATTTGATTAGCCTCACCTTGGTTTTCAGTCTAATATTTGCTCCGCATAATTTTATTTCTTTTCCCGAGTTTTTGGGGGCACTGGGCTATGAAGGCGACGTGGCATTTGGTTTATATAGGGCTTTTTATACCAAACAATTTGAGTTGACTAGCCCGATTTTATTTCAGCTTGAGAAAATATTTCCTTATGCGCTTGGCTGGCCGATATATATTTTTTCACTGTCGGGATTTATCTTATTGCCTTTCAAAAAGGAGTTTAATATTTTGAGACTGGCTTTGTTAACCGGATTTCTTTCCAATGCTTTTTTCTATGCCAAGTGGACGAGATTCGTGAGCCCGATACTGCCGCTTATGCTGGTTTTTGGGATTTTATTTATTTTTCGACTCTGTGTAGCATTTTACAGTTTGATAAACTCAAAATTCAAAACCCAAAACTATCCCTTATTAATTTTAAATTTCATGTTTTATGTTTCAGGTTTTATTATGATCTTCCCCGGTCTAGCCCATCTTTCTATCTACCAAAACCCCGATGTCAGATTTACCGCTTCGGATTGGATTTACAATAATATGCCGGACGGAAGTTATATTCTTTCGGAAACGGCAAACGTAGTTGATCTACCTGTTTCAACTTCCAACTTCCAACACCCGACTTCCAATTACCAATACATCTCATTTAATTTTTATGACTTGGATGAAAATCCGGAGCTTCAGAATCAACTTGATGAGCATCTAGCCAAAGCTGATTATATATTTATTCCTTCAAGAAGAATTTTTGCCAACCACTGGTGTCCTGAAAATCCTCAATATTCAATCATCAATTTTCAGTCAATATTCAATCATCAATTTTTAAACATGGAAGATAAGTGTCAATATTTAAGAAAAAAATATCCGGTACTCAACGAATACTATGATAAGCTTTCCTCCGGCGAACTTGGATTTGAGCAAGTTGCGCAATTTGACTCTTTTCCTGAAATTTGTTTACCATACCGACTCGGATGCATAGAGTTTAATGATGAAAATGCCGAAGAAACCTGGACAGTTTTCGACCATCCGGTGTTTAGGATATATAAAAAAGATAATTAGTTAAGAGAGAGCAAGAAAGCTTTGAGGATTTTGTAATAGTCAGACAGGCCTTGTGTATCTACCCATTCGTTATCAGTATGCTGACCATAACCGATAGGCCCAAATGTTACTCCAGCGCACCCTGCCTGGTTAAAATGTCTTACGTCGGATCCTCCGTGTTTGGCTATAAATTGAGGCTGTGTTCCGGCTACTTTGTGTATTGATTTTCTTAATATTACGATAAATTTGCTATTTCCGTTCGTGTACACAGATGGTTCATTAAGCAATAGTTCTAATTCTGCTTTATTTTTAATAATTTCCCGAAGTTTACTAATAACTCTATCTTTATCTTCTGGGATATAACGGATATCCAAGCAGGCGGAACATTCATCCGGCACCTTGTTAAAGGTTAGGTTTGTTGTTTCAGTTTTTGCCAAGTTTACGGTTGTTTTCCAAACTTCACTTTCAAATTCAGGGTAAACTTTCTTAATTTCGTAAAGTAAATCAATCATTTTCCAGACAGCATTTTTAGCTTGCCAAGGATAAGCTGCATGACCAGTTTTTCCTTTGGTTTTTATTTTCAACCAAATGATTCCTTTAGCCTTGTTTCCAATTTTAAAATCAGTAGGTTCACCAGAAATTACAAAATCAGTTTTAACCCCTTTATCTATCTGATATTTGGTACCATTTAGACCTCCAACTTCTTCATCAGTCACTAACTGCAATCCGAGCGGATAATTGACTTTATTTGCCAGTTCTTTAAAGATTAAAATCTCAACCGCAGCTGCAGCTTTCATATCATACGCACCCCTACCATGAAGTTTTCCGTCTTTTTCAAAAGGCTTGAATTGATATGGTTTCCCCGGAATTACATCTAGATGAGCATTAAGGATAACTCTGAATTGCTTTGATTTAGTCTTTTCAGACTGATATAATAAACTACGCGAATTGTAATTAGTAAACTCACTCGCAGTAAAACCGCTTAGTTGATATTTAGCTAGCTTGAGAATTTCGTTAATTTGTTGAGGTTTATCTTTAGTTGATTCAATGACAATTAATTGTTTTAATAGTGGTAAGACATCATTGATCATAGCGTATTTTAGCAAAATTGTGAATTAAATAGATTTCCATTGTTGGTGAAGTCGATAGGTTAGCTCTTCAATTCTACTCCCTCGATAATCGCGAGCTAACTCTATATCTACAATTTGACGTCTAATATCGTATCTAGCCGTCCCAAAATGAAATGTAGTTGGAATAATTCTTACGCCGCCATTTACTCTGAATCTTCCACCGGGAAAAACACCAAGCGGAATTAGGCCGACTTCGTAACACGATTCTTGAGTTTGTATATTTCCCGGGTGATTAGGAATTACAATTTCAACAAATCTTGATTGTTTTAGAGCGCTTTGTACTTCTTCGATCAATTGACCACTATTAACATTTCCTTCGGCGAAAATAGTTGAAAAGTGGATACCGGCAGTTGCCTCACTTGTAAGTTTTGGCGTGACTTTTTCATTTTGTTTGTCAGAATTGATTATATATGGTTGTATAGCAAAAGCACGTTCATAAGTTGCTCGGGCAATTTCGGACAAACTGATAGAGCCAGATATATTTTGTTGGGGTGAATAAAGTGGTGTCGATGTGTCTATGTGCTCAGGTTGAAGGTATAATCTTGACTGTAAAAATGCTTCCTGATGGGGGTTTCCTTTGGGTGGATGGACTTGAAAGCGCGGGACACAAAGGAGCCATGGTTTGAGTCCTGCCACTTCGTTGATATGTTGAGTTGCGCCGCCTGCCTCAAGAGTTGAACCGTCAGGTAATATTATGGTTTTTGCTAATCTAAGATCCGCCTGCAAAGCCCATATTTGATTTGCAATCGGAGAACCCAAAAAATCTAGTAATCTTTGATACATTACTACCGTATTATTTACTCTTCCGTTTAATATAGTTCCGTCAGGCAAATAAGTTCCTTCAGGTAATTTTACTGTTCGGCAAAGTTCGGCTAATCCAGCTTCAAGCATTACTTCGATATTTGCCATACCCACGGGTTTTCCGTTTACATACATTAGCCAAGTAAGCATTTCACCTGCTTTCTGGGCGCCGATTAAAGTTTCTATAGGCTGAGATAGAGCTGGGTGGCCCTGTCCATATACCGTCCCTAATAAATCTCTATGAACTTGAGCTCTTGTTCTCGGATCTATTTGATCACTCCACGGACCAACTACGGATTCAACATCACTATATCCTTCCACTTTACTTCTTAATATGTCTATAATTTGCGTTTCTACCATATTATTTATAAGCCATTAAAAAACCCCGCTTGCGCGGGGTTGTCTTTGAAATTATTTAATAATTAAAAAATAACCCCGCTAAAAGTGGGATTAAAGAAAAATGTAAATAATTTACCAGGATTTTTCATTAATATATAATGATAACATTTAAATTTAAAATTGCAAATCTAATTATTATAGGTTATAATTTGATATAATGTGGAGCAAGAAGTTAGTTATTTTTTCTCTATAGTTTTTACGGTTAAGCGGTAAATTTAATAATAGTATAACCCGCTATTGGCGGGTTTTTTAATTATGGCGGAGTTTTCGCAACAAATAAATGAACAATTGTTGATGATTGATGCTGGATCGCAGTTTGTGAGCATTAATCCGAGGGAGATTCATCCAAAGCTTTATAAACCTTTCAAACCGGAATCTCTCGTACGAGCGCCTCATACAAGGAAGGCAGATTATTTGTCGATTGGGACGGCCTATATAGTAGTTGAGTCTAATACGGGTCCGATTGGCAGAAGTATACTTAATACTTTAGCCAGTGTTGACGGACATACTTGTGGAGCTGCTTGCAGAAATTGCTATCTAATTAGAGGTGGAGACAGACCGGATTATACTCCAGAACCAGATGAAACCAAATGGATGAAAACAACGCTCGAAAACAAAGGAATAAACGTAATCATTACAGGAGCTGAAGCCTTATCTCTACCTGATTATTTTGAAGCCGGTTTATTTGATGAAAAGCCATATCTTTTAAGCAGCGGAATACCTATCGTAGCTAATCCCGGTAGGTCAATGACAGATATTGCACGAGCTGGCATTCAAAATGTGCAGATGTCGTTACACGGCGCTGTAGAGACAGACAATGTTTTTAATGGAGCCGCTCCGGAAATTGTTGTTCGAGCAGTTGAAAACATTCGTAAGTTCAACGAACAGTTTGGGACATATATTGGAGTGGTGTTAAATGTTACAGTAAGTAAACATAATCTAAATCAATTAAAACCAATTGCAGATTTCGTATTAGCAGAATTGAACTGTGAAGGTGTGCGATTTAATCGACATAAGGCTGCAGGAGGTGTTTTTAAGGATTTGATGCTTGATCCTGACGATCATATTTTATTTTATGAGCAGATAAGGAGAATTAGAGAAAAGTATCCAAAAGATTTAACTGGAAGAATGGTAAGCGTATCTGGTGATTTTGGTAAATTACATAGAACCGCATCTCCCGGAAAACCCCCATACGAGTGTCCCGCCGGTTTACCGGGCGGAGAAATTGCCATAATTCCGGCGACAGACGGTAAACACCGTGTTTATTCTTGTTTGGAGGTAAGAGAGCCTTCTTTACAGATGGGCTATTTCTACGGAAGAGAGGGTAATTTTTCTACGGAGATGTCTGGGAGTCTTCGACTTCATACAACCCCATTCGAGGACTTAAAAGATGAGATGTTACGAGCGTCGCTTGGGATGTCTCAAACGGACGATGGTTGTATAGCTTATACAATTACCCGTGACCATCCATCAGCCAGAGCAATGATAAAGTATCTACAGACAAGTCTTAATCCGGGCCAACCCAATTTAATTCTTTAGTCTTCCTTTATTTTCTCTGGCTAATCCTGAACTGACTCCAGACATTAAGTTATAAATTTTTTTTACTTCTTTTGATACGTTTCCTTTTAAAACTTGTTTGACCCGCCTAAAAATTATTCTGGCAACATTTTCATTAGTTTCGGAAAGTTCCAAAAGCATTGGTTGATATCTTATGGCACTAGGTAAAGCTCCCACCAAGACTCCATCCTCAACAAGAAGTGCAATCTGAACCAATTTTGCATTATCATTTGTGGCTACAAATACACCTCGGTTAAGAAACTTGCCAAAAAGATTTTTTATTGGAAATTTTTCTTGGTTTGCAATTTTTTCAATAGCATTCGATTTTTGTTCAAACCAATTTTGTAGTCGATAATCCCTGAGTAATTCAGCTACGAGCAATACGCGCAATAAAGGACCATTCATTTGATTGGTTGTAATCTGAGTAAACGGGTAGGCTTCTTTTTCAATTGTGCTGGGCAGCATTACCATTCCAAATGGCTGGCCGTTTGAGGCTGATTTGGCTGTTGTTAGAACTAAGAGATCAAAATCGGAAAAAATTTTATCGACATTTTCACCCCAATAACTACCAGTTCGTCCCAGTTGTTGAACACAGTCTAGGATAATTGGGAGCCGACTTTTTTTCATTAATTTTTTAACTTCAAGCAATAATTTAATATCAGTTTTTATTAGTCCGAGATCTCCCAAAATATCTGGCTCCAGATATAACCCCGAAACCTGTTTTTTGGCAATTTTCTCACTTAACTTTTTAATGAACTCATTACGATAGTCTTTTGTTGGGGCAGGTAGGGATCTGTCAACCCAGGTAGCTTTACCCATTCTTCTAATTTGTTGATTGTCAACGCCAAACCCAGTTGCTTCTCTGGCTGATCCAAATCCGCCCGCCCAAGTTCCGTCAACGGCAAGAACCCGAGCATTATCAAGTTTTAGCACTTTTTCAGCATAGGCATTTACTGTTTCAATGGCAATTGAGTCGACTATTGAGGCAGAAGATTCCATATGAATATATAAATTTTTTCGGCTTTTTTTTACTGGATAAAGATTTTTTAGAATTTCAAAAGCAAAAGACTGTCTTAAACCGGGATGATATGCGTTGCAAACATTATCTTTCCAACCCATGAAATCTTCTATTCTATCCATCATCAGCAACCAGGGATTTTCTGCTCCGAGATTTATTGAGGAAGCGGAATTTAATACATCAAGCACTGCTCCGTCTAGATCATTGAGTCCAACCAAGTATTTTATTCCGGCATATTGTTTTTTGATGATTAACCCATCCAGTATCCAAGCTCGAGCGGCATGAGGGAAAACTCCATCTATAATTTTTCTTTTGGCTTTCATTTCTTGATTGAAATACCAAACGCGCTTTGCAGATTTTCTATTACCTTCCAAAGCTTCTTGACTTAACTTTAAAGAGTAGATTAGTGTATCTCTAAATTTTTTTTTAAAAAGATTTGATTCCCGTTGCAGAATCTTTTTTTCATCACTTTTGAGTGCTAGTTCATTTTTAGTATACTTAGAAAGTTTTCTGAGTATGTTTTTTGATGCTGTATTGGCTACATCCTCAATAAATTTAATTTCATGACTATGATTTTTCATTATTTCCTAGCCTCAATTGCTAATTGCCGAAGTTCCTCGCGACTAAAAAAGTGTTTATCATATTCTGCAGCATCATAAGGAAAAACTTTACCAGTATTGGGATCAAAATTTTTTATCGGGCCGTAGCGAGTTTGATATCCAGATATTAAAGTTCCATCAGGATTAGCCCCGGCCAAATTATCTCCATATGAGGCGTGCCAGTCCTCACCAGGGTAGACAGCAAAACCTGACATTTCCATTACGGTTAGGAAGAGTTGCCTGGTTTGCCATTCATTTGCAGTAACATAGGGACAGTTGAGATTGACCAAAGCATCTCCCATAGGATAGTCATTACCCAGAGGTAAAGGATCGCCATTAACTGTTCTTAACGTAACGTCCACAGCCGCGCCTCCCTTGTGTCCGGCAATTCTGGGTGTTATGGCTGTCTTACTTTGTGCTTCATTCATAATGAGATCAAAGTCTTTTTCAGGATCCCAATCTGGATGTTCAAGCAAAATAAATTGAGTTATTCTTCTTTTTAACAACCCCTCTTGGACTCCTACTGGCCTGAATGCGTCTTCAAAATGCGGTTGCAAATCAATAGCATTTAAGGCGTTGACAACTGACAGCAGCCTTTGAGCAACGCCTTCGCGTGTCCAGAAAACTCTAGGTTTTCCGGCCCAACCATTTTCAGAGGCAGGGTGAAATGGTTTATCGCTAAAACTGACTGATGCACCTGATAGTTGCGCAAAATAATCCGGAAGAGAAACCATTCTCTCATCGGATTCCTCAATATGAACCTCCATTAATTTTTTTTGAAAGGCTACGCTTTCTGCTGCATAGATAATTCCCAAATCGCGATTTACGGTTTTTTTTTGCGTATTTGTTAATGGTTGTGCCAAAAAACCATTTTCAGGCAGTTCCAGTATAATAGATTCTACGCCTATAACTTCAGCCATCCTATTGACCAATGGCTGAACTCCTGGAAGAAATTCTTGACGAGGTTTTTCAAACCTAATATTCAATTTTGAATTTAACTCTACTACCATGGTTTTTGCTTCTCCTGAAGTCATATTATTTTGATTTAAAAACAATAAAGCTTTTTGTAATATTCTGTAATATATTTTTGTCAACATCCCATCCTCTTCCTGGGACATCTTTTACGTGAATATACCCCCCGTCTCTAACCATGGGTTCGACAACCGGATCCTGACCTTCCTTAAAATAGGCAGCGGTTCCAGAAATATCAGAAGGTAAATTGACACCAGGATGGGTTGCTATAGCTAAACTATGAGCTTTACTTGGCGTAGGTTCCAACATCCCACCAACCCACGTTGCAACTCCTTCAGACTCTGCCATCTCAATCATTCGTTTTGCTATTGGTAAACCCCCAACTCTAGCAATTTTTATATTTATAATTGGAATCCCACCTTTTATGGCTTGATCCATATGATCAATTGTTTCAATACTTTCGTCTAAACAAATTCGGCCCGGTATTTGATTTCGATAGAACATTTGTTGTAATTTAACATGATGGCGAATATCATCATGAGCAAGCGGTTGTTCTATCATTAAAAGATTTAATTCTCCAAATGCTTTTAGTATATTCATATGATCCCCATTATTATGATCAAAGGATGAATTAGCGTCAACCATTAATAGTAATAGAGGATAAGTTTGTCTGATTTGTGCAACCTTTTTAAAATCATCATATGATGGACCCACCTTTATTTTGATTCTTCTAAAGCCTTGAGCAATTTGCCTTTCTATTTCTTCAGGAGAGGCACTTTTAGGAATGCTAATGCCTACTTCCACGGTCCTGTTCATTCCGCCGACGAGTCGATATAAAGGAACATCCTTCGCCTGAGCATCAATATCAAAAAATAAATTTGCGAAACCAGCCTTAAAGATGTTGTGTCCTACGATTGGTCCTAAGCGATCAACTATTTCTTCCGCATCGCCCATATCAACGCCGACAACATTCCGGCCAACCCGTTGCAATAACTCCCAAGCTTCAAAAGTAGATTCAGGATTGTAAAATGGAAATGGTAGTGTATCAATGGTAGCCCAACCTCGATAACCATTTGTGCTTTCAGCTTGCAAAGCAATCATGTCTCTTTGAGGTCCTACAATTCTAGGATGTCCTTTAACTTCACCTAGGGGAAAAGCTTTAACTAATGTTGGTTTAATTAATCTAGCTTCAAGTGTTTCTATTCTCATTATTTTAATTATTAATATGGAGAGGACCGGCTTCTGCCAGGTCCTGAAAAATTTGTAATGCTTCCTCTCTTGTTTCTGCTAATTCACCTTGATAATACTTTTCCGGCATATCAGGATCCACGGGATCGTTAGCGCCAGTCCCCAGTTTAGCATAAGAAATTAGGATTGCATCACCATTTCCTCGACTAGAAGGAACCCATCCATTACAGACAAAACCAAAATCCTTCAGAGTTTTTATAATTCCGGTAATTCTCTTTGGCTCTACCCCACCCCCTAAAGTAGCGTCAACATAAACTTCAACTGACGGGGCCTCTCCTTGCACCGAAATTTGGAGGGCTTCAAGTAAGGAAAGTGTTTGAATTTTTCCCGTATTTCGCTCTTTGAATTCAAAATCAGTATCAACAATATCGATTTTGGTAAAAATGTCAGAAGTTCGACCATGTTTTGTGGGAGTAAAATTTAATACGACCTCAATCTCCTCAGGGGGAATTGCACTAATATCTTCTACGGAACCATTATGTGTAATTCGAGGAAGAGTTCCAAAGGTGCCAGAAAGAAATTTGCTTACTCGTTCGGCATCATGTGGATCGGGTATAAATAAAGTTTTCTCGGACAAACTTTGTTTATAAGATTCGGGAAATGTTGGTTTAAAAATGAAAAGAAACGGTTCAGTTCTTTCCAGATTATAGCGCCAACCTACCGATGAAAATCCAAAACCTAAGAACTCACCAAATTGCTGTCCTCCAAAAAACACACTCTGTACGCCTCGACCGCCGGGAAATTCAGGATTCCAGGTTTTGGCAAGTCTTATATCACTGTAAATCATAGTCGCTGACTTACCGATTTTTTCTGGGTCAGCGATAAATCTTGGATCGGTTAATAAATGATATAATCTAAGCTTTGAAACACCTCTCAAGGGAACATTGACTAACTCAGGAGTTTTATCCGCTTTCGTACCGGTCCGTCCTAATTCGACCGCATAGCCTCTTTGTCCTAAGATATCATCTCTTATGACGTTGCCAAAGACGGCAACAGTATCACCACGCGAATTTTGTACTGCGTACATAAAAAATTTTCCTGTTTCAACGTCATCGACTATTGCTTTAGGATTTTTTTGTTTTAACGGATAGCGTGTTCCTTCGTTTCCATCGGGATATGTCTGCTGAATTACGTCTGCGTATTGATTGGCTACGTTTATTAAATGTTGTCTATTTTTTGGATCAGAATAAAGCAGAGGATTTTCAGTATAGCTGAATCCTGCGCTCCTTAAATTATAGTTAGATTCTATGATGTCTGGAAGCATAGTAGCTATGGTTTCGAAATTCTGCATAAAGATTCGTCGTTGAAGTGGCGCGTTAGGACCTGAAAATATATCGGGCGGAAATTCATTACTCGTTAAAATAATACCCAATAGATGTTCTGGGTGAATTAAAGTAGGCTTATACTGAGGATCGGTCAAAGCAGCATCGTGAATCATATCTAATAATTCTTTTTTTCTTGATCCAATTGTTGTTTCTAAATTGCTTAAAACGGATTCAAACTTTGCTTGATATATTTCAGTCATTATTTCTAAATAAAAAAACCCGCCCTTGGGCGGGAAAATTTGAAACAGATTTATTAAATCAAATCATCCTCCCGCCGCATCAGATGCGGTCAATAAAGAGGACAAAAAGAATTGAATAAATCTTGATTGACATTTTGATTAGCAACGATCCCCGATCAATCGGGACGACGTTTAAAAAAAATTATAACACAAATTTTTATTTGTGCAACTTTACTTTTGTAAGTAATTTTTTAAAAGGAACTTTTCCAGTTGAGAGATAATAGGTGATTTGTTTGCTGTTAAGGAATTTGCTTGCATTAAGTTCTTCGGGTAAAAAACCGACAATTTCAACGCTTAGAGGTACGCCTTTTTTATCCACAATAATGTCAGCTTCCATTCTTTTATCGTCCGAGGGAATCGCTTCGACGGCTTTTTTTCGATCATCCCACCAAATTTGAAATACGTTTAATACAGGGTCAATATCTATTGTTATTTTTGCCATAATATTTTTTTATTTATCTTTTTTTTAGTTGTAATGTAAATTGTAATCAGGAAACCAATATTATTTTCATGTTTTAGAATTACAAACAATTTATATCTTCTATAAGTCCTGACAAAGATATAAGATTTATTATCATTTCCTTGGTAAATTATATCAGGTTTTTGAATAGTTTTGATTACTTCTTCACGTTTAAGTTGTGCTTCCGGATGTTTTATTGTATTTATTCTATTCCAGTACTCTTGGGTAGTTATAATTTTTTTACCATAGTGGTCTATGATTTCAAATAAAATTTTTTTGCTGACAATTTCTTTTTTCATTTTTGTTTAATTTTAAAACCGTTTGGAAGATCTTCGATAATATAGCCTTTTTCGGAAATTTGATTTCGAATTTTATCCGAGGTTTGAAAATCTCCCATTTTCCTGGCTTTTTCCCTATCATTGGCGAGCTTTAGTATTTCGTCAGGGACATCTTCTTCTTTGATGTTATTTAATTTAAGACCAAAGACTTGGTCAAATTCGAATAAAAGATCAAGCTTATCAATAGAAGGAATATTGGATTTGAGCATCGCCCAAGTTAAAGCCAAGGCTTGGGGAATCTCGAAGTCATTGGAGATAAAATCGGTGAACTTTTGCCGAAAGCTATCCAACAGATTTAATTTTTCATTGGAAAGCGCAGTTCGTTGTTTTTGTTTCTTGAGCGATAAGACAGTTTCTTTAAGCTTTTTATATCCTTCTTGTGCAGAAGTCAAAGCATTCCAGGTAAAATTTTGTCGTGAACGGTAATGGGCTTGTAAAAAAAAGTAGCGCAGGTCAAGAGGGTCGAAGCCTCTTTTAATGACGTCGTCTAATGTAAAGCCGGTCCCTTCTGATTTGGCCATTTTATTGCCGTTGACCAATAAGTGCTCGTTATGCAGCCAGTAGTTGACAAATCTTTGACCGTAAGCTGACTCTGATTGGGCGATTTCGTTGGTGTGGTGAATCGGGACATGCTCTACCCCACCCATATGTATATCGATGGTTTTTGCCAACAACTCTTTAGCCATGACGCTACACTCGATATGCCAGCCCGGAAAGCCCATGCCCCAAAGCGAATCCCAAGTCTGGAGAGCTTTCTCGTGCGGACCTTTGTTGAAAAACCAAAGCGCAAAGTCGGCGGCATGTTTTTTTTGGCGATCCTCCACTTTTGCTTTGCCCATGCCCGGTTTATTGAGGTCGGGTTTTTGTTTATTCAGCCGGTTGTAGTTTTTGTAGGTCTTAACGTCAAAATAGATAGCTAAATCCGTAATATAGGCATGTTTTTTTTCAAGCAGTATCTTGATCGTCTCCAGCATTTGGGGAATATATTGGGTAGCTCTGGGTTTATGATCGGGGTTGAGGATATTTAGACTGGCTGTATCCTGCTCGAAAAGATTGATGTATTTGTCGGCTATTTGGTCAGGGGTCAAACCTTCCCTTTTGGCGCCCTTTTCCATCTTGTCTTCTCCTTCGTCCGCATCGCTGGTCAGATGTCCTACATCCGTGTAGTTTCGGACAAAAAGCACTTGATAATTTTGGAAAATCAAACTTTTTCTAATCAGATCGGCCCAGACCATAGCGCGCAGATTACCGATGTGCTGAACCCAATAGACTGTTGGACCGCAGTGGTAAAACAGAACCTGGTTGGGAGTAAGCGGTTTAAATTGTTCCAGTTTTCTGGTTAAAGTATTGTAGATTTTCATTATTTCAAGTATACAACTGTGCTTAAAAATTGCAAAAGATTAATTTAATTGAACTATTCTATTGATTTATGATCTTATTTTCTTAACGATCAATTAATTTATCTAAAATAACTTGATCATACTTGCTTAATTTTTCAATTGTATTCGGTCTAATTCCTCGCAGCTTGCTGCGAAATGTTTGTCATCCCCACGCAGGGAGGGGATCCAGTCTGTCAATTCCATTACAAATAATGATTATTTTAGTCTGTTATTCCCTCCCTGCGAGGGAATGACAGACTATACCACTCGCAAATAAATTTGCTCGAGTATATACCCCTCTAAGCTGCTTTGACAACCCGACGGGTTGCAAACCAGCATAAGACGGGTATAGATGCCTCGCAACTCTCTGCTGCGAGGTGGTTCATTCAGTATATACTCATCTAATCCGCTTTTTCGCGCTCCGAGAAAGCTGCAAATCGGAGTAAAATGGGTATATGTATTGTCATCCTGAGCAATTAACGAAGGATCTCTTGCTGATGCGAGTCTCTCAAATAAATTGAGAGACTCTTCGAGATTACAATAATTCAAAGTGTTTTATAAAACGTAGGTTGTATAAAATTATCTACATTTACTCTAAATTTTATAAATTTATAATTTTTTTTAAACTTTTTTATATATACTTCAGTACTGCATTGCGCTGTGTAATCTATTTAATATAGTCAGCGCAAAACAAAATGACCGGTTTTGATAAATGTCATGCTGAACTTGTATCAGCATCTTTACCCCCTCTTAGTTGATTTTGCAAATTGTCAACTAAAGTCATCTTATCAAATCAACTTAGAGAGGGGTATATACTGATTGCTATATCAATTAACAGAAGTATAAACAACAAGATCCTGAAATAAATTCAGGATGACAAATATGACGTTTCGTATTGCGGTAGCTAAAGCATTTGGCTTTAATCCAAATTATTTACTTCGTATAATCTGTTTAACAGTTTCCCGTCTTCGCCGGAACGACAATTGTAGATTATTAATGAAAGTTATAGATTTCTAACGAACTTTTTTATTGCTCATTTTTGAGACTTATAGCAGTGATAACAAATGAGAGTGTTTGCTTACCGGAGTAAGTAAAAAATTAGAATGAAATTAAGGTATGAATACTATAAGCACACCTAGAATTTCAATTCCTTTGGCGAAATTACAGGTAAAAATTTTTTTAGTAAACTGCAACGGATATAAATTAAGTATATTCTCGAGTATAGCGCGATAGAACAGATTTTTCAGCAAAAAGCGGGTTAAGGTCAGTTTTAGATTATTCTAACAGGCTAAATAAATTTGCGTGTTGAATTAGCACCTTTCTGAGGTATCTGATAAATCATCGTTTATATTGTTATTTTGCTCTGAATTCAGTAATTTATAGACTTAAATCGATGAATTTACTTAATTTTCATAGATTGAGAGATTTATCATCGTGAATTTACTTTAAATAGCTTGATATTGTCGGCTGATTTAATCCAATACCAGATAAAGATAAAATTTAAATAATTTAATTGTGTCCTATAGTTTGGAGCTTTGAGATCTTATTTTTAGTCGGGGATGTGAGATTTGAACTCACGACCTCACGGTCCCGAACCGTGCGCGCTACCGCTGCGCCAATCCCCGAATTTCCCTAATTTGTCTCGAAAGCTATACCCGTCTTAGTTGATTTTGCAAATTTTCAACTAAAAATATCTTATTAAATCAACTTAGAGGGGTATATACTGATTGCAATCTCAATCAATAGAAGTATATTTGCTCTTAAATCGCGCGCTTTCTACTAATTATTATATACTTTGATAACTTAAGGTTTGCAACCGAGTTATTCAGTATATACCCATCTATGCCCGTCTTAGTTGATTTTGCAAATTGTCAACTAAAGTTATCTTATCAAATCAACTTAGAGGGGTATATACTGATTGCGATTTCAATTAATAGAAGTATAATCCGCTTTTTCGCTCTGGGCGAGCTGCAAATCGGAGTAAGATGAGTATATCATTGTTTGCCGCCGGCGGGCTTGACTTCGGCGTGCTGGCGTTCTGCTATTTTTTTGTGAGAAAAGATACTTCTTCTTACTTTACCTTTCGGCAAATCTCCCTGTTGATGGGTCTTATGCTCCTCGTCTTTTTTCTTTTTCAGTTCTACATCGTACTCTGATTTTTGTTTTTTCTCTACCTCTTCAGTTTTCTTTTCCTGCAGGATTTTTTCTTCACCTTGTTTTACTAATTGAAAAAGTCTTTGCTTGAGACTTTCGGCCTTTTGTTTTTCAAGACCCTGATAGGATTTGGCGAGCTTTTCTAAATTGAGAGGGGTGTGCTTTTCTCTTTTTCCAATCTCGGAGGTTTTACCATCGCTGCGCTCCTCCTCAACCTGCGAGGTCGCATCAGATACCCCGAGAAGCTGTTCCCACATCTTACTGACGTTCACCGATGAAGAAATTTGCTCAGCAGCGCTTTTGACGGTTTTTTTAGCTTGAGATTTGCCTTCCTCGACCAATCCTTCGAAGCTGTCTTCCAGTTGTTGTTTGACCATAAAAGTGTAATACTGATCTGTGGATCCATGCGGATCTACGGACAATCACCACTCCCCAATTCCCTACTTAGCAAGGAGGGGAAACAAGGGAGGTATCCGAATGTCAAGCACGGTCAAACGTGGCTGGGACGATTGAGGTCGCAGCATCCGGATAAGATCCGTAATCCGTATTATATTCCTAACATGGCTTTGGCTCGTTCTGACATTTTTTCCATTGACCAGGGCGGGTCAAAGACAAGTTCCAGCACTACGTCTTTGGGATTTAGTCCGAGCTCTTTCAGCTTAGCCTTAACCTGATCTTCAATTATTGAAAATAATGGGCAGCCAATGGTTGTGAGCGTCATGCTGATTTTAGTCTTACCCGAGCTATTTTGTTTGATATCATAGATTAATCCTAAATCGACTATCGAGATATTAAGTTCGGGATCCATGACTTCCGACAGCTTAGATTTTATGAGTCCTAGAGTAATATTGCCCATATGTTAATTTTAACAAGTGTTATAATTTCTTGTAACACAAAACTCATATAGAGATCGTAAAACGAAATGACAGATTGTATTCTGTGTCATGCTGAATTTATTTCAGCATCTTATCAATCAGATCCCAAACCAAGTTCAGGATGACAAATGCGAGATTTTGTTTTGCGCTAACTATAATATGTTCATCGATAAAAAGGTATATGATTAATTCTAATGTTAGATGTTAACTGGTAGATGTTAAATGAATACGTATAAACTTCGATTTATACCTCTGGGCGGGGTCGTAGGCGTGACAAAAAACATGTACGTCTATGAACTTTATGAGGATGACAGATTAAAAGATATTCTGATTGTGGACTGCGGCATAGGATTTCCCCTGGAAAAAGAGTTGGGAGTTGACTTCGTAATACCCGACGTGACTTATTTGACTGATAAAGCTCATTTAATCAGAGCTGTAATACTAAGTCACGGACATGAAGATCATATATCCGCGCTGCCTTTTCACTACCGGACCTTAGGCAATCCTCCGGTATTGGCCAGTCGTCTAACCTGTGCATTGGTCGAGCATAAGTTCAAAGAATTTGGTCTATCGGTCAAACTAAAGCAAATTGAATATGAAAAAGAATATCCGCTGGGTTTGTTTAAATTAAGCTTTATCAGATTAACACATTCTATACCAGATACAGTTCATATATTGATCAAAACGCCGGTTGGGAATATCTATCATGGGGCAGATTTCAAGCTGGATTTGACTCCTCCTTACGGCAAGTATCCGGACTTTTACGCTATGACCAAAGCCGGTAAAGAGGGAATTTTATGCCTAATGTCAGATTGTTTGGGTGCCGAGCGGGAAGGCACTACCCTATCGGAAAAAATAGTAAGTCAGACTTTTGAAGACGAAATGAGAAAAACCAAAGGCAAATTCATAATGACTACATTTTCATCCAATATTTCCAGAATTCACCAATGCGTAGAAGTTGCAGTTAAATTCAACCGTAAGGTAGCCTTTTTGGGTAGATCGATGAGGGAAAATACTCGAATTTCGCGAGAAATTGGTTATTTGCCAATTCCGGAGAATTTTTTAGCTAAAGAGGAAGAGGTTGCGCGGCTGCCTGCAAATAAAGTTTGTCTCATTGTAGCAGGGTCTCAAGGTCAATACGACTCTGCTTTATCCAAATTAGCGAATAACAAAAATCCAAATGTAAAAATTAAACCGGGGGATAAAGTGATTATGTCATCAGATCCGATTCCCGGGAATGAACATGAAGTGTATTCGTTGATTGAGGAACTCTCTCTTCTGGGAGCAGACGTGAAATACTCGGATATTCAAGAGCAACTGCATGCGTCAGGACACGGAAATCAGGAAGACCTTAAATTCTTGGTAAGATTTACCGAACCTGATTATTTTCTGCCTATTGGAGGAACCATCAGACATCAATTCCAGTACTCCAAAATGCTGACTGAAATGGGATTCAAAAAAGAACAGATCTTTTTACTCAATGAAGGTGAGACCGTTTGGTTTTTGAAAAATAAAGCTTATAAAGGAGAGGTGATAGAAGGTAAGAATATCTATGTTGACGCTTATGGAGTTGGAGATGTAGGTAACATTGTTCTTAGAGACAGAAAAACCTTGGCAAGTGAAGGTATAGTCTCGGTGATATTGGTTTTGGATAATCAGGCAAGGCTGCTAACCAGACCTAAATTTGTCACTAGGGGATTTGTCTTTGAAAAAGGAGAGGAGAAACTTTTCTCCGATGCAACAAGAATTGTGGAAAAAACACTCAATTTTAAGGGCGGCAGCGTAATTGATTTTGGTCAGGTGCGAAAGGAAGCCGTAATGATTTTAGAGGACTATTTTTTTAAGAAAAGAGGGAGAAAGCCTTTGGTAATAGTCGACATAATTCAAATTTAAAATGAACTCGTTACCAAGCAATCTAAAACAAATCGCGCTTTTTTTACAGAAACTTCCCGGGATAGGAGAAAAAACAGCCAATCGTCTGGCTTTTTTCTTTTTAAAACTACCGGAGGCGGACCTGCAAGCGTTTGCCGAAAATATAAGCACCCTTAAGACTAAAACTAAATTATGTAAAATCTGCCTGAATCTTACTGAAGATGAGATATGCGGTATTGATCAAAATCCCAATAGAGATAAGGATTTGATTACGGTCGTTGAGGACGTGCTTGACTTAATAGCTTTTGAAACCGGTAATATTTATCAGGGAGTTTATCATGTCCTGCACGGGAAAATTGATCCCCTGAATCATGTCGGACCGGAGGATATCTTTATAAATCAATTGTTAAAAAGAGTTAACGAGTTAACTAGTTTGTCCATCCGACAAGCTCAGGACAGGCGGGCTAACGGATTGAAAAAGCAAAATTTAAAGGAAATAATATTGGCGATGAATCCGGACATGGAGGGTGAGGCGACGGCTATGTATATAAGAGACAGATTAAGCGAAATTAAAACCAGAGATAACGTCAAGTTTAAAGTTACGAGACTGGCTTATGGTTTACCGATTGGCGGAAGTTTGGAGTACGCTGATTATATGACATTAAAAAAAGCAATTGAAGGCAGGAGTAAGTTTTAAAAACATCAGATTAATTTATTGATTTCGCGGGCAATAAGGGGGGCGACGGAGATTTCTTGAAGTTGGGAAAATTTCTGCCCGGTTTTTAATTCGATAGTGTTAGTGGTGAAGATTTTTTCAATTTTGCTTTTGCTTAAATCTTTTTCTGCCTGGGGAGAAAAATCGTGGTGAACAACACAGGCGAGAACACGACTGGCCCCACGTTTCAAACAAAAGTCGGCCGCATGAACTAGAGTTCCTCCGGAAGTGATAATATCGTCAACCAAAATACAGGTTTTATTTTTGACATTGCCATATAAATTCAGGGCTTTAGATTTATGGATTTGGCTTAAGCTTCTGCGTTTTTCAATCACCGCAATTTCCACATCTTTGTCCAGATTCCTCGTCGCTGCTTTGCTCATCCCGGGAATGATCTGGGTGGCGGTGTGGAAAAAATTTTCGGCAAAAATCTGCGCTCTTTCAACTCCTCCCTGGTCAGGCGATACTATTACGGCCTTTTCCCGGTTCTTATTATTTTTTAAATAATAAGCCAGTTGTTTGGCCAGGATCGGTAAAGCCGACAGATTTTTGAACGGTATAGAAAAAATCCCTTCGGTTGCTTCATCATGCAAATTAATGGTATGGATCTGGTTAAATCCGATCGCTTCCAAAAAACGTATTACCACATTTACCGATACCGCTTCACCTTGGCGATGTTCCCTATTCTGCCTGGCGTAGCCAAAATAAGGAATAATTGCAATAATATTTTTAGCTCCCTGACGTTTTAAGGCGTCAGCAAAAAAGAATAATTCCAGCAAATGGGTATCGGTAGGATTTGAGGTTGATTGAATTACCACGCAGGTTGAATCTTTGACCTTTTCTTGGATGGTCACTCTGACTTCACTATTGTCAAAGCGGACAACTTCTGATTTGGCGAGGGGAATTTTTAGCGATCTGCTTATTTCTCGGGTGAGCGATTGATTTGAAGTACCGGAAAAGAGCTTTAGCATAGTTAAAATCAGTCAAAAACAGTTGTACTCAGTTAAAATCAGTAAGAAATTTTAGCATATTTCAACCGATTTAAACCGGTTTCAACGACCTTGTTGTTGGGAAATTTCTATCAGTTTTCGTGCTGCCATCTCCTGGGTTTTCTTGATTGCTTCGTTTATGGCTTCAGCAATACGATTTTCTATTACTCCGTCGATCTCAATTACCTCAATTATTTGATCTCCTCTAACCTGGACTTTGACGCCATTCTTCTCAACAGTTACCTGTTCTTGCTGCAATGCAGTCTGCATTTGTTGCGCTTGTTGTTGAAGTTTCTGTAAATCGCCTAAACCGCTTAACGGATTTATCATAAAAAAACACCCCCCCGTATAAAATAAATTCTAAATTCTAAACCCTAAACAATCCCGAATTCCAAATGATTTAAATTAAGTGTTTTGAATTTGTTTAGTGTTTAGATATAGCTGCCGCAATACGAAATGTCATATTTGTCATACTGATGACATTTATCAAAACCGGTCATTTTGTTTTGCGCTGACTATATTATGATTTAGAATTTCTACTATTATAGAATTCTACTACCGCAATCTCAAGAGGTAGAGATTCAATGGGCGTTATTTTTAAATTTTTATATGCCTCGGTCAATAACTTCATTAATAATACTATATTTTCGGTAGAGATTTTAGCTTGTGCGGTGAATTCGTCGCTTTTTATTCCATTGTTGGCCAGAAGCAGAATGCGGAGTTCGTCTAACAGCTTCTCAATTAAATTTTTGAAGTTGCCACCCGACCGATTAAATTCTTCGATCCAGGTAAATATCTCATCCGGTTTTTTATTAATCAGAAGGGAGAGAAAATTTTCCCGTAATAAACCCAAAAATTTGATACCCTCCTCATAGGTCAATTTTTCTTGCACTACCAACTCTTCTAAAATTTTTGCCGCATCCCTAAATGAATGATCGGAATGTTCGGAGATCAGTTCTAATAATTTTTCGTCTATTTTTAACTTTTCCCTATGCGCAATTTTTTTCAACATGGAAATGATCTCCGTTTTTTTGGCTTTGGCAAAGTTGATTACACTGCATCTGGATTGAATTGTCTTTGGTATTTTTTCCGGATTGGTAGTCGCTAAAATAAAGATAACCGATTCAGGAGGTTCTTCGAGTGTTTTAAGCAGGGCATTGAAGGCGTCGCTGGTTATCATCTGAGCTTCGTCAATAATAAATATTCGGTAGCGGTTGTTCATCGGATAGAAGTTGGACTCTCGAATTAAATTTTTGATATCCTCTATTCCCCGATTGGAAGCCGCATCCAACTCTATAATGTCCGGACTGGAAAATGAATCGACGGCCAGACAATTTTTACATTTGTTGCAAGGTTCCGTATCTTTGCTTGAACTGCAATTGAGCGCTTTAGAGATAATTCTTGCGGTTGAGGTCTTGCCTGTTCCCTTCTGACCGATAAAAAGCAAAGCGTGGGGAATTTTTTTCGATTCAAGAATTTTTTTGACAATCTCCTTAACTTTTTGGTTGTCAAGATCTTCAATTGTCTTGGGCCGATGCTTTAAGTAATACATAAGAAAATTATGGGCGGGACATAATTATTTCATTGTCATTTTCGAGAGAGCGAAGCGGATCGAGGAATCCTTCTCAATCGCCGCTGTTGGAGATTTCTCGACAAGCTTGAAATGACATTTATGTCCCGGTTACAATAAAATCACGTCAATTTTTAATGATGTTTTCCACTCCATGAGTGATGAGTTGCGAGATTATGTTGTCGACCCTTTTTTCTCTTTCCGCGGCTAATAATACCGCCTGGGGATAACAGATGAAAATTTCGGCAAAAGTTTTATTATTTTCGTCAGGGTACATTCGATCAAGATAGCTAAAAGTTAAAACCGGCAAGGCAACATTTACTTTTTTATAATCTTTCGAGATGGTCTTCATTTTTTTCTTACCGATAAAAATCAAGTTAATCTCCGCATTGCTCGGTATATTATATTTAGAAAACAATACGCCGGCTAAGTTTTTTATTGTTTGCCTATTTATTTTGAAGCGAGATGAGGAAAAGATATTTAACATAAAGATTTATCTGTGAATGCTTCTTTTTGGGCGTTTGCTTTGATACCTTGATTTAAGTTGCTCTTTTTCCTTTTCCTGCTTAAGCAATGAAGGTTTCTTGTAAAAAAGCTTTTTTCTGACTTCGTCAACTACATTTTCCTCGATAAAAATCCTGGTAAATTTTCTGAATAAAGTATCCTTGGATTCGCCCTTTTTTTTACTTACAAAAACCATAATTAAGACCTCCCTTCAATAAAGCGATTCATATTCGGATAAGCTGTAATCCTCATCCTTATTTTATTAAATGCTTTTGATGATTTCAACGAGTTTTTTGACGGTTAATGGAGATGCTTTTTGATCCGGGCGTTTGGGACTGCCATTAAGAAGCATATGTTTTGAAGAATGAA
>MGAN01000011.1 GCA_001789745.1 Candidatus Roizmanbacteria bacterium RIFCSPLOWO2_01_FULL_40_13
AAAAAAGCTCTAGCAAGCGCAAGTTTTTGCCACTGTCCTCCTGATAAGTCCACCCCTTCTTCAAAAGTTTTTCCCACTATCTGATCAATTCCTTTTGGTAAATCGCCTAAATAGCTGTCTGCTCCAGCTTTTTTAATAGCTTCCTTTATAGCAACTGTATCATTTCGTTTAGCTACGTCACCATAAATAATATTCTCCTTGAAAGTAAATTGATATTTTATGAAATCTTGAAAAAGGGCTCCTATTTGTCGATGCCACATTTTTAAGTCAACCTCTTTTATATTCGTTCCATTAATGAGTATTTCACCTTCAGCGGCATCATAAAATCTCAAGATTAATTTGATTAAGGTTGATTTTCCAGCACCGTTTTCTCCAACTAATGCAACTTTCTCACCGCTTCCGATAGTAAGATTGAAGTTTTTTAGGATAAATCTTTTCGATTCTGGGTATTTAAAAGAAACATTTTTAAACTCTAAAATCGGAGGCTTTGGTTGTTCGTCAAAGGTTTTTGGTTTATCAGGTAAAATTATTGAATTAGGATACTCTAACAATTCAAAATATTGATCTATATACTTGCTTCTCATGTTCATTGAAGAGTAATGATCTAATATCCCTTCTGCACTTTTAGTTAGGTTCAGGGTTTGTTGAAAATAAAGTGTGAATTGACCAATTGCTAATTTGCCGGCAAATACTGCCGCGAGATTGAGAGCTTGCGTTATTGCAAAAGCTGCTACTTGAACAAAGCCCGATAGAATAATAATTGGTAGGGTTTTGCTATATACCTTAGAAAATCTCTTGAAATATAAGTCGTGAGAATGATTAAATTTCTCTAGAAGGACTTGTCCGTTCTTAAAAATGGCTACCTCTTTTGAGGTTGACGGGTTAGAAAAAGTATATCTGATATATTGGAACAGTCTTTCAAGCACCCCCCTTTCTTTACTCATAAACGGCCAAGTATCATCCCTGTATTTGTCTAACGAAAGATATAAAGGAATTGTTGATATAACAATAATCGGAATAAAGATTGGAAACTTTGTTGCTACAACAACTGTGGCAGTAACAAACTACACAGTAAAGCTTACAAGATATATCATTCGATCCAAATAGCTACTCATTGACCCTTTCACCCCATTCATTTGAGCAAGCAATGTTTGAAATTTTGTACTTTCAAAGACAGCAGGATCTAGCTTATTTAATTTTTGATCCAATTGCAGTTCACCTGACTTTCTCACTTTGACCTTTTTAGCAAAAAGTTGAGCTTAAATATCCATTTTCCAGGACACTAAAGTATCATTTCTGTGTGGCATTTATCCGTCGGGTCAAAACAAAAAGCGGTGCAATCGCAATCCAAATTGCCTACAAAGAATATGGGCGAATTAAACGCATTATCCATATGGGGAGCGCCCATAATCAACAAGAGGAAAAAGTACTTATCGGTTTAGCACGGGAAAAACTTCTTGAGGACCAACTAGCTCTTTTTAAGCCAACCAATAATTCCCTAAAACTTGTCCTTAAATCTTCTTCATCTACTCTTTTGTACAAAACACTTCTTCAAGCGTACGACATGCTTGGTTTTAATGGCCTTAAGGATCAAACATTTTCTCTTTTGACAATTGCCCGAATTGTTGAGCCTGTGTCAAAATTGGACAGTCTTCGAGTTCTTGAGGAGTTAGGAAGTAGACGGCGTTGATAAAAATCAGCTGTACCGTTGTTTAAAAAAAGTTGTTAAGAACGATTACCGGCAAAAGGTCAGCCAAATTTGTTTTAATTATGGAGCAAGAGGGGGCTTACGTCTTGTTCTTTACGATGTAACAACACTTTACTTTGAAGTCCAAAAAGAAGACGATTACCGGAAACCGGGTTTGAGCAAAGAGCGGCGGCTTGAACCGCAGATAGTCATCGGACTTCTTGTGAACGAATCTGGATTTCCTCTCGGAATCACAAGCTTTGAGGGAAATACCGCGGAAACAAAAACAATAATTCCCGTAATTGATGATTTCTGTAAAAAGCATGCTTTACAGGAGATTACGGTTGTAGCGGACGCCGCTATGTTAAGCGCCGGAAACCTCAAATCTCTGGAGGAGGCGGGACACGGGTATATTGTTGGTTCAAGACTCACCAAAATCCCCTACGACATTGCCGATTATCAGGTCAACAACATTTTGGCAGACGGCCAGATTATCGAAACTACTTTTAAAAACCACAGAATCATCTACCAATACCGGGAAAAAAGAGCAGAGCTTGATCGACAAAATATCCAGAAACAAATAGATCGCGCCAAAAGAATAGTTGAGGGTAAGCGTGCCGTTTCCAAAACAAAATTCTTAACAGTTACCGCAAGAACTAAAAAGCTCAATCAAAAATTAATTGACAAAGCTTACGCTCTGGCGGGGGTCAAGGGCTATGTCACCAACCTGGATATTCTTCCTCAAAAAGTAATCGATTATTACCATGAACTTTTTAAGATAGAGGCAAATTTTCGTATGGCCAAATCTGATTTTAAGGCAAGACCGGTATTTCATCGCAGGCGAGATTCGATTGAAGCGCATTTAACTATCGTTCTTGCTGCTTTGGCCATTGGTAAAAGTATTGAAATGAAAACTAAGATGAGTATCAAACAAGTAGTGAAAATGCTTCGGCCGGTTAGGTCAGGAGTGATTGTTGTTAATGACCAAGAGTATCAGGCTGGGGAAGACATTTCTCCACTTATCCACAAATTACTTCAAAGATTACATCGAGGACACTAATTTGAGAAACTCAGGAACTACACAGTAAAGCTTACAAGATATATCATTCGATCCAAATAGCTACTCATTGACCCTTTCACCCCATTCATTTGAGCAAGCAATGTTTGAAATTTTGTACTTTCAAAGACAGCAGGATCTAGCTTATTTAATTTTTGATCCAATTGCAGTTCAATATAATCGTTAAACGCAAATTCATACCCCGGCCCTCTTATAAGCGCTACATAATGAATAAGTATCTTGAGGAGGCTAGCTGCAAGGTAAGCCACAACCATCCATGAAATATCTGAAAATGACAATTGTCTACCTGTTGCCAATAAATCCAGAAGCTTAGATAAAAGATAGATCTGAATAAGAGGATAGAAAGTGGTGTCATAAAAGCGCTCAATAATATCCAATATCGCCCACAGACCATTGGCCTTATAGTAAATCTGAAATACTTTAAAGCCATAACTTAACGTCTTTCTCATGCATTCAGTATATCAAGATTTAGTTCGATCCATATTGGTCATTTTCTACCATTTTGGTAAATGGTTTATTGGTTTAGTATCATTAGGGAGTAATGTCGTTTTCCGCGCATGGGTGGGCGGGGCAAGGACAATTATTCCGAACGAAGAGAGGAAAAATAAAGATCGCGCGCGCACCTATGAAGAAGCTTGTCAAGTGCAAATTTAATACTTCTATGATTTTACAGTCAGCCAGCCCCCCGGTCTAGTCGGGGAAGCTTTCGCTTAGCCACCTATTCATGCTTCCCGATTAAATCGGGAGAGGCGTAGATTACCTTGCAAGGTCTGCCGCATAATCAAAAAAAGTAAACTCATCCGCCAGCTGACGGAGAGCTAACACATTGAAGTTCGACATTTTTTGTAAACGGCCAGCTCAGAACCAAACCGCTTACTTTGCGTAAGATAGAATTTAGTAAAATCAGAATATGGGAAAGAAGGAATTTCATTGGAGAATAAAATTAATAAGTGTGGGATCAATAGCAGTGAGTCTTTTGGGATTCACCAGTTGCAGTGCAGTTAATGGGGCTGAACAGCTGATGCCAAGCTTAACTACTCCAGCTATAACTTATCCAACTCCTGCGCCAACTTCTACTTTGGATTGGGGGGGATTACCCTCACAAATAGAGTTGATTAAAATCGAAGACCATCTAAAACTTTATGGCTGTGACGCTTATATAGGGGAAATTTTATACATATATTGGAGACTGTCCCTATCTGACGGATTTGGAAACCAGTGTATTCCCGCTACAGCAACCCCGGAGCAGTAATAATCAATCGTGAATCGCCCCATATTCTTATAGTAATAGGTATTGGTTAATATTTTGTAGTAGTTTTTATCCTTTCTACATTTTCTTATCGGTTAGTTGCTACATTAATATAGGTTTTACAGGTTAATATCTACTTAGTAGTATAAAGATTTAGAAAGATCATCTTGACAAGATTTTTTAAAGTATCTACAATGGCGGCATTGTGTCATATAAAAAAGCTATGATGCATTCATTAATCGCAGTTTTAACAACTCCCTTTCTATCTTATATTATTTACTATTCGAGATGGTTGCTTCTTAATGAAAAATCCGAAATTCTAATTTCGAAATCCGAAACAATAGCGGAATTCAAATAACGGAAATTCAAAATATCAATTCTTCTCCTCCTTTCTAAGGAGGGGAAAAAAGGGGTGGTTGCTTTGAGGGTTTGAATTTTAATAATTAAATTTACTTACGATAGGGGGTGAAAAAATATGGTTAAAAAATTAATAGCAGGCGGAGCAGCCGCAGCTTTAGCTCTTTCCCTGGTTGCCGGAGTTTTGGCAAGCAATAATGGCGAAAACGGTGATTATCACCGCCGCGGTCATAGCGGAACCACCAATGTTGCCGTAGTTTATGGCAACAATGCCGGCGCAGTCGCCAATACCGGTAAAAACTGGCAAGTTGGGTTAGGCACAAGCGGTGAGCTGGAACAAGAGATGGAAACCGGTGACGCAGAAGCAACGGCCGGACAAGATATAATCGTTAACTCCAGCACTTGCGGATGCGACAGAAGAGGAAGAGGCAAGAACTTCAACTTCGGTTTAGTCGGAGGTAATAATGCTTTAGCATTAGCCAATACCGGTCATAACGTACAGATTGGAGTACTTGGCGGACATCATCAAGGTCAAAACGGCGGCGGACTGGATGTAGAAGGAAACGGTGATGGTTCGAGACACGGCCGAGGTGGAGAATTAGAACAAGAATTGGAAACGGGTGATGCAGACGCATATGCTTGGCAGACTATCGTTGTCAATAGCTCGGTTGGCGAGAGTGACGAAGAATAGTACTTATTGCCGGGCAATAGTACCCAAATTGAGGCGAGGTGGTTCTTGTGAATTGCTTCGCTTCACAAGAAATTATTAATTAAAAAAGTAAAAATTTTAGTTAGATTCTGTCGCGATTTTCATTCCCACAAGTGCTCGAACCAGCAGCAGGCTGGAAAAATTCTGCGCGCTTGCAGGATCCCTTTCAATCGCGCCACCTAACTAAAAATTTATATTTTGTAAAAAATGTTTCATTCAAAGAGCATTAGAAAAAAACTATCCATATTAATATGTATATCTATACTATTAAATACGGTATTGCTACCCGTATCCATATATGCCGAAGAGACCACTTCACAGGAAAGCACGCAAGAACAATCAACTTCTCAACCGGAGTCTAATCCTTCTCCTCAACCCGAGACCGATAACCAAGAAACTGAAGAAAACTCAACCCCAGAGCAAGAATCTCCGCCTACCAGCAATGAAATCCAAACAGGAGATGCCGCAAGCCAGGCAACACAAGACGCAACAGTTAATGAATCACAGACGACAACTCAGGGTGATGTCACAGCCGGAGGGTGTAATGTTGACATTGATTTAAATTGTAACCCTTCTACTGCAAATGAAGCGGATGTCAGCGGAGAATCCGATGCTGTTTCGACTACCGGAGTTAATGAGATTGAATCTGCGCCAGGCAATGCCGAGATTGAGACGGGTGATGCCGCCTCCCAAGCCAGCGGACAAAACCAGATCAATACCAATGTAGTTGAGGCGACTGATGAAGCAGGGCTTGAGAATGACTCCGGAGCCGTCGCCGACACTCCTCCCCGGAATGACGGTTTGACAATCGAGATGGAGAATGAAGCGACGCTTGAGGCGACGGCGTCGGCCGAAAGCGTCAGCGGACAAAACGAGATTACAGAGGCCGGCGGAGACGCCATGATCGAGACGGGAGACAGTATCTCACAGGCAGCTTTAGCAAACCTGGTCAACAGCAATATCTTGGGCAGCAACTTCGAATTTTTCCTGCTGCCGATTTTCGATGCGCAAAGCGGGGATATTGATCTTAATGCATTGTGGAAACTGATCCAGCAGAAAATAGCCGAACAGTCCGCAAGTCTGGAAGGCGCCAATAATGTATATATTATAAACAGCAACCAAGCGACGGTTAATCTGACCGCCGACTCAACCGCAATAAGCGGGCAAAATAGCGCCGGCGACAATGAAGGAGGAGCAAGCATCCAGACCGGCGACTCGATCGCAACAGCCAATATCTTTAATCTGATTAATCTGAACATAATCGGTTCCAACTTCTTGTTCGGCGTCATCAATATCTTCGGGTCCTTAACCGGCAATATCATCGTGCCAAGTCCTTACAGATTTTTGGAGTATCTGGCGCAAAACGGATTGTATGATGAAAGTCTGATCGGCAACCACAACTATGCTTTGGTTTCGTCAGACGTCAATGCCAATGCCGACAGCGGGACCAACTCTCAACTCAATGAAAGCAGCCAGTCGCTGGCGTCCGGCGATGCCATAGCGTATGCTTCAAATACAACCTTTGCCAATCTGAATATCCTCATGGCCAACTGGTATTTCCTGATACTGAATAACTTCGGCTTTTGGTCGGGAACGGTGGACAGCTGGGAAAATTCGGCCTCCAGCACTCCCCAGACAGACGAGTCGGCAACTTATGAGTTGAATAACCCGCAAACGATAACCGGCGAAGCAAACGGAGGAAATACGGACGTAGTGAATCAAAATAGCGTCGAAGTGTATGCCGATGTGCATGCCTCGGCTGTCAGCGGTCAAAACAACACCTGGAACAATCTCTTTTCTTGGATTCGAACCGGCAGATCGATAGCTCTGGCCAATATTTTTAACCTGCTGAATACCAATATCATCGGCAGCAACTTCTTCATGCCGATCATCAACCTGTTCGGCGCTTGGCGCGGGAATCTGGTCTTTGCTTATCCCAATCTGCAGGTGTCGATGACGGCCGATAAGGAGGAGGTAAATTACGGCGACAGTCTGAACTACACCGTGACTTACGAAAATATAGGCTATGAGGAGGCAAGAAACGTAACTCTCAATATCGCTCTGCCTGCGGAAGCTTCGCTCAACTCGGTTTCGGGTCCCAAGTTTGCCGCAAACGGCAACAGTCTGCAGTTTTTTGTCGGAGACGTGTCAGCAAAAAGCGGGGGATCTTTCTCAATTTCGGTCAATATCAATAAGTTGACTTCGCAAAGTAGGAATAATACTATCTGGCAAAAGTTATCGGCTGCAATAGTAAAACCGGTAGAAGCAGCAGACAACGGACGTGAGATTATGACTACGGCAGATATCCAAACTCCGGATCCGGAAACGGACATGTCATCCAATAGTTTCTCGGTTGTGACTTATTTGATTACAGCAGATAATTCCGAACCGACAACCGAGTCGGTAAAGGAAGTTTCAGAACCGGGACTGACCCCTGTACTTGAAGTCAGCTCCGGGAATAATTCGGGCGAATACGTTTACTCCGGGGATATTTTGACATTTTTTGCTGACGTGAAAAATAGCGGTGAAGGTAAAGCCTTGGATACGATAATTTATCAAAACATAGTCTTTAACAATCAGATTCTGGTGCAGAATAAATTTGAGCTGGAAGAGATCGAGGGGGGCAAGTCCAAGAAGCTTGCGTTTTCAATCAAGCTACCCCGCACTGCCAAAAGCGGAGATTATCAAAGCGTAATCTATGCCGATGCCAAGTCAACCGCAGGAGAACTTTTTTATTCCAACGACTCGTACAGCCAGTTCAGGGTGAAGTCAAAGCATGTTGCGGCAAAGGCCAAAGCAGTCGATAAACGGGGAGACGGTTCGGTCCTGGCAGCGGAAAATACCGTTTTGCCGTCGCAAGGCAATTGGATCAATCTGCTGTATCTTTTGATATTCGCATTGTCGCTGTTATGGTATGTCGAGTATGTCAGACGACGCGAGGCAGAGGAGAGCCTGGAATTTTTGACCAAGCCAAGCCGGGGCATGAAAATACCAAAGTTTCCGGAAAAGAAAACTTTACTTAAGAGATTATTTAGTCTTCTGCGGAGAACACGAGGACAGAGATTAAGCTTCTTTTGGAGAAATTGAGCGGAGATAATCTAAAAAGCTCGATACCGTAGTTCTCGTTTAAAATAACTTTTTCTTCCCCCACAGTATCGGCGTGTGGGCTCTTTGAAAAAGTCGAAATAGGCCACTTTCGATTTAAATACTGAACAGCACAGATACGCTTTTTTAGTCATCCTGAACTTGGTTTGGGATCTGACTTCAGAGAAATGCAGATGCTGAAATAAATTCAGCATGACAATCTGGAATGAAAGTATCTAAATAGTTTCTGAATGAATCAAGATCAACTCTAAAAGAAACTTAGCAGAGAGTTGAGCAAAGATTTAAGCAGGGAAAAAAAGCTTTTATTGGTGGATTTTGGCGGGGTAGTTGATTCTACACTGGCGACCGCATCGCCTTCCTTATTCAATTCTAGCTTATAGTCGCCGGGCTTGTCGACAGTCATCTCTTTTTTCTCACCATTGACTTCAACTTCCAGCCTGCCCTCGACGCTGCCGTTATTAACTGTCATTTCGGATATTGCTTTCGCATCACCGGTAGTAACCGAGTTTGAATTGCTGGTGTTGCCGCCGGTATTGGTGATTGCTGTGGCGCTATTATTTTGGATGAGAGTATTTCCTTCGTCCGTAGTTATTATGTTGGTTGACTTGGAGGTTGCTTTTCCGGTCTTGATTGAGTTTATGAGAATTGGATAAGGGACTAAAATCAGGTACAGGACCGCAGCTGATAAAATAAGGTTAAACGAAAATAATTTAGATTGTCTCATTAAAGTTTTTGATATACTTCTATTGATTGAGATTGCAATCAGTATATACCCCTCTAAGCTGATTTGATAAGATATTTTTAGTTGAAAATTTGCAAAATCAACTAAGTTGGGTATAGAGTTTTAAGCCTTTAATTCTTTGGAAATGCTTCAGATTTCTTGTAACCAAAGTAAGATTGTTAGCTATAGCACTGGAGGCAATTAAAATATCAAAATGAGCCAAGGGTACTTTTTTCTTTTCCAGATCAATTTTAATCTTGACGAATTCAATAGCCTCGACTAAGTTAAGCGGCAAAACCTTTATCAGAAAGCTATCCAACATACTGATGAATTCGGTTTTTCTTTTCTGAGAATTTGGGTATATGTTTTGAGTATTTTAGCTTCTTTGCGAAGTTTTCTGGCATATTTACCTATAAGGTCGGCATCTTTGACAGACCAAATTCCGGCATATTTTTTTATTTTGTCCTGGATTGATTCACCGGTTTTTTTATAGATTGTTACTTTAGCGACTATAGAATTACCTTTTTTAATTAAGAAAGATTCGTTTTTATAGATAATCCGATTGAGGTAATCGGAGATATTGTTGCGGAAATCTGAAACCTTGACGATATTATTCATAATGCTTTAAATATAGCACAAATTGACAAATTGTCAAGATGTACAAGTGGGGTTATCATCTTTCACTCCGGGAGTGTAAGAACTGGTGTTATTGTCTTGTGCCAGGTTGTGGAGTGATGCTCAATGGACACCATATGTCAGCTGTTGACCGATCAGGCGGACGACAGTACATTCGATAACCATCCGGAGAGTCGATACCGTCTGCACAGGGGGGTCTGGGAATACAGGGTTTAACTGTGGTTTCTAGGGATGGACACCAGAGGACATCTGGAGGAGGATCGCACCAAAGCCTATTTCCTTGCTCGTCGGTGATTCCCCCGGAGGCGCAGGACGGAGGAGGAATACAGGGTTCTGCCGGCGTGGGAGTAGGAGTCAGATCCATACCGCAATTCAAATCACTGGGATTATTGGGATTGCGGCAAAGATACGCGATAGGCATGTTTACCGCTTCGCTTGTTGATTCGGGCAATCCGAGGGGCGGCGTGATTGACGAGGGTCCGATAAGAGTACATTCCAGATCAGGAGCACATTTCGGTTTTGCTATTCCGTCGGGTGAACAAAGTTGATTACAACTTGCGAGCTTGATAGGTGTGGGCGAAGGCGGACTGGTTGGAGGGATAAATCTGTCGTTTAATAACTTCAGAGAATCAATCAAGACTATGTCTCCCCGGCCTATACCGTTTCTCATCTCAATTTTGATCGCCTCGATCGCAACCGGATTAAATATAGGTAATTTGACGGTAAATTCCTGAAAGTTAGAGCTGATCTTTCCGGTAATAGGAATCGGCTTGGACCAGAAAGGTGAGCCGGCGAGCTTTAATTGCAGATCAAAAGTAAAAAAAGACGAGGGATTCACGGGACAGGGTAAAAAGTCACAGCTTGGCGGGACCCTAGGCAGCAGGGTTCCATCGGGACAAGTTCTCATCTCGGCCGTGCAGGCCAATGTCTGGTCAGTAGCTGAAGGAGAATTCGTCTGCTCGGGCAGAGATAAAAGCTGAATATCCTCTATAGTTAAGGGATCTGCGGGGATCGGAGTAGGCTCGGCGGTTGGAATATTGACTTCTTTACGCTTTTGAAGAGCCAGCCTAATACTGAAGTATTTTAGAGGCAACGGCATCTGGGTGAAAACCTTTCGGTTAAAAATAAGAGGGGCAAAAAATGTCTGACCGATTCTGATTTCCAGATTGCCGTTTTTTGTTTTAGAATCTCTGGTAAAGCGAGTTTTCCATCCTTCTTTAGATCGATCGAAGTTCCAGGCTTTGACTGTCTGGGTTTTGATTTGGGCTTTGCCAAATAAATTTAATCTTTCAGAATTCAAGTAGGAGGATGCTAAAAGTACCGCCGAAACAAGAGCGAGAATTCCTCCGGCAAAAATATATTTTTTGGTTTGCTGATGATAAGAGTTCATGGATTGTAAACCGCTACATCAATGAAATTGCTGGCGGTATTACCGTTCGTACGCTCCCTCCGCTATATACTTCTATTAATTGAGATTGCAATCAGTATATACCCCTCTAAGTTGATTTAATAAGATATTTTTAGTTGAAAATTTGCAAAATCAACTAAGACGGGTATAGACGGGATGAGCTACGACCGGTATATTTTAATCTTATAACCTATTTCCTAAGTTGTCAAGAGGTATTAGGTGAGGTAAGAGTTCACGGTTCTTGACACAGTTGTCATTCCGAGCGAAGTCGAGGAATCTCTTGCGGGTTTTTGTAAAGAGATTTCTCCATTCCGTTCGCTTCGTTCACTTCAGTCGAAACGACATTGATCAATACAGTTTTGTCAAGACTTGTGAACTCTTACAAATTTTTTATAACAATGAGAATGATTAGAGTGAGTTGGTTTTAACCACCTTTTCCGGATGGAGGCCGGAGGGGTCGGTGTGGCCTAAGTTAAGAGATTCTCCAAGCGAAATGAGGCCGTCCCGGACTTCATTCCACTTGGCACCCGGATTAATTTTAAGATACAAGGCTGCTGCTCCTGCTACGTGAGGTGATGCCATACTGGTGCCGCTCATGGTGCCGTAGCCCCCGCCTCTTAAGGTAGAGAGTATATTGACTCCCGGGCCTCCAAGATCAACTACGTTACCGTAATTTGAAAAGCTGGCAAAAGTGTCGTCTGCGCCATAGGAAGTATTTGGACCTAATCCGCCGGGTTGACCGTCGGAGTCGGCGAGCGCCGAGACGGTAATTACGGCATCATCATAGGCGGCAGGGACGGAATTGGCGGCGTTAGCATTACTATTGCCTGCCGCAACAGCGACGGTAATGCCGGCGTCGCGCGCTCTGCAGACTGCCAGATGAAAGGCGTCGTTGTTGCTGTTGCCGCAGTTTCCATCACTTGATCCTCCTCCTCCGAGGCTCATATTGGCAACTTTGATATTGTAATTTGAGGAATTTTGCGCGATCCAGTCCAGACCGCAGATAATAGTCGAGTAGCTGCCTGATCCGTAACGATTCAAGACTTTGACTGCGATTAACTTGGCTTGAGGTGCAACGCCGATGACTCCAAAAGAATTATTGAGCGCTGCGACTGTTCCTGCCACATGGGTGCCGTGGCCGTGGTCGTCGTCACCGCGGGACGCGCCGCTGATGCAGCTTTTGTCGGCGACAATATTACCTGATAGATCCGGGTGGTCAAGGTCAATCCCAGTATCCAAAATAGCAACTCCGATTGCTGCGCCTTCATTGGTGGCGGTAAGTCCAATCCTTGAGACGCCAGTTGGGATAGTCTGATTTGATGCACCGACGGTAGGAGTAGCGCTTGGTGATTGATTAAGGGTAGGGGTAGGAGTTGAACTTGGCGATTGGATAGGAGTTGGAGTTCTGGTTGGGGTGCGGGTAGGAATCGGTGTTTTTTTTCGTTTCCACCACTGGGCTATTGTGATCTCACGGTCCTCGGTGACAAAAGCCACTCTGGGATCGGTTTTTATTTTTTCGAGTTTGTCAGGAGTAAAAGTCGCGGTGTAACCTTTTAATATTTTGTTGAAGCGAAATTGCGATTGGAGATTAAAAAGTTTTTCTAATTCATTGGTGACGGAGTCGGTATCCTTGACGGAATCTTTATAAACGACTATATACTGATTCGGGATAGTTCTATCTAAAAATTGAAAGATGTCAGGTTTAGTGAAGCTCTGTACAGATCTTACTAAAGAAATGACAGTAAGCAATCCAATCAGTGATATTAAAGCCGAAAATAAAGGCTTTTTCATTTTAAGACCAATCTTATCAAATACAAAAACAAAAGTCAAAGAGATATTATTTTTTGATTTTTTTTCTGCGGGAGAGAAAGGTTTGCCGGGTGCGTTTTTTAAAGGCGTCATGACGGGCCTGCTGTTTTTTATTTTTAGCAGTGACAATTTTCTGACAATCATTGTCCGGACAGGCCGTTTCAGTAGCTGTCACGACAGAATATCCCAGATTTTCTTTCCAGGTTTTTACAACTAAGCGTGGTTTACCGCAACGAATGCATAAATTTTCGTACATCTTCGACAAGTTAACTTAATATCAGGAATTGCGTTATTGTTTCACCTTCGCGAAATACCCTTATCGTCCTCCTTACGCTAAAGCTTCGGAGGGATAAATTAGATAAGGGATCTAAAACGAAGGAGATTTCCTGCCTGCCGGCAGGAAGATCGCTTCGGCGGATTTCCTATTCGTAAGATCAGGGAGTTTCAATTGTCATCCTGAGCGACAGCGAAAGATCAAGCAAACGAGCTGAGAGTAAAAAACGCTCACGCTAGATGCTTCCCCCTTCGGCTTCGCCCCGTCAGACGGGGCTTCGCTCAGGGTTAAAATGACAGTGAACGAGTTATAATTGATATATAGATTGCTTAAAAGCTTCGATTTCTTCTATAATCTCCGCCGCCTCCGCTTCTGAAACCGCCGCCGCCTCCGCTTCTTTCTTCGCGCGGTTTGGCTGTATTGACGACTATGCTTCTTCCTTCTACGTCTTTTCCATTCATTTCAAGAGCTTTCTGGGCGTCTTCAGCTTTAGCAAAAGTGACAAATCCGAAACCCTTTGATCTGCCGCTATTTCGATCCATGATAACTACCGCCTCGGTGATTTCACCGTATTGTTCGAATAAGGCTTTTAGCGAATCATTATTGATGGACCAAGGTAAACTTCCGACAAATAATTTATTTTTATCCACTTAATATCACCTCCTTTACGATTTGGGACATCCCGACGAAGTCGGGATTTCCCAACAATTTTCCCTGTATTGAGTCATGAGCTATTGATAAGCAAGCGAACGCTCATGACGGGAAAAACAATTAAATTTATACTTCGATCGAATTCAAATTAATATCAATTGACATTAACGATTACGTTATGGGACATCCCGACGAAGTCGGGATTTCCCAACGATTTTCCTTACCTTCTTTTTAAATTGTTATATCTGAAATATCTCGATCGTTTAGCGAAGTAGGCGTCATCCTGATCTATGGGATGCGCTTTTATAACCTTGATTTTATTGCCTTTGAGCAGAGTATTATTAAATTTGCGGACTGTCTCCTGAATTTTATCAGAATTGACTAAAGTAATGTAAGCATAACCGGCATTTTTTTTGCTGTCCATTCCGGTTGGCATCCTTACAGATATTACCTCTGTAATACCGGATAACATATCGCGAAGATCTTGTTCATTGGTGGAGGGGGAGATATTGCCGATAAAGATTTTATTATTCACGTTAATTTAAGTATGTTAAGAAGTCTTTTAGAAAATAAGGAGTTTGTCCAGCTTTTTGATTCCTTAAAATTTAATTAGAATTCCTTTAACTAACCAAGTATAACACTAACCTGCATAAAAAGCCAGTGTTATTTTTGCAAATAATTCAAAATATGATAAACGGCCGTCTCAAGACCCCTTGAGGAGTGAAGGGATATTTGTATTTTCTTAACATTGCTACGGATGAGATATTTTTCAATAATTTATTGACCAGATTTAACAGTTCTCCTTTCCTGATTTCGCTTAACAATAATTGATGATATTTATGGTTGGATTATTATAAGGCCAAGGAATCCAACCGCAGCGGTTGGAAAGTATGGCCTTGGGATAGGCTATACTATAACTGCAAAAATAGTTTCGGTTGCTATTTATACAGTAGGGCATTTTTTATAGATTAAAAGCTCTTGATTAATGATAGCGGTTTACTATAATTGGCTTAATTTAATCTTATAGTATGAATTTGAGTGAATCTAGTCGTTTTGACAGCCCACTTTTAATTAAAGATAGAAAAAGCGGAGTAACTACCCCGCCTCCATTAATACTTTGCGGAAACGGAAATTTAGAACTCGGTCGACAAACTTCAAAAGCATTAGGAGATCTAATCTGTGAAAGAAATGGTTTCGATACATTGAGGAAAGAAGAATTGCAGGTGGAGATATTTGATAATCCTACAGATAAATGGCCTGATCAACACATAAGAAGTTCCAGAATAAAAACCGAAATGACCGGTCGATATGTTGTTATTTTTAATAACCCCTGGCCGCAACCTGATAAAAGACTAATGGAAACTTTTTTTTTAATTGATGCGGCTAGGACTGCGGGAGCAGGTTATATAACAGTTGTTTTACCTTATTTTGCATACGGGCGAGGAGATAAAAAAGCTGAGGCAAGGACTCCTATTGAAGCACGAGTTGTGGCTAGAGTACTAGAAATGCTAGGGTCAAATAGAATTATTACTCTTGATCTTCATGCAGAGCAAACTACCGGTTCGGTTTTAATTCCTTGGGATAATTTATATTCTAGCCATTTGATGATTCCTGAAATTAAAATAGAAATTGATCCAGATAACGCCGTCTATATGAGTACGGATACAGGTGGGTTAAAAAGAGCCGATGCTTATAATAAGAGAGCTGAAGGGAAGGGAATAGCATTTGAAATTAAAGCAAGAAAATTAAACGCTGATACATCAGATCCCGAAGTCTCTGCTTTTGTAGGTAATGTTGATGGTCGAGATGTTGTAATCATCGATGATGAATCGGTGAGCTTTAGTAGCATTTATCTTGCTGCAATGTCTGCTGTTGAACACGGAGCTAGAAGCGTTATTGCTGTGGTATCTCATCTAAAAGATGGATATTCGGAAGATAATACTGACTTTGATAAAATGTGGAATTTATTAAATGGTATGCCGTCTCAATTTAGGAGATTAATAACAACCGATACGGTTGACCACTTGCCTGAAATAAGAAATCACCCCTTAGTAAAAATAATACCCACCGCAAATTTTTTTGCAGAAATTATATGGAGAAATTTTAGTGCAGTTTCGCTGAGTCCGGACTTAATAGATTGAAAAACTTCAATCTATGGATTAGAAGTAGGATTGGGAGTTGGAGCGTCTTTTATCTGGTAGTAAAAGGTACGCTCGAGGGTGGTTTCGTCGTCGGAGACTACGCTTTGGACTCTGACGTCAAGCTCGTGCTTGCCGGGGGGGAGACTGGAGAAGCAGAATGAGCCGCTGGTGTAGTCTGACCAGCCGCTATTGTCCAGCCGGTATGACCAAGCGGCGGCGCAGTATTCGCCGACAGTATAGTCGATAGTTACGCAGACCGGTTCTTTTTGCACAATCTCTTCTTCCTTAGGACTGGAGATTTTAATCGGTCCGATTTGTTTTTTGCAGTCTTGAGGTGTGTCGGTGGGAGAAGGATCTTCGCTAGGCAGAGCTTTAGTTGGTTCAGGCATATCATTTTCGTCTTTTTGGGTGATGATGACGATCTTTTCGGCAGTAGGCGCAGGGGTAGTATTGGCGGCTTTTTTGTCTTCGTTGATTCTTGAGACGTTTGAAATAATTACAGTTATCAAAACCGGAACCGTCAAAATTGCGGTGACGAACTCGATATAGCGCTTTTTATCAGGTAGATTGCGATACCAGTCTTTAAATTTTTCCAGCATAGGTGAAGTATTATTTTAACAAAGAAATGGCTGATTGTCCAAAGCTGCTGCTAGTTTTGGCATGGTATTATTATTTTTTGGATCGGTAATAATACCTCATGCAACACACTGCTTTATGTATAATATAGAAGAAGAAAAAAGTCTTTGAAAGTTGATTTTAAAATACCAGGGGTGGCAGAGTGGACAAATGCACGAGTCTGTAAAACTCGCGCCTCACGGCTACGAAGGTTCGAATCCTTCCCCCTGGACCAGGCACCATGCGGCGCCTGGCTTCGCTCTAGACAATGTAGGGATCTGCAACTTAGCTTATAATTTGCAACTATTGCCGCAGTCAGGTGCTGAATGGTACCTGGCTAGAAAAACTATGACTTTTTATATGTCTACGTTCTTTTCAATAGACATAAAAACTATATTTATATTGGTTACTCAACCAATCTAAAAATTAGAATTGAAGATTATAACAAAGGTTTTTCACAAGCTACAAAACCTTATATTCCATTAGAGCTGATCCATTATGAAGCTTATAGAAATATGAAAGACGCTAAACGAAGAGAGGTATATTTAAAAACAAACAAAGGACGAACACCCTCATGATAATGCTTCAAGAATTTTTCGCGTAGGATCCCTCTATCCCTGAACTCGCTTTATAGAACTTTCTGATAATCTTACATTTTGAGAGAGGACTGGACTTTCAAACCCTTTTGATATAATGAACCAGTGAAAAAAGCAATTATATTTGATATTGATGGCATCGCTATTGATTCTCCTATTCAAAAGTTGCCTACAACAAAATTAGTTAAAGTGATTAAACATTTAAAGAATAAATACCTTTTTTGTGCTGCAACGGGTAGTGTCTGGTCATTCGCAAGACCTATTCTCAGTCCGATTAGAATTTTTTTATAATAAACGAACTGAGATTACTGCTATTTCAAACTCAACATTCTATGATCTTCACATGGATTTATCTGACGGATGTAAGATCAACGGGAATTTTCTGATCTCCGGCCAGGGTCCTAATCTAATAATATAAGGCATATTATCAGGAACAGATATGGCATTATGGGTTAATGCTCTTTGAGGATAATTAATTAAATCATAGTCATAATTATCTATGTATTTAATGAGATCGGGCACCATTAATATAATTCTAGTTAACTCTTCTTCGTTAAATAAATCAGAAAGAGTAAGGATGGGATTGTCTGCTAAATAAGGTTTGCGAACAGCAGGCAAAGTTATTTGTTCGGTTTGAACATCGTGCAGTAATTTATCTATTTTTTCTCTGGCGGCAACTGTTGTTATACCATAACCTATGACCAGATGTTGGCTTAATTCCAACAATAATTTAAGTCGATTTATAGTTGGTTTAAGATAGCGTGATGCAGTAGAGTTAACGGATGAACCTAAAGACCAGTCTTCGCCAAACACCAGACAGCCGATTGGATTATTTTCCGGCGATAAAAACATTTTAAGCGCATAATTGCTGACAGCATGAATGTTTGGAATTAGAGCGATTTTTTGTTGACCACTACTGAATAATCGGATAGCCGGTGGAAAATCGCCTACATCCCAAAATACACCATTTCGGTAAAGATCAATCGGCTCTCCCTCAATTTTTATAAAGTGAGACCAATCGGTAGGTTTAAATCTATTGCTTCTAGTCGCTTCTGATCGAGTATTCTTTTCGGGTATAATTTCCGCAAAACCTAATGTTGATAGCTGCTTCCCGTACCAATCGGATATTCGGTACCCCGACGGAAACCATTCTTTTCCGATAGAAACATGACCCGGTTGATTTTCTCTGCTGACTGCGATCCAGGCTAAGTTTTGTTTACCCGACAAATCAAGAGCAAACCCAAGCCTTTCAAGCATTTTTGAATGAAGATCCTGTTCGTTGACGTAAGTAAGATTGTCGATCAATTTTAGGGCTAATTGCCTGTCAGACGGGAGCAAAGAATTAAACCAGACCTTAAATCTTTTAGGATCTATACCTTTAATTCTCAATGATCTTAGATAAGATTGATCAATCTCAACAGGATTAAACTGAGGCAATCCGGTCGGGTCTAACTCAAAAGATATGTCCTCAAGTTCCCGGAGTTTTTCTTCTCTAATTTGAGGAATAGGAATATAGCTTAGACTTTGTGATAATCTATCTTTTAGACCTAATTTAGTTACCTGTTCAGACATATCTAGGGGTAAATTATATCCTATAATATAAATAAATTCAATATTGAGTAGAGATAGCTACAATTTACCAAAACAAAGCTAATTGTATATTCCTTAAAATTAGTATTATTTAACCGGTCCGGGTGATCTCTCTACTATTGAAGCGGTCGTAGGAAGATTGGCAGATCAAAGAAACTTATTGGGGATTTGGGTAGAAGGTGACTTGTTGGGTAGGAATTTTGGTTAAACTAGCTTTAGGAGATATGGGGGACGATGGAGTAACTTTGCACCAGCCTTCAATAGGCTCCGGGAGAAGACAGCGAGGTTCGGAGAATAGACAAGATGGAGGAGGAAGGCAGGTTTTTACAGTAGGAGTCGGATATGAAGGTGTTGGTTGGATACAGATTGCGCAGGTGGCGCTTGGGAGTATTGACCTGGCATCAGAGCAATAGCTAATCTTGACCACGGTATCCAGACAAAGAAACGATTTCCCGGCTTTTGTGCAATCATTACAGTCGAGAAAATTTCTGACAATAGTTGGGCTGGGCGAAAAAGTGGGAGTCGGGCAGACGAGAACTGGTTGGCATTTGTAGACTGTTTGCCTGCCTTGATTGATCGGAGGGCACCCCATTTTGTAATAACAGCCTCTTACTAAATTTTCCCTGTATGCGGCTTGAGAGGTATAAGATTGATTGGATTGGTAAGTTAGAATACCAAAAGCTGCCACTAAAACAACTGCAATAAGTGAAAGCAATAGCGTAAATTTATTTTCTTTAAGCAGAAAGTTAACCATAGCAAATTTAAATATCTATTTTAACAATAGATTGGTGTAAATAAGTTGTCAAGCGTAATTTGATTTAACAGGCTAAATTTGTGATAAGAGTCACATGAAGTTAATCATATGTAAAATTAAGGAGTTGGAGAAGTCGATGGGGATGTTATGGGTGTGCTGGCGGTGGTTGGAGAAGTAACAGGAGTAGTAATCGGTGTCGTAGCTTTAGTTGGGACTGTAGTGGGAGCGGTTGTTGGCTCTTCGTAGATTTCTCCACCTGTGGTAACTACAATATCGTAGTCGCTATCCTCATCGAGCTTAGTTGAATCGATTTCGATATCGTCAAAGAAAGAGCTTAATGCCTTTTTAATATCTTCTGCAGCCGCTTCGAATCCTGACTTGACCTGGATTGAGACTTTTGCATGATCGTATTCCTCAGCATTGCCGGTCTCGATATTGTCCTCCTTGTAGCCGGCTCCGGTTAGAGCTTCGACGGCGGAGGCGGCTTCTCCGGGAGTGCCGGTGCCGTTGAGAACCTGGATTTTTACAGATTCTTTATCAATCTCCGGAGTAGGAGAGGGAGCTTCAGTGGGAGTCAGATTTTTTTCCATCTTAGGCTCTTCGGGCTCGGATTTATTAGACTGATTATAAAAGTAAAAGCCTACAGCTCCAAGAAGCAGCACGACAATAATAATTATAAGCCAAGGTTTTTTTTTATTGGGCGAGGAGTCTTGAGTTGTTTGATATTGCAGGGAGTCAATCATAGCTTTAATTACTTATACTATTTATACCATGAATATCCTAATTTGCAAGCTGAATATCAAACACTTACTTCTTAGGAGAAGTTAATTTTTTCATTAATTTGGGAGAAATTCTACTCCTTACCGCTCTTGAAACTCCATCAGGAGTCATTGAATCACCCGCAGCACTTAAAACAACTTTTTCTGCCGGGTCTCGACCCATTCCTGAACCTATAAATGCGCTAACAACTTCTTCCATTGCTAACTGGGCCATGTCTTTTTGAGTTCTTTGAAACTCACCATGCGGGGGGGATTTAAATCTACCAACCATAAGGAAATTTTATAAATATTTGCGAAAAATTCAAGCAGATCAATCTAAAGCTAAATAGAACTATATAGATAAACAGTATACCCATCTTAGTTGATTTTGCAGATTGTTAACTAAAGTTATCTTATCAAATCAGCTTAGAGGGGTATACTTCGATAACTTAAGGTTTGTAACCGAGTTACTCAGTATATACCCATCTAATCCGCTTTTTCGCTCTGGCGAGCTGCAAATCGGAGTAAGATAGGGTATATATACTGATTGCGATTTCAATTAATAGAAGTATAGTTTCAGGATCTGCTAATTTAAATCAGATGCTGAAATAAATTCAGCATGACATCTAGAGCCTATTTCAAAACCTGGCTACTTACGTCATTCTGGCAAGCCGAAGGCGCGTCCAGAATCTAAAAGAGGTTTAGAGACTCTGGACAAGCCAGAGTGACGAGTATTGATATAGCTTCTAATCAAGCGGGTTTGATATTACTCAGTATCTACTCATCTAATCGGCTTTTTCGCTCTGACGAGCTGCAAATCGGAGTGCTATGGGTATAGCAATTGAATTGCTAGCGGTATAGTTATTCCATTTGCATTTTTATAGGAGTATTATTATAGTAAGGATATGACCAAAAAAATCATCCTATTTTTTGTTTTTATTAGTTTGGTAGTGACAGCATTAATCGTTACACAAAGAAATAAAACCCGGGTAGAACCGGGAATGACTCAAGCTAAGGGAAGACTGGTTGATGGATTTCCGACTTTTCCTCAGTCTAGCGCTTCAACGATAGAAAACTCTTACAAAAAAGAGGATCAAGGCAATATGGGTTATCAGGCTTATTACTCAACCGAGCAGACTCCGCATGAGGTGATGATCTGGTACAAACAAAAGCTGATCAGCATGGGTTGGACTATTACAGATGAGGCGATAGACAAGATGGTCAATGACCTTTATCTCAGCGCAGAGAGAAATGGGGAAAAGGTTAATGTTTTTTCTGAAACAGAGGAGGGGAAGACTGAAATAACGGTGGAGTTTCCGATGCAGTGAAAATTTATTAAAAATTAACACCCAAAGGAATCCTCGCAATTTAAATAAGATATGCTCAAAAAATATTTATATTTGCTTGAGTTTGTTTTCGTTTTTTTATTTTTGTCTGTCCGGTTTACAGATGCCCAGGTTCAGGTTTCGACTGATCCGAATTTCAAAGTGGCTTTCATCGGAGATACGGGATTGGGAAATAACTTCACCAGTACTTTAAACAATATTAAGACGGAAGGCGCACAAGCCGTGATGCATCAGGGCGACTTTGATTATCAGTACAATCCGGCAGGCTGGTGGGGGAGGATCGATCAGATCCTTGGGTCAAATTTTCCTTATTTCGTCAGCGTCGGCAACCACGACTCTGCCTCGTGGAATGAAGGATGCTCGGATCCGGACGGTTGCTACGCTAAATTTCAAAAAGATCGCTTGGCTAGGATTGGAGTAAATATTGACAATCCAGACCTAAACGATCAGTTATATTCGGTAACATATAAAGGTTTAAGGATGGTTTTTGTGGGGCTGCAGGGTAATCAGCTTGGGGCAAGTACCTACGCGCCTTTCATTCAAAACCAGCTTCAATCCGATAATCATATCTGGAAGGTCTGCTCCTGGCATAAGAACCAAAGCACTCTGCAGTTGGGGACCAAGGGCGATGAGATGGGATGGGAAGTGTATGAAACCTGCAGACAACAGGGTGCAATTATTGCGACAGCCCATGAGCATACCTATGAGCGGACAAAAACCTTGACCAATATCCAAGCTTTGGCAGTTGACGCCTCGCAACATCCGGTAGTCAACGGGGTACCAAGTAATCCCAACAGTGTTTTGGTTGCTCCTGGCAAAACATTTGTATTTGTGTCAGGATCCGGTGGGCAAGGCCTTCGAAATCAAGACAGATGTCTGCCTACTACTTATCCCTACGGAGGCGGATCGGGCTGCAACTACATCTGGGCGAGTGTCAATACCTCGGATCAGGGGGGAGATTTTGGTGCGTTATTCATCACCTTCAACGTAGACGGCAATCCCAACAAAGCGCGCGGTTATTTTAAGGAAAATTCCGGGCGGATAACGGATCAATTTGAGATAACCAAGTCTTCTACACCGGTGACGATTGGACCTACACAACCGATCACAATTCCTCCGACCAATCCTCTTAGTCCAACTTCGACATTTAATAGTCCAACACCGCCTTTTAGCACTATAATTCCAACTCCCACCATAGTCGGAGGACCGGTGTGTGTGTATTTTAAGAACTAATTTTTAGCGATTACAAAATTAAAATTAATCAGATTCCGTCACGAGTTTCATTGCCATAAGTATTCAGATTTATTTTTGGTTCTGCTTAGATAATCTCTACTCAGAATATTAATCCTTGCTTATGGGATCCCTTTCACTCGTGCCAGCTGATTAAATTAAGGCAAAATGATAGCGTCTGCTATTATTTCCGCCATGAAGCGGTGGCCCTCGACTGAAGCGTGGATCCCATCTGCGGAGTTGACATATTCGCGTCTACCTTCTTGACTTGAGGCGAGAGACGGAGTAAAAGCATCGATAAGAGGGACTCCTAAAGTCGACGAGAGGCCGACAGTGTTTTGCAGCTGCTCTATAATTCTTCCCGAGTGCTCGAAGTTGGTGTCATCTGACCAGTTTACCCCTTGCGGACCCTTGCCAAAATCACGGCGCAGGGGGGCGATTTCTGCTAAAAGATAAACATTGTTTGATACGGTTTGGGCTTGTTGTACTAATTGAGTCAGTGTCAACCAGTGGCGGTCACGGTCGTGGGGTGTAAAGGGATTGTAGGCGAAAGAGGCAACAATTAATATATCCGGTTTAAGCTCAGGGAGAGCGGGATAGTCGCGGGATTGGTATTTAAAGTGGCTTGCAAAACGAGTAAGACCTGTCTCGACATTTTGAGCGCCGGTGCCGTAGTTGTAGAGAAGAAACTTGTTATCCGGGTATTTATTTTTTAAAGCTTCATCGAGATATTCAAGTACTTCTCCCATGGTGTCGACCATCGAGTCGCCGATGACGGCGATGGTGTAGAGAGATTTAGTTGAGACTGGTTGAAACCGGCTCGCCTCGCTGGAACTTGGGCGAAGCGGGTTGGAATTAGTTGAAATTGCCGGAGTAGGCGGTTGGATGTAATTACCATCTTGCCCACGGCCGTTGGTTAGACGGTAAGAGGTAGGAGTTAAAATCAATGACTCTTTGTTCAATTGCTTCACTGATCCCGACTCTTTCATTTGAGAATTGCCGGAGATAGGAGAAGCGAACGATGAATTGTAATTATTGATAAGCAGAGTCGATAATAAAACTAAGAATAAAGAGAAAGATGCGGCGAGGGTATGGATGAGGATATTAGTGAGCCTTTGGGAATGGGGAATAGTTATAGCTGGTTGTTTTTGATATGTATAAGAATAAAGAGCCATAATTTAAATATAAAATAATAAAGACTAAATAGCAAAAATTAGGTATACCACTCGCAAATTAATTTACCCCGGTACCAGAAGGCTCCTGACCACAGTCGGGAGATGAATGGTTAAATAAAAGAGAGTTCGCCTTCGGTACGGGGTTTCAGCTCCGCCACTTCAATTATTGTATCAAGAAGCCGCCGACCATAGTCGGCGGAGCTTCACTCGAATATATATCCCTCTAAGCTGCTTTGACAACCCGATGGGTTGCAAACCAGCATAAGACGGGTATATATACTTTAGATAACTTAAGGGATTGCAACTGAGTTATATCAAATCCTGTTGGATACTTTTGTTGTCATCCTGAACTAGTACGCCCTGAACTTGTCGAATGGGCTTCAGGATCTGCTATTTTAAATCAGATGCTGAAATAAATTCAGCATGACATCTAATCAAGCGGATTTGATATTACTAAGTATATACCCATCTATACCCGTCTTAGTTGATTTTGCAAATTGTCAACTAAAGTTATCTTATCAAATCAACTAAGGAGGGGTATATACTGATTGCGATTTCAATTAATAGAAGTATAATCCGCTTTTTCGCGCTCCGAGAGAGCTGCAAATCGGAGTAAGATGCGTATAAAAGAATTTGCGGAATTAGCCTTCAAGTCCAAAAATATGGTAAACTTGGAGAATGAAAAAAAAAGTTACTATGCCGGATATATTCAAAAACCCCCGCTACAGGGGGAAACACGTAATACTGGCGGCGGGCAAAGTGTTTACGGCTAAGACGGGAGAAGGAGCGGCCGAAATATTAAAAAAAATCAGGAAAAAGTTTCCTAAAGAGACTCCTGAAATTGCCTATTTACCTAAAGCGCACTCACTGATTTTATGGAAGTAAAATTCGACTATGAGAATGGCGAAAAAAGCTACTTTGGTCAAGTCTTTAGGCCCGTTGCGAAAGTATCTTTTAAGATTCCTAAAAAAGAACTTTGGATCGAAACCTGGATGGTGGTTGATACCGGGGCAGATTTTAGCATACTGCCAAGTTATTTATCGAATGATTTACAGATATCGCTTGAGCATGATTGTATAAAAGATATCACAATGGGTGTGGGAGGAAATCAAACAATTTATTTATTAAAATCAAGAATTACGGCAAAGATAGGTGAAATAAAGCGAAAAGTTCCAATAGGCTTTTTAGATAGAAACGAAGTGCCTCCGATTCTTGGCAGACAAGGTTTTTTGGAAACTTTTGATACGGAATTTTTGAGAAGCCATGCTGTAGTTTTTAAAGGATAGTCATAACTTTTAATTGAGAGTATACTTCGATAACTTAAGGTTTGTAACCGAGTTACTCAGTATATACTCATCTATACCCGTCTTAGTTGATTTTGCAAATTTTCAACTAAAAATATCTTATTAAATCAACTAAGGAGGGGTATATACTGATTGCGATTTCAATTAATAGAAGTATAATCCGCTTTTTCGCGCTCCGAGAGAGCTGCAAATCGGAGTAAGACGGGTATAGGTTATTTTTAATCAAACATTAAAATGCAACCACAGTCGTTTACACTTGCCAACGGATTGAGAGTAATTCTGATAAATACCAAAGCCTTTCCTACTTTAACCACGATTCTGCTTTTTGGCGCGGGTTCAAGGTATGAGAATGAGCAAAATAACGGGATAGCCCATTTTTTTGAGCACATTCCTTTTAAGGGATCAAAAAAATATCCCAGTGCTTTTGCCATTTCATCATTGCTGGAAGGGATGGGAGCGGTAAATAATGCTTTTACCTCCAAAGACCACACCGGCTACTGGGTCAAAGGCATGGTCAAACATTTTGCAATGATGCTTGATATCTTGGCGGACATGGTCAGGCATCCCCTTTTGGAGCCGGCCGAGATAGAGAAGGAGAAGGGAGTGATTGTCGAGGAGATCAATATGTACGAGGACAGCCCGGCCAGAAAGGTGGGAGACCTTTTTGAAAACCTGCTTTATCCCGGACATCCGTTGGGATTTGATACGACGGGAACGAAAGAAACCGTTACGCGCTTTACCCGGCAGACCTTTTTTGATTTTATGGACCAGTTGTATTCGCCAAGAAATGCGGTGTTGGTCGTGGCGGGAGGACTAAATCAGATTAAAAGTGAAAAGTTAAAAAGGAAAAGTTATTTGCAGATAATTGAGGAGAAATTGGGACAGTGGAAATCTAAGGTTAAGAATTTTAGTTTTGCTAAAGTCGTGGAAAAGCAAGACAAACCTAATATTTTGGTTAAGCACAAAAAAACCGAACAGACGCATTTTTCACTCGGATTTCGAACTTTTTCCTTGTTTGATCGAAAAAAATACGCTCTTTCGGTCCTTTCGGTGATACTTGGGGGAGGTATGTCATCGAAGCTTTTTATCGAGGTGAGAGAAAGGAGAGGTCTTTGTTATTATATCTCAACCCACAGAGAGTCGCATCTGGATGTTGGATATATGACAACCCAGGCAGGTGTAACAAATGATAAAGAGAAGATAAAAGAGTCAATAAAAGTAATACTTGCGGAGCATAAAAAAATTGCTGCCGGCGAGGTAAACGACGAGGAGATAAAGCGGGCGAAAGAGATGATCAGAGGTAGGATTATGCTTTCGATGGAGGATTCTTCGGCTGTGGCGACCTGGTATGGGACAAAGATGATTTTGGAAAATAAAGTTGTAACAGTGGAGGAGGTACTTAAAACCATTATGAATGTCAAAAAGGATGAGTTGATTGAAATAGCCAGAGAGTTTTTCCGGCCGGAAAAACTAAATCTGGCGCTGATAGGACCGCACGATGAGGGAGATTTTAAGTTAATGATTTAATTTTATGTTTTTAATCTTAATATTTTTATTAGGTATTGCCATCGGGTCATTTTTAAACGTCTTGATTGACAGATTGCCTGCTGAAGAGAAGATAACGGGACGATCACGCTGCGACCATTGCAAGAAGAAATTGTCTTGGTATGATCTGGTGCCGATTTTTAGTTATTTTTATCTTGGTGCTAAGTGCAGATACTGCGGTAAAAAGTTTTCTTTTATTTATCCTGTGGTTGAGTTTGTCACCGGGGTGATGTTTGTCTTGGTTATAGTGTGGGCTAATCAGACGGGACAATATAGCATGCCGGGGAAAACCGAGAGAATAGGAGAGGCGCTTTTGACTCTGCATAACCAGACATTGATGCTGGTTGCGCTACTGGGAATAGTGTCGGTATCGGTGGTGATTTTTTTTGCAGACTTTAAATATCAGATAATACCCGATAGTGTTCAATTGGCTTTATTCGCTTTTTCTTTTTTGTATTTAGTAACACAAGGAATTACTCCCGCAAAATTTTTAAACCAAATAGTTTCGGCATTTCTGGTTATGACTCCGATACTGCTGCTCTTTCTTATTACAAAAGGAAAAGCGATGGGTTTCGGCGATGTAAAACTTGCCTTTAGTTTGGGATTTTTGTTGGGTACTCTAGCCGGATTGATGGCATTATATATAGGCTTTGTCGCGGGTGCGACTATAGGGTTAATATTAATTACTCTAAAAATGAAAAAATTAAGAAGCAAAATTGCTTTTGGCCCTTTTTTAATAATTGGCATGTTGTCAGCCCTATTTTATAAAATCCAACTTGTTCAAATCTTAAGATCTTTTTATTCCTTTTAACAACTACTACGGGTTGATACTTAACATAATTTTATACTACAGGTTACTTATTGAGTTATCTTAGTATTTCCACTTCCAAAGACTAGAGTATGTATCTGAATTAAACACTACGCTAATTACGGGCTTTAACCAAATTATTACCCTTTAGGGCTTTAGATCAACCTAATACTTATTTATCTAAATACCACTTGACAAATATAGGACTTTATATATATAAATAAAGTATGACTATATATTATTGTTATATACTTGTAACAACTTGTAAAAATTTGGTAAATACTTGTAAAATCTTATAAATTGGCCTGTTAGAAGGCTATACCGCTACGCATTTGATTGCTAGAGCGGAATAACCGTTCGCACGCGCCTCCCGCTATTGAGGGGATGAGTTACGATCGGTAAAAATTATGAGCGAGACCTATACAGTGAAACAGGTAGCAGATATATTAGGTTTTTCCACCAACAGCATCTATACATTTTTAAAACAAGGTAGGCTTAAAGGAATAAGAGTTGGTAAGGGTAGATTTAGAATTACCGAAGAGGAGTTGGGAAGAGTTCTGCATTTATCAAAAAAAGGACAAATTCAAGAATCGGCTGAACCTTCCTTATCCGGACAACTAATAAACGGAAAAGAAATCAAAGAAACTGCCAATCAAAGTTATATCGTAAGCGAATTGCCCAAGGCACATATCGATGTAGCAAGCGTCTTTGACTGGTTTATCGCTATTGCTTCAATCGCATCAGGATTTTCCCTATTGTTATTTAACCAGTATTTTGCTCGTTTAAATTCTGCCGGTTTTTTATACTGGATGCTGCCGATGCAGGTGAGTTTTGTCGCCGGGGGAGCAGGGTTGATCATCACTGACCTTTATAGAAATAGTCTGTCAAAAATCTGGCACCGAGTTTTTCATTATATATTGACAGGCACTTATTTAGCTTTTGCTTTCAGCCGGTACCAAATCGGTGAATTTGGTACGGGATTTATTTTCGGGTTGGCGGGAGTGTGTCTGATATTAAATCTCATCTTTCAAATAAGAGGAATCGAGATGCTTTTGTTCTTTATCAGTATTTTTTCGGTAGGATCTGCAATTACGCTACTTAATCGAGTAAGTGCGCCTTGGATTATAGAAAATATAATTGAACTTAATCCTTACTCGACTATTCTGCTGATAGTTTTGGCATTAGTCTTCAGTGTCCTAGCTTGGTGGACAAGAAACAAGAAAAGAAGAGCTTTTTGGCTTACGATGATGTTGTATGGTGCCGTATTCACGCTTCTATCCTTTTGGTTTGCCGGTAATTTATCCTGGACCAAGGCCTTTTTTGTCCTGATACTGGGTCTTACTGCTTTGTTGACTCCTGTCTGGGATACGCTTTCTGTCCAGAAGAGGTTGGAGAAAAGGATAATCCCACCCATTTTTCTGGGAATTCTGCTGATAACCGTAATAACCGCAAGCGTGATCTGGTTGATGGAGCAGAATATGAAAGAGTTTGTCGACCGCGAATTAAAAAACAAACTGGAATACGGACAGCTCTTGCTTGATTCAAATTTAGAAGCGGTCGAAAAATCCATAACCGATGCAACTCAAAGCAGGATTTTACTTGAAGCTATGGCCGCAGATGATAAAGAGTTAATCAGGGAAGTACTTCGCTTAGTGATAGACGGTAATGCAAATATTAGATTGGCTTTGGCATTAAATAAAAACGGGGATCTGTTGAACGTCTACCCTCATACAATATTGACCGAAGATAATTTTTATAATCGGGATTACTTCAGGCAGGCTAGCGAAGGGAAAGTTTACACTTCCAATTTATTTGATACTAAAACCCCGGATAAAAGAAAAGCATTGGTAGTATCAACACCGATTCATTCACCGGAAAATAACGAGATCATGGGAGTTTTGGTTTTTTCACTTAATCTTGATTCTCTTTCGTCACGCTTGCAGAAAGTGGCAAATCCGGAGAATGGCGAATACTTCATCCTCATCGACAAAAGAAATAGGATAATTGCCAGTCCGCTAAAAAATCAAATAGGTAAACTCAACGATCTTTATACAGAATCAGTGAGCTATAAAGAAAATAAAGAGCTTTATGAATTCGAGAGCAATATAATCATCGATAAAACCGGCTGGGAGCTAAAGATAAGATCTCCCTTAAGAGAAATTCTCAAACCAACAAAGACCGTTTCAATCTTGATATTTGGGAGTATCTCGATTTTGATGTTTTTGATATCCGCCTATCTTTTTTTAGTTAAAAAGATTCATGTAATCTCGCTTTGAGCAGGATTTTTACAAGTTTTTACAAATATTTACAAATATTTTACAAGCTTTACCGATTCTTTCCAAGAAAATAGATGAATACAGTAAACCCCAAAAGCTCCAGATTTAACTTCAATATTGTAAATACTCTGTTGGTGGTTTTGTTGGCAAGCATTGTCATCTCTCTTGTTTGGTCATATGTCGGCAGGTCGGAAGTTTGGCAGGAATATTTGCTGAGACTCGTTAATAGAGGCGGAGAGACGGAGTTGGTGACTGATATTACTGCCAACGTAATTAAAAGGTCTTCGTTTTCCGGGCCTTTTTTGTCGATTGTAGAGCGAGAAGACGGGTCATTTTCCTACTATATTATCAAAGAAGCATTGATTGAAGGCGATCGGTTAAAAGATATTGCCGATGTTGAATTCTCCAACGGTGAAGAAGGCGCGATCAGTGAGAATAATGACGGTACAATAGACATTTTTTTTACCAGAAACGGACCGATGGAAAAAGCAGTGCTTCTTGATGCTGTAGTAACTGGAATTAAACTCCCTGATGGGACAATTTTGCCGGTGAAATTCACCGATGCCAGAATCAGCGAGGGTAGGCTGATTGGGAAGTTTAAATTTTTGGTGATGACGAATAAAAAACAGGTCACCGGGGAAATGTCTTATCGCGGCGAATTACTTACTACAAAGGTAGCACCTACTTTACAAACTGCAGATACCGCCAGGGTACTGGTTATGCAGGAGATGATAAAACTTGTGAATGAGATTGAACTGGGAGAAGAAAAGAATGTTTTGGGAGTTGAAGATGAGGTTAGAGTAAGCGGTTCCGATCTGAATTTACAACAACCTAAAATCGGGTCTATAACGCAACCGATTTTTTTTGCCAAGAGGTATGTGGATGAAGGAGTGGTGCGAATTTTTTCCAATATTGCTGGTCCTGGATTTGTCAACATTGAGAGTTTAAGTCCTGATTTGGAGGTAATTTATGATGCGGGAGTGGCGCAGTTGAGGTTGAGCGAAGGACTGGCGGGAATTGGCGGTGTTGGAGCCACTGGAGGAATTGGGCCGGCTGGGCCTGCAGGAGCCTCTGGCGCAAACGGAGCAAAAGGCGATAAGGGTGACAAAGGTGATACAGGTGAGGCAGGAGCTACCGGAGCATCGGGGCCGGTAGGGCCGACCGGAAATGCTGGAGTAACAGGTGCAACTGGTTCTGCTGGTGAAGTTGGAGCAACAGGAGCTACCGGAGCTGGCGGATCTAGCGGAGGGTCAGGCGCAACCGGAGCAAGCGGGCCAACCGGTGCGACAGGCGCGACAGGTGCAGCAGGAGCTACCGGGGTAACTGGACCAACTGGATCTACAGGAAACGCTGGAGTAATTGGAAGCACAGGTGCAAGTGGGCCCACAGGACCAACCGGAGCAACAGGTATCTCAGGACCTACAGGTCCAACCGGCGAGGCCGGAACAACCGGTACTTCAGGACCAACCGGACCAACCGGAACTAC
>MGAN01000012.1:0-1061 GCA_001789745.1 Candidatus Roizmanbacteria bacterium RIFCSPLOWO2_01_FULL_40_13
GATCTTTGACAAAATATAAAGCATCAAATTCAACAGGCATAGCGCGGATTATAGCAGAGAAGATTAACTAATCAATCAGTTTAGTTGCGATCCGTGCGGGGACATGGGCCGAGCTTTACTGGGGTAAATTGCCTCTGTCGGCAGGCTAGCCAGGCCGTTTGGAAAGGCCTTAATAATCTCTTTTGAATTTTGGTTTAGCTTGGTTTCGGGATGGTCCTTTAAGGCATGGAGAAGAAAATGAGCCTCTGTCGCCAGGGCGCGAAAGTAGACCATTCTTTCATCACCAATAATCCTGCCATTGATTAAATCTCTAACTTGAGAGCCGATGTAAGCGATATTGCCAAGAGTCTGAATGGGATTAGTTTTAGCGTCGATAATAAACTCTGGATTAATAAAGACGTAAGCAGATAAATCTTCTCTATTTGTAAGCGATCCCTTAAAGCCAACTTGAGGGATTGTGGTGTGGCGAAACTGCATAAATTGGACTGCCGGAAAACCTAGAATTTTCATTGTTTCAGAAGTATTTGAAGTCATAAAAGCAACCGCTTTCAGGCTCTCAAGTCCGGTCCATAACATTTCACCAACCTCTTTTAAATATTCGTCTGCTCCACGATTAGCTAAATGAGCGCCTGCCACAGACAGAAGGTGGACAATTGGAGGCGTAAGGTCAGAATCATCCATTTTTCTAACTTGTTTGTATTCAGTTACTTGGTTTATAGCTGGGTGAATTGGCCACACTTCATCAAAGACTTTAAGTAGAGATGGATCGGTGGGGAGGTAGGCTCTTGAAGCTTCAATTGGCGGCATAAAATTATCTAACTATAGGTTAGAATTATAGCATGATCTGTTATAATATCTGGCAAATGACTGAAACAAGGCAATTTACACCAACTGAGGGCAAGTCGTTTGCTTTTATCACAGGTAACTACCCAGTTGATAATAATCTGGTGGAGATGGAGGTCAATCGCAGATTTTCAGACACGGAAGCAGAAGAAGCAGGAATCATTCTCATGTCGTCGATTAGAGAGGCTTGGGTGATGGCTTTGAATAATGTCTCCAGA
>MGAN01000012.1:1072-5115 GCA_001789745.1 Candidatus Roizmanbacteria bacterium RIFCSPLOWO2_01_FULL_40_13
GCCTGAGACCAGCAAACATCCTCATTTACCCAACCTGTTGATTGCCATCAGAGATTTAGAAACTAAGTTTGGAGTGATCAAAAGGGTGTTAACCGTTGAAAAAGAGCTGGAAATTTTAACCGTTGCTGAAACCAGCATGTTAGCCAGAACTCAAGAGGGTTTTAATAGCCGCTTATCCAAGTTATTTAAAACTCCAGATTCAAAATTCAGTCAAGAGGTAGAGGATAAGGTGCAATTAGAACAGAATGTTAGAGACAATGCACATTCGCGGATTAGGAGAATGATGGATTTAAGAGTTCAATTGTGGCAAGAACAGCATCAGGTTAGTCTACCAGCTTAGTCGCTTCCAGGGACAGTAATCGTGACACTACACTTTTCATCCAGGCTTCTGGAAGGCTCGAATTGATGGCTTCAGCCGCCTGATCAAGCATTTCCAGGCTTAAATTATAAGCATTTCCGGCAAATACATCATCACCAATTATTGCTAGATTTTCGGCTCTGGCGGCGTTGATTTTTTGACTTGCGGCTAGATGGTTGATAACCATTCTAAGGGTTAATTTTGCTCCACTTTGGTTAAAGATTCCGGGGTAGGCGTCAACCAGTAATTGTCCCGCCTCATGTGATTGATTTTTTAAGTCAGCTCGGACTGAATCAGCTAAATTAATTTTTTCAGCCATTAGATCAAGTTTTTGGCGCAAGTCATAAGCGTCGAGGATTAAAAGGTAGGTATATTTTTCCGCTTGAGAGTAATTGCCGGCACCGACCATTATCAAATCTGCATTAATTGACCTGTCAATTTTATCAAGGTGGTTAATTACTGGATTTCTATATTGTTGGGTCGTTTCGTCCCAATTTAATTGATTTATCTGATTGCGGATTTGCTTAAAAATTAAGCCGGCCATGCTAATTTGAGTTTTTCCGGTTATGTCAACGAGTGGTTGTTCCTCTGGGTTGTCGGCTTCAAAATTAACTTGATACTGGTCAATTTCACCATTGGTTTGACCAACCAAATTAGTCCAAAAATCTTTTGGTTCTGTTAGTTGGCCAATCTCCAGTTGATAGTCTCCTGTGTCGGTGCCAACAACTTCAATTTGATAATTCCCCTCATCAGCGCCGTAGATTACCAGAAGTTTATCAGCTTCAGAGTATAAGGAATTACTAATTGGTGTCGTTACTCCGTAACCAGCGTGACCACCGGCTGGAGTTGTGACCTTAATTTGTGCTGGGGAGTGGAGTAAAAACACTAGTGATGGATTTCGAACGGGGCTAACAATTTCAGTTGATGGTTCAATTTCGCTTAAACCCAGAGAGTCCAAAACTGCTTGAATACCAGTTTGGTTAGCTAAAAGCCCGGCGTGTTCAGAGGTGACAGTGGTAGAGTCGATCGCCCCGTCAACCAAGGCACTTAGTTCAAGTACCGTTAGGTCGCCTTCAGGAATAGACTCGTAACTTTCCGGTTTGCCGTCGACCCATTTGCCCAAAAGTTTGTCGGCTAAACTCCTGTTAGTTAAATTCACCCAGCGCCTTGTATCCTTGTCAGGATTATCTTCGTGGCCGGCAATTGTAACCAGCAAGTTTTTCACTGCTACCGTCAAATTATTTTTCAAGTCATTTAGATAATTATTAAAGTTAGACATAGTGTTGACTGGTATGGCGATGCCGTCTTTTTTAGCAAAGTCAAAAGTCGGCATTAGATTATTAACCGACGGCGCCAAGCTGTGAACGGCGTCAACAGGGGAGGCATACTTACCTTTTTGTAGCTGTAAATACAATTCTAAAGCCAACCAGCCCCAAGATAGTTTGTCACCCTGCTCGGCTCCGGTCCAAACTTGCCAAGCGGTAACAGCGCCCTGATGGGGTGAGCCGGCAGTGACAATTTTATTAATCTTATCCAGGCCATATTTTTGAGCATAAGCTTTAGCCAGTAAGCCACCCAGGCTGTGGCCGACTAAATTAACTTTGGTGTTTTCTGGCTTTCCGGCTAAAACTACGGTTTCCAAATACGTTTTAAATTGATCAGCAAGATTATCTAATGGTTTCCGCCAGTCATAATAAAACTCAAAGTAATCTTGACCTTCAATATAACCCCCGTTTTCAACAAAAGTGTTTTTAAAGTTATCATAAACTTTGACAAACGGAGTTAATTTCCAGTCAATACTTGGTTCGCCAGTCAGCATAGCCTCTGTGTTCCAGCTAGCTCCCAGTCCTGGAAGTAGGACAATTGGAGTCTTTCCCTCTGGTTCAGGTGGTTCAAGTTCATCAACACTTCTGACTACGACATTATCAAAATAGGTTTCAGATTCAGGATCTCCCCCAACACTTGCCTGTAATGCTATTCGTCCCGTTGGAAATCTAGCTCCAGCATCAGGGTAGTCAAAAACCTGATTATCGTTAATAAAAAGTTGAATGTGTTCTCCGTTGACAACAACCTTTAAGTGATAAATAACATTCTTTGAAAGCGCATAGTTAACTGAGTCAGAATATAGATTTGTATTAAGAACTCTTTGTAGAACAATTGATGAGTTGGCAGGATTTGGGGAAACAATAAAGTGAAATCCATACCAATCAAAATTTGGAGACCCTGTGTATCTAAAGGCCAAATTGTGGTCCGTTCCTCTGACAAATTCAACATCGGTTTCAAAAATATAGTTATTCCAGCTTGAATTCCACACGCCATCAGTAGGAGAAACTTCAGTTACGCATCCAGGGCCAGCAATATAGATTCCAAATCGACCATCTTTTATTTCCCAGTCAGTTGGCGACCCATCTTTATAGCAAGGATTTGATTGATTTCCCCATTGCATGTTTCTTGCAACAATCCAGCCATTTGAATTTCCATCGTCAAAGTTGTCTTGAAATAATATTTCCCCAAAAACCTCCTTTGGTAAAAATAGGAAACAAGAAAGTATAATAAGGGAATACAAAAATATTTTGAGCAGTTTTCGAAACAACCTAGTTACCCCCTGGTAACTATAGTAATCGCATTTTCTTTATAATGCAATAAGTTGACTATGTTAAAAGAGAAAAATAACGTGATTTTTTATGATATCTTTCATAAAAAATCAAGCGCAGTTGACAAAATTATTCCAAGTAATAATTTTACTTATTTCCATATTCTTAAAATAATTAACAGAATTCCTTTAGGAGACAAAAAAATATTAGATATTGGCTGTGGAGATGGGACACTATCATTATATTTGGCAGCCAATGGTGCACAAGTTTTTGGTTATGATGTGTCTAAGCTTGCTATTAAAATAGCGAAGCAGACAGCAAAAAGGCTTCGATTAAATTCGGCTCGATTTTTCTATAAAGACCTAGAAAACATAAAAAGTATTGAGGGTTCATTCGACATTATTATTTGTAGCGAGATATTAGAACACTTAAAGAATGATGATCTTTTATTAAAGCTTTTAAAGAAAGCTCTGGCTAAAAATGGGCTTATTATTGTTTCCGTTCCATCACTTAAAGCTCCCATTTACAGGCTTGGGTTTGCAAAGAAATTTGATTTTCGAGTTGGCCATCTCAGGAGATATTCAGTTAGTTCTATAAAAAAGGCGATTGAAGGTGTCGGTTTTAAGATTATCAAAACGTATAGAACTGAAAGCATATTAAGAAACTCTTTATTTTTATTCAAACCACTTGGGTTTTTTATAAAATTTATCAGGGGATTTTTAGTGAAGATATTTCATGTTTTTGACCAGTTATTAGTTTTAATATTCGGAGAATCTCAAATATTTATTGTGGCAAAAAAATGAATTTTATACTGCTTCAAGATAATAACTTGTTCCTTTTAATAATCTAGCTTTTGTAAGAATAACATCGAGAAGATTCAGAACCTTTAACAGAGGATATTTAATTGAATTTTTTATCTCTAAATGGGTGGAAATTGTTCCGACAAACGATGCGAATGGAGTAAATTGTAGTATTTTGTAATTCTTTCTTAAATAATTGATGCTTTGATCACCGGAAATTCCTTCAAAGGGTGAAGCTCCGCAGGCATCCATCAGTCCTTGGGTTCGTTTCAGTATCTGGCCCTTTTTAAA
>MGAN01000013.1:0-16686 GCA_001789745.1 Candidatus Roizmanbacteria bacterium RIFCSPLOWO2_01_FULL_40_13
AAGAAGATTCATTTACGGGTTACATTTTTGATACGGTACCCTCACATCATGAGACTTTTGAAGTGCTGAAGTAGATATTGGCTCGATACAATAGGCTAATCGAGTGGTTCCAAATTTATCACCATCATAAAGCAACCCTTCAGGAAAAAGGAATTTTTGGAACCTTTTTTTAATATCTAACTCTACCCGCATCCATGCACTCCCTATATCTTCAAGCACTGTAATACTGTGCCTGACCACCTTCATAATCTCATCCTTTGTATCATCTTGTTCATGAAGTTGTAACGTCAATTCCGATATTTTTTGCTCGTTTTCCTCAAGCATCTCTTTAGCTACCCTATCATTGATAACGTTGTTAAAGTTTTTTTCAGCTATTTGCTTCTCTTTTGCTTTTAATTGTATAAGCTGTTTGTTCAAGACATTCACTTTTTTCTTATTTGTTTCGTTACGATACTCCAAATTTACTTCAATTGCTTTAATTAAGGCGTCTTTCAATGTTTGTTTATAATTGTAGGTTTTTAATAGCTTAATGAATTTCGTTTCGATACCTTCTTTGAATCCATCCCTTGTGTTCCTATCGTCTCTGTGATAATTCTTTCTTGGACAGTACATACAGCGGTAAAACGCATATCTACCGCCATTACCCCTTGACCAGCTTGCAGTTAATCCCTTCCCACATTCACTACAAATAACTAACCCCCTTATTGGGAATTCTTCATTATCTTTTCTATAAATTGGTATCTTTTTACCTGTATTCTCAAGTTTACCTAATACCCTTTGAAATAATTCTGGTTCAACTATTGGTTTGAAATCTCCGACAACAGACAATCCAAATTTTTCAATAATTCCCATATAAACCTTATTCCTAAACATTCTAGGAAAGTTACTTTTGCTTATATGTAATCCTTCCTTTGAGATTTGTTTTCGTGCCTCTTCAAGATTACAACCAGTATCCACAAGTACCCAGGCTTTTCTAACTAGTTTCACAATTTCAGGATTATCTGGATTTTGAGCTAAATTAGTCCTTCCTCTACCACCAGTATTAATATAACCTACTGGAGCACCCCACACATACCTTCCAGCCTTTACGGCAGCTACCATGCCACCTACGCTTCTTTCAGTTCGTATTTCATTATCAAATTGTGCAAAACCCGCTAATTGAGTTTCCATTAGTCTTCCAACTGGGGTATCTTCGAGATTTTCAGTTGCAGAGACAAGTCTTAAGCCATATTTACTAAACCCTACTTTTAGTAAAGCATGGTCTGTGGAATTTCTTGCCAGCCTGTCAATTTTGGCTACTATTAAAGCATCTAAGCTTTTATAGTTTTTTGCTACATATTCGAGAAGGAATTTCAATTCTGTCCTATCAGTGGTTTTGGCACTTTCGCCTTTTTCTATAAAGACCTTTACTATTTCGTAATCGTTTCTTAAAGCATATTCCGTACAAATTCTTTCTTGCACCTCAAGGCTACTACCTTCAAGTTGTTCCTTAGATGATACCCTCACATAAACAATAGCCTTTTTCATATTTTATTTTTGAACCTTTTTGTTTTCTCGATATAAATTTCAATTAGCAAATTTGACAAATAATTAAGCTCTTTAACTACTACGTCTTCTTGTTCTTCTGTGAGCTTTAGTATCTTTAGTTCTTGTGCAATTTTTGCTTTTAGTATCTCGTTATCTATCATAAGGCTAAGTGGCTTTTCAGCCTCCTTAGCCCAAGTGCTTCTTGATACTAAAGTAATCTATGGATTAATAACTTTATGCCTGCAATGTTTATTTGCTGAGCCTAAAGTTTTATTGTCTCTTCTATCTTGTAATTCATTATTTTCCCATCTCTTCGAACTATAGACATATCCATGAAATCTTTAGTTTCGAGTAGTTTTAGTAGCGTATTGGGAGTTATTTCTGCTATGTTTTTATTTTTTTCAGCGTATACAATGGCAGCTTCTCCATTTTTTTTCTTGATTTTTACTACGCTATAATCCTTATTTCGTATTATTTCTAATAATTCCTTCTCCTTTGTTGATGTAATAGAACATTTGTCAAATAATACGTTTTGCAGAGAAAAGTGAAGAGGTATGACTTCAAGACCAATTTGTGGATGAAGTTTATTAACAATAGCATTTATTGGAATTCTTATTTGTGGTTCCTCCTGAGACAAACGAATTAGATTCAAAGGATCAGAAATCACAATCCTTCCATTACTATAAAATACTAAGGTCATTTCGATACCACCCCAAATACAATATAGCGCCATTTCACCATCTAATTTTGAAGTCAGAACAATTTCTTTTTTATTTTCAGAAGGTTCCTTAAAAAACATCTCCCATAATGTTTTTAATTGCTCTTGCTTAATGCCAAATTTTTTCAATTCAATAATAATCTCAAAATACACCAATTCCTTGTAACTAAACTTCCTCCAACTGGATTTATTTTTTCGTTTTGATGCTAATAAATTATCTTCATCCAAAGAGTTAGTTTGTCTGTAGGATAGTGAAGTATCAGAGACTGTATATTTTGGATCGTTCAATAGCTCATTTAGCTTATTCTCTTTTCTATCCTTTAAGAATTCACCGATTAAATTACTAGCTACTAGAATCATAAATTATACCTCGATGTATAATTTATATTATACAGTGGATTGATTGTCAATACCTAAATTATTAAAAATGAGGCTAAAATTCATAGAAATCCGAATAGTGAAAATCCCGATAGGAGAGCCAGAATAAGCTTCTTGAGGTTTTATGTCAAAATCGTATAGTTTATCGTTTCAGCCCAGTACATGACTTAGAAGGCATTATAGAGGGTTTATGTATGATTCTGTAAACCGTGCTGGAATTATCATTGCCAATAAGCTGAATTCATTTATTATTATCTAAGTAATTCGAAACATCTGTTGAGAATTTGTTTACTAAGTCCATCGAGTAAATTACTCCCAAGCTTTCATTCTCATCAGAGCTTACCAAAGAAGGTACTCCAACCATACACCCGTTTTTATCGACTGCTAAACCACCAGAATTTCCATAACTAATCTTAGCTGAAGTTACTATTAATCCATCACCAGGGAAACTGCTAACAAGACCATCCGTTACTGTTAAAGTGTAACCACCGCTGATTGCAGGGTATCCAAATATGCGAACAGATTCACCTAGCTTAACATTTTCATTGGTACACCTCGTAGTGTCATCAAATGCAGGAAACTTACGAGGATAAACACCAGCGTATTTTTGCTCATCCTCGTCATAATAAGCGGAATAGATAGATACATAGGCAAGGTCGTATTGATCGCTTAAGTCGGGAATAACAATAGGGTGTGCTAAATAAATCTCTTTGGGTTGTCCTGTGTTGGGATCAGGTAAAACTACCATACATCCAGTGTTATCAACATGAAGATTGTTTTTATCTTGTGGAATGATATGAGAATTTGTGAGAATTACGCCTTCTTCAGTGATTATAGTGCCTGAACCACCTGTTGATTCTTCCCCTGTGACGGTACTAGGACAAAAAATATTTACTACAGATGAGGCAACTTCATCCTGATTATAACCTTCTACAACGGAAGTATCTACAGGTGTAGTTGATGTTGTGTTGGTGGAAGTATCTTCAGAAAAGATAGCATATACAACTATGAGTGCGACTGTACCAACCACAATCCAATTCCATACACCGAAGTTAGACCGCACAAGTTTATTACTATACTTCTTTTCCCAATAAAGATTGATTTTCTTTTGAACTGGAATAAGCGGTAAGAACCCTAGCCAAAATCGAGTAAAGAAAAAATATACTATCGCAAGACCACCAGCTTCTAATCCTTTGCCATCATTTGTCTCTTTAACATTGTTTGAAATATGCTTGAATAGTGAATATGAAGATAACGGGGCAAAGAGTGAGTAAATCCATAAAGTAAAATTGCCATGTTTTAAGTCATTAGCTGTATTGAATGATTTCCACTGTCTGTAAAACCAATAGATTTCATACAATCCAAAAGTTGAAAGACACATGATTATAAGTTTCCATATCGAAATTACGTAAGGGTAAGGAGCGTGGTTTACGCTAATATACTCACTGGGTACTGGGTGTTCAGTACTGCTTTTGGGTACAGACACTAACTCGCTAAATTTTATTCCACAATGCTGGCAAAACTTACTTTCTTCTGGGTTTTTCTTTCCGCATTTTTTACAATACATAGTTTTATTTATCTTTTTTTGCTTCCTTTTCCGCTTTTTGTAAAAGCGATTCTGGATTTAGCTTATACCAAAAACCTCGAATTAACCTATAAATTCCATAAATCATTGCTCCCCAAAAAACGTAATATGTCCCTCCTTCGGATGTAAAAAGATAACTTCCAAAAGTAATAACTAATGCTATAACAAACCAGATAATACCTTGCTTCATTTCACTATCAGCGAGGCTTTTTGCTTCTTCTATAAAAGCACTCTTTTTTTCTGCAAAATACTTGTCTACAGAACCCTCTTCGACTGCTACATTGCTGTTTGATAGGTCTGAACCACAATGTATGCAAAACCTTGCATCATCACTGTTTACTTTTTTGCAATTCTTACAAATCATAATATCTTTGTATTACTTACAGTCTGTTTTGGTAAAAGATACAAAGTACTTTTCTGCTGAATTTTCAACAGTGTATGAATACTCCATATCTATACCTTGGTTAAGAAGATTTTTTGTATCCTTATTCTCGCAAATACTTGAACCTAAATAGTTTTTCAAATAATCATTTGTTAGCTTGCTCGTATCAACGCTCGAAAGGACATAATGATAACGAATAGCGTTTGATTCTGCTGTTATATCAACTAATGTTGTTGCCTCATCAATTTGATTAGGTAATGACATGCTGGCTTTTACTTCCTCGACAGTTTGATTTACCAGTTCAGTTTTCGAATAACTACTACTATTACTTGCGGGTGAAAAAGCCTCTTGCGTGAGGTAGCGAACTACACCAAATGCCAATAAAAAAACAATGACTGAAACCACACCAACGAAAATAGATTTCTTCCCCTTTTTTTTACTAGAAACAGGTTCTGTCATATCGTCGATTTTTTGTCCGCATTTGTTGCAGAATTTTGCATTATCTGATAATAATTTTTTGCAATTTTTACAAATCATTTTATTTCCTAAATCTTGATTCTAACTCTCCTGCAAGATAGCCATTTATAATCTGAAAAGTTATTGAGCTTCTTAATTCTTCCACTATGGAATTTGGTATCTCTTTTATTGAAGGGGAGTTTTCTATAAAATCACTTATTCTGTGTTCTAAGTACATAGACATACAAGTGCTCATTACTTCTGAAATATCCTTCATTGCTTTTTGAAAATCATATGTTTTCCATTCAGCTACAAACTTATCGATGTCAAAAGACTTAAATTTCCCAAGTGGTTTTTCATTTAATAGTGCTTCTGCTATCCATAATCTATAACCACCGAGGACAGAATATAAATACAGGTTTTTCATTGCCTCTATAGCCTTATAAGGCTGGGTATTAAGCTCCTTCTTTTTTTCTTGTATAAAAGTCTCAAATGCGTTTGTGTATAATCGTTCAATTAACTCCCAAATGTATTCTGAGGATAATTCGTTAAATTTCTCTCGCTCGCTATCCTTAGCGTCATAAACTTCAGCAAATTTATCCCACAACAAATCAGATTTACTTTTATTGGCTGGCTGGCTAGAAACATTTTTTGTCTTAGATGCTTTTTCTGATTGACGTTCTGGGGTACCGTCAGCTATCTTGTTGCCACAAAATTGGCAAAAAATACTATCTTCCTCAATTTGTTTACCGCATTTATTGCAAAACATATTATTAATTTTTAGTAAAAGCTACTTTTACCTGCTTTGATTTTTTAATATACAAAGCCCAAATCGTTGAAACAATTATTGTTCTACCAACCACACTCGTATTTTCTGACAGTGCATCACTAATAACTTTTTGCAATTCCTGTGTAGGAGCACTTAATGAAGCGAGAAGAAGGTGGTCTAATATTACATAGACGATAGATGCTATAAGAAAAATAAAATAATACCTTGGGAACCTCTCATTCTTTTTGAGATATAAATAGAGAAGATAGGCGGTGGCAACTGTAAAAAAAATACTACCAATAAACTCTAACTGTAAAAGAGTTAAGTAGCCTGGAATATTGTAGGTATCTGACAACAAAGGTAAATATTCTAATGCTCCATATCCTTGTATAAACAGTCCAATAATCAATCCCAATCCAACTAATGCCAACCAACCAGTAAGTCCTGCTTTTCCCTTTTCAGTAGTCTCTGTTGTTGAGGACTTAACTTCAGACTGAGCAAGACTATCAGCTTTATGTTCCGCTGATACCCTTACAATCTCTGCCCCACAGTGTTTACAAAATTTACTATCCTCAGGATTGTGCTTTCCACAATTATTACAATACATATCATTTATGCTTATATCTTTTAAGGAAACTGTCAAAATCGCTTTGTTTTACTCTGAAATCCCTACCAGCCTTAATTGCTTCTAGTTTTCCCGCTTTAATATAACGATAGATTGTCATCTTACTGACCTTTAGCAGGATGGATAGCTGTTTGACTGTTAAAAGCTCGTTCATAATGGTTTATTATAACATTTGTTTACAGCTATTAACACTCATAATTAATTATGGTAAACTTGAAATGTAATTTCAAGGGGTATTTCAATCCTATTTTATGCTGAAAATTAACACACTTACACTTCACGGGAATACCTACGCTTGTTCAAAGGTTAATCTAATCATTGGAGCAAATAATAGTGGAAAATCAACTTTATTACGAGTTTTACATAATGGGGTAACTAATCAGGTTTCTCAAGAAACTGAGCCTCGTGTAAATGTCAATTTGAGTATGAGCAGAGGAAAAACTCTTATTTCCACTTTATTCCCAGACGTTTATACAGCTACTTCATTCAAGGATATAGCCAATTTAGGATTAAAAACTACAAAAATTCAAAATATCCAAAATGTTCCTTGGAGCGAACAAATGCTCACTACCTTAAAAACTGATACGGATGATGAAAAGAATTTATTAATCAACCCTGGTCAGCCTGCTGGTACAAATCAATATTTCCAGTTCTTTACTAATATGCTTGTTTCTCTTGAAGATTCTGCAAGTCGCTTACAAATGCCGTATAGGACAAAAATTGATAATCTTAATTCAATCCCTCAGGATGTAATTGGGCACCTGTTCAGAGATAAAGACATCCTTGCACTAATAAGAAAGAATGTCGAGGATACTTTTGGGTTTAGCATAGGATTTGACAACCTTGTACAAGGGGAGAAACCATTAAGAATTATGCCCAAAGCTAAATCTAATCTCAAACCTGACACAGTTGTATCTGCTCAATGGTGGGAGAAAAATTCAGCACTCATCGAATCACAGGGAGACGGAATTAGAGCCTATATGAAAATAATTCTAAGTCTTCTACAGCCATATAAGCACATAATTTTTATTGATGAACCCGAAACATTTCTTCACCCTCCACAGAGGCGAGCTTTAGGTACCATAATTGCCCAATTGGCTAACAAAGGTGATAAACAGGTGTTTCTAGCAACTCATGATCCTGATATTTTGAGAGGGATTCTTAACAGTAAATTATCAGATATTAGTATGTTCCATCTTATGAGAGAAAACGACCAGTTTTCTTCAAAAATCATTGAACCAGATAAAATAAATAAAATTATCAAAAGCTCTTCAAACCTCCTTGCAGAAAAACTGTTAAGCTCTTTCTTTTATCAAATAGCGATTTTATGCGAAGATGAAAACGATAGGGTATTTTACGAAAACTCAAGTGCAATATACTTTTGGCAGTTATTTCAAAATGTAAATTTCATAGGCTTCAATGGAAGAGGTAAAGCTATGCAAATGTTTGAATACTTGAAGTCATTAAGTTTGGATGCAAGGTTAGTTGTTGATATTGACATACTCATAGATTCAGGTCTTCCCAATAATGTAACCGATACTCAAATTAAGTTTGATTATACTGCTCTGAAGTCAAAGCTGAACACATTAGTTAAAAGTGATCCTAAGTTTAGGGAAAGATTTAAGAAAAAAGGTGTTCCGTATTTCAAAACTTCTAACCCTACTATTTATACCGAACTTACTACGATAATTGCCCTTCTACAAAAAAATGGTGTGTATGTGGTACCTGTTGGCGAGCTTGAATCTTGGACTAAAATCAAGAAAAATGATTTGACATCAGCTCTTGAAATCGTTGAAAAGACAAAACTGATAAAACTAAGGGGATTTTTACGTAACTTGCTAACAAAATAATAACAGTGATCTAATGCTCAATATGCTTTGATGTTCGAGATTCAAGAATCTCCTTTACTCTTTGGATTTCAGATTGTGCGTCAAAACCTATACTAAAAACGTCATTAAACTCATCACGATACTTTGTGCGTAAGATAAAAAAAGGGTTTTTCTTTTTAACTATATCTATTAGGCTTTTACAGAAAACTGCATCGCTACGCTTGAGTAGTGTAAAAAAGTCAGGGTTTTCATCAAGTACCTTATCTAATGTTGGTCTGGATATGCCCAAAAAATCCGCTAGTCTGTTTTTATACAAACCACTTTCCTCAACGTATTTAACCGCATGCTGTTTACTTTCTTCCGTTAATTCAAATGTTATTCCTGGTGTAGCCATAACTATTTTACCTGTAGTGCCAAAAACGTAATAAGACTATTATTTTATCTCTGGCACTACGTACCTTTTGATTCTGTCAATCTTCATTTGACACGCTTCTATATCAGCTTTTTTATGCTCAATCAGCTTTTCTATACTTCTTTTTATAATACTTGAATCGCCAAAAGAAAAACGTGGCTTCTTGTCATACCTAATGAGATCATCTAAGTCTTTCTCAAATCTATGTAGCTTATTTGTTATGCTGGCATATTCTTGTAGGGTAGAATCGAGTAACTCAGCAACTGTTTTGTATTTTTTAAGAGCAAGTAATGTCTTCCGTTTAATCCTCTTGTCTTCCCTATGGTTTTCAACCAAATAATACAATTCGTTCACGTTCCCATTTCTTACTGATTTTTTACTTATAATAAATGCCATATTTCTTTACCTTTAATATATAACTATCTATGGTTCTAATACACACTAGTAGAATAGGTAGGTACAGCATTGCTTGCTTCAGGGATTATTGAGTATAATTGCTTTAGTTCAAGGAGATATTGGTTCCAAGAAAAATCCTTGTGGCTCACTTTAATAGTGCGAGCGAGAACATTATCTAACTATATCACATGTTTCATAGTTGTCATTCTGACCCCGCCTTTGGCGGGGGAAGAATCTCTTGCGACAGCCGCGTTTGACGTGGCGAATGCAAGGCTGAAACAAGTTCAGAGATCCTTCGTCGTTTCACACCTAAGTTTGACAGGAAGTGCGAAGTTCGTAACCTTAAGTCATTCCGGTAAGCCCCGCCTCGGCGGGGCGAATCCGGAATCGTTGTTGATCAAGAAGTGCAAGCAAGCCAGAATGACAAATTGATCGCTTAATACGCAACATATCTTATTTATTGAATTGAGGTTGAAACTCCCTGATCTTACGATCAGAGAATCTTGACTACGCTTCGCCAGGAGTTGAAATCCGCCGAAGCGAAAAACTTCTTCGCTTTGATCCCTTATTTAACGATAAGGGTATTTCGCGAAAGTGGAATAAAATATAGAAAAAGGTTACCCGCCAAAATCTACTTGACAAGAAGTTTTTTATATTGTATGGTTAATTTTATGCATAATAAAGTAACTACACTTCGTGTCTCCGGAAAGCTCTCTTGGTTAGTTTACCTGCTCCTCCTCTCCGCCATCGGTACACTTCTCGTCTTTATCCACAGCAACTTAATTGTCAAAGACGCATATGCTGGTATGTGCACAATTGTTCCTAGGGATCCTGCCTCACAGGGATATTGCGACAGAAGCGCACCTAATACTTACGACTGTACAGATGTACAGGAATTTAGTGGATGTCAAATAATTTCAGCATGCGGCGGGGGGTATGGAACTTGCGTTGTTATAAATGCGGGAGATAACGTACATGGAGGCGGAACGCATGAATGTCAATGTCAAAGTGGCCCTCCATCACCGACTCGTACCCCCACCCCCACCAGCACTCAAAAATCCCCCACCCCCACCCCACCCAGACGCGACATTTGCGTCAGCGCCTCCACCAGCAAATCCAGCATGGCCATGGGGGAAACCACTAACCTGATTTCAGAAGCCAGCGAGCCGGTCAATGACTTTCTATACGCTTTCTACAATATGGATAACCTCTACAGCCCCGAAAATCCCAAACCTCTCTGCGTTGCTTCAGGCGGAGATTTACCCAACTACCAGGGAGAATGTCCTGACGGGTCTAAACATTTGATTTATCGTTATACCGGTATAAATTTAAAAAAAACTATTGGCACGAGAACTCTTTCATACAGTGATATTTTTAAGACTGACATGAATACGGGAAAAATACCCTCACAAGCCCACTTCAATGCTTACTTTATAGATATTTACGGTAAGCAATCTCTTCAAAATTCAGCTTGCACCGGGAAAATCACCAGGAAAGATATCCCCTCTATCACCCCCACTATAACCCCCACAATGACAATAACCCCCACACCTTTCAGCAAAAGCCCTACGCCTACCCAGATTCTGTCATCCAAATTGTGTACAAAGCTTGACATATTCGTAAACGGTGTTCCTTTAGCCCAAAAAGGGGTAAACCCCAAAATTGGCGACAAGATTGCCTTCCAGGCCTTCGGAAGCTATGTGGGCACGCCGATTGGCTCCTTTACATTCGAACTCTACCACAATACTAACCCTCTGCCGGTCTTTGCCAAAAAAATACCGGCAAAATGTGACTTAGTTAGCAAAACCTGTACAGCCAATACATACACCTATCCATTCATCTATCCCTTTATAATTAAAAACCTGGGCAACTACCAGGTAAGGGCAACAGTCAGATAAAACCATGAACAACCTTAAAAAATTTAGTCTTGACACAAATAAACTTAGCCTCATTTCGATGCTATTTATCCTTATCGCCATATCCTATATGGTCTATATCTTCAACAGCCGGTCTAGTATAGCTCCGCGAAGACCACAAGCCGGCAGTAATGTCTGCGTTGCTAACTTCGTTGTCGCTCCTACAACCATCACACCCACTACAACCATCACACCCACTATAACCCCTACTCCACCCATGACAACTATTATCATCACCATAACTCCTACTCCAACGCCCCCAACAATACTCACACCCACCGGTAGCCCCACTCCCACTAAGCCCCAAGCCGGCTGTATCAACTACGGCGTAATCGAGCACAGCAATGAAAACTGCTCAAATATCGTAAAAATAGCAATAGACGACCCCAATAATCCAACCGTCACCAAACTTAGAACCTTAAGATGCGCAGTTGATGGAATCTGTGACGCCGAGGCGATGGAAAACGAAAGCAAAACTGTATATATGATGGCTAATAAAAATACCAAAACCATCTACCAGGTCTTTAAAGACGGCGGTACGAAGAAAGTCATCACCTTACAGCGCGGTAGTCCCCGAATGGAAGGACTGTCATTCAGGAGCGGTGATCGGCTAAATATCATCTGGGGAGGTAGCCCGAACACGGGAAATATCTATAGAATCAATCTAAATAACGGATCTGTCGAGACCGTGCTTGATTCAAACATCTGGGTCAAAACCATAGCTTGGGACAATAACGGAGTAAAGCTCTATGTTTCCACGCGCAACAAACTGTTAAGGTTCAGCTACAACAACGACGGCTCAATTACCAAAGACAACTACAATGTTAGTCTCCCCGGCCCCACCGATGCCATGGATATGACCACCGACGGCTATATTGTCGGCGGTTATAAGTCCGGCGGAAAATTACATTTCTACTTCCTGAATCCGGCAAACCGCAGCGTCTTAAGCAGAAGAAGCATAGACCTAACTGGCTATGACCAACAGTTGTCCAGCCAGTTGTCCCGCGTTACCCGCGGTAGTAACTGCTCATACAAGACTTACAATCTGGACGCTTTCACCTGGCTCTGCGGCGCCAGACCTTAACTCCTATAATAGTTATCGTCAGCACAAGCAAAATCACCCCGCTTGCACTTATTATTTCCTTCCCCCACAGCTTCAGTCTCGAATCCGCATACGTCCCCGTTACTTTATAAGACTCCAGTGGCGCCAGATGAGAAGCGGTATGAACGATACCACCCTGTCCGACCAGCGGGATAATCCGATCAATCATCGCGTCGGAAAGAGCCGCTCCCCTTGCTTCCGACTTCATTAATTCTGCCGCCATGTCATAGCTGTAATTCGCTTCACCTCTGGCCCCTTTTAAATAAAGGCCGGGATCGGTCGAGATCCCCACATTAAGAGAATTTATGGAATTTTTCGTCTTTAGTGATTCAAAAGTATACTTAATAGCGCCCCGGAGGTTCTTACCGGTCATTCCCAAAGCACGGAAATAGACAAAGTAAGACCCGCTTTTTTCAGGCTGAATGGACGTAGGCAGATATATTGCCAGTGTGTCCACCGCGTATTCATACTTTGCCTTTTGGTACTTGCCTCCTCCATCATAGTTAAAGTAGTCCGGCTTGCTGTACTCAACACATCTTTGACTTTCATAAAAAATATCCGGCTGATAAGGCCCTCTGTAAACGGGCATGGGTTCATACCTTATACATCGCTCGGGCAAAATTATCTGGAAGACAGAGATATCGGAAGGAATGATCATTTCCGGCATCTTCAACCATACTTTCTTCAAGGGCAGCCGGTCCTCATTGGCGTTTGATAAAACTACTCTCATGGTCATTGCAGCTTCTCCGTTTCCGCGAAACACCAGAGAATACCAGTGGTTTTCTCCGCTAAAAGGCTGGTTCTGCCTCACCGCTGTCGGGTAGTCGGGAAGAATCATCTTGTCTTCCTCTAAAGAAATTCCGTCAGAATTTTGTAGGGATTCTTGTCCCGGCAATACTCCATCCCCTACCGCTTCCTCCCGGGCAGCCGCCGGATAAAGACTCAATATTAAAACCAGAAGGAAAAGAAGGCTAAAAAAAGATAGATATTTTTTCATACCCTAATTGTGGGTAGGACATAATTATTTCATTGTCATTTTCGAGAGAGCGAAGCGGATCGAGGAATCCGTCTCAATCGCCGCTGCTAGAAGAGATTTCTCGACAAGCTCGAAATGACACTTATGTCCCGGTCATACCCTAATTGTACCGCTAGGCGATTAAATTACTATACCTATTTTACTCCGATTTGCAGCTCGTCCAGAGCAAAAAAGCGGAATTAGATTGGGCTATATACTGAGTAATATAGCGATCGCAAAACGAAATGACAGATTGTATTCTGTGTCATGCTGAATTTATTTCAGCATCTTATCAATCAGATCCTGAACCAAGTTCAGGATGACAACAAAAGTATCAAACAGGATTTGATATAACTCAGCTGCAATCCCTTAAGTTATCGAAGTATAGCGGCATAAGTGCTCGTATGCTCCCTACCGCTATATACTTCTATTGATTGAGATTGCAATCAGTATATACCCCTCTAAGTTGATTTGATAAGATATTTTTAGTTGAAAATTTGCAAAATCAGCTAAGACGGGTATAGACGGGACGGGCTACGATCGGTATATCTTATTGGATGTCTTTTTTAACCTTCTATAGCTGGAAGCAGTAGAGTCTGAAGCTTTGGTTACAGCTTGCCTTAAGATTGATCTGTGTCCAGTTGCTCCCCAAGTATCCAGTATTACCGATTGTCCCGTAAGCGGAGCTTGAAGAAGAACTCCATTTGTTGCAGTTGTAACCTGAATAAGTTCCGTTCTTTAAAGTCCCGGTCCACACTTTGGGATAAGTCGTTACTGGTTTTTTATTTTCATCCATATTTATGGCATGGTCCAGATTCCCGTCTATAAGATCTGATTTATTGTCTGCAACTTTGGTTCCGTCGGGCAGAACATATTTATAATTACCTATCCTGTATTTGGCATGATTGGTCGAAGACTTTGAAAGCCAGGCTCTGAAAGTCTTTCCTTTCAAACCTGCTGAATTATTTGCCCTTGCCTGGCATTTAGCATCAGCCCCGGCAAGATCTGATAAATTGCCGTTGTATCTGGCTGAAGTGACAAAGACAATCTTATTCCCCGTTGTCTGGGCTGAAGTGGGTATCGGTGTAGGTGAAGCGTTAAGTACGCAGGTCAGACAACTTTTATATTGGGGATTATTGCTGCCGCATAAAATGCCTCCCTCCGCATGATAACCCGGAGCACAAGATATGTTTGTTCCGCATAAATATCCCGCAGGACACGCTCCGTACGGAGTCGGAGTGGGAGAAGATACTATCGGTGTAGGTGTCTTTGTAGGCGTCGGTGTCGTGGTGGGAGTAGTAGTTGGAGGCTGAACACCCGAATCACAACCGACTCCGTTAAGACAGGCGATAATATCGTAGTTTGAAACAGCAGCAACATATTTATGCTCGCTGCTCGAGTTGGATACGCCCAGATCTTTTACCACACAATCATATGCTGTACCTGTCACTATGCAGTCGTCTATGGTTACGGTAAAGTCAGGCTGACCCCATGTACCTCCTGCTGATTTGGTGTACCAACTGAAATTGGGACTTAAACCACATCCCTCTTGGTTTGAACATGTAATATGCACAAAAAGTTTATCACCGGATCCGGGAACTTTTGCGTCTGTCCATATATGCTCCTGGGGATCTGGCGCTTGGTCAGCTACATACCCCGGCCAGGAAATGCCGGTTGAGGGAGTCTGGCAGGAACCGTATCCATAATTGTCGCCCAAGTAGATAAGCCTCCACCAGTCAGGCAGAGGATCGCCGTTTATTTTCGTCATTCCGTTGCACCTGCCCGGGAAACTCTGGAACCACCATTTGGCAAAATAATTCTCCTGCCAGCAGCCCCATTTCCAGCAATCTGCAACTATTGCAGAACCGCTGTGTTGCGGATTCCAGTTTTCACAGTAGCTTTGTTCGGTGTTTGTAGCCGGTTTGATGTAATAATCATATGCATTAAAAATAAAAGAATTTGTAGCGAAGTGGACGTTGCCGCACGATCTTATTCCTGTTGGTAAAGGAGCAGTATAGCCAATCCCGTCATAACGTTGGACAAATTCATCATTCCCGTCAGGATCAGGCCAGTGCAAAGGATTATCAGAATCATAATATCCTTCATTATTATCCAAATAGTGGGCTAAAGTACGTTCAAATCTGTGACCGAAAGAATGAAGTGGCCAACCCATGCTGGGAAGCAGTGTTCTGTTTGAGTTATATATATCTGTCTCACCGAGATTATTGCTGGTCCAAAGAGTAACATTAACTCCTTTATTGCAATTATCGTTTACGATAGGATTACCGTTTGTAAAAAAGATTTTGTCCGCCGGTCCCACCATGTTGGATTCCCAGAAAGTCGGCGTATCAGCAGAACCGATACCGGTTCCTATTCCGAGCCACACCTCATCAATAGTACCATTATTGACCATATTACAAACGTTATTATCGTCAAATATCTTTTTATAATCAGCCACGCCGTCTATTTGCGGAATAGGATCGTCATATTTTCTGACATGGCTGACTTTATTGATATCCACACTTGCTTGAGTATTTGTTCCTTTATAACCCTGATAAATGGTTCCGATTTCCAACAGTCTTTCTACCCAGGTCGCATAATCTTCCAAAGTTAAAGTTTCACTATCATTACAGTAAGTGATATCATTTCCCCAGGAGATTATTAATACTTTGGGTGAAATCTTATTGGCTGTAAATGAAGGTGCCGCAGGCATAGAATTATTGGGCGGACAGAAAACATTGGGTGTCTTAATATAATTTCCGGGCGTAGGATAATTCTCAACCACCTGTTTGGGTTTTGGAGGAATGGTGGGCTTGAAACCGGAACTTTTTGTCGGAGTAGGAGTGGCACTGCTTCTGGCTTGGCTCAAAAGGTTGATTTCATTTCGCGTTACCAGAATGTTTATTGAAATTATGAAAACTGCCGCAAAAGCCATGAAGCCAAGAATCAAAACCTGTTTATTTTTCATCAAAAACTATTGAGTCGTCTGAAAACAATAAATATTTGCCGCTGCATTTTTACAGCTTGTATAGCTTGTTCCGAAGTTTGTCCATCTGGAATCCTTATAACCTGCTGTCCCGTATGCAGCCATCCCGTCGGATGAAGAACTCCAATTATTGCAGTGATGGTATGGTACTGTCATTCCGTATCCGTCCGTACCTGTCCATACCGGAGGGGTTTTCGTATTTCCGAACTCGTCTTTGTTAATGGGGTTCTGCAAAGATCCGTCAGTCAGGTCGGCTATACTGTTGGCAACCGTAGTCCCGTTAACAAGTTCATACGGAACGTTTGGAATCCTGCTTTTTGCATTTGTTGAGCCCGTGGAAAGCCAGGCTTTATATGTCCCCGTAAGTCCTGCTGCATTGGCCCTGGTCTGGCAAATAGAGTCGGCCCCGCTTAATGAACCGAAATCACTGACTTTGTAATAATTTGATGTTACAAATACTTTATGTTTGACAGGATTCAGGGAAGGAGTCGGAGTAGGTGTAGTAGGAGGCCATGCTTGAAAAGCACAGCCGCTTCCGTTCTGGTCCGGGTTGCACAGGACTATTTTTCTAATATCCCAATAGTAATTAC
>MGAN01000013.1:16709-39300 GCA_001789745.1 Candidatus Roizmanbacteria bacterium RIFCSPLOWO2_01_FULL_40_13
TATACCCCGTAACCGGATCATAGCCGCATTGACTGACCGGAAGAACTTTATATTCCTCCAAGTGAACGCCTTCGTTGCTCATTACACCCGTTGCCGTAGCAGGATTGAACTGAAACCTGGCAGTAATGTTTGCATTACAGGGAGCAGTAGTATAGCCGTAAAGCCTGACTGTAGATTTATTACCTTCGATTTTCCAGTCAAAGGGAGCGTAATTATCGGCAATAAATTTTGAAGCATAAAAAGAATAATAAGTGGGGCCCGGCTGCTGGAAAATAAGCTTAATTTTATTTATTTTTGTCATCCAAGTCCAGCCGGAAGGGGGTGTAAAATTTAGCGGACCGTAATTATTCGGCCAGAAATTCACTGAAACAGCTCTTAAAATTATTTTCGAAGCGGTTCTGCTGGCTGCCTGGCTTAAAAGCTTAACCTGATTTTGGGTAACAATAATGCTTAATGATAAAACAAAAACTGCCGCAAAAGCCATGAAGCCTAAAACAACTGTGGGTTTGTTTTTCCGGTAAAAATCCGGAATTTTGTTTACCGGCATATTTGGATCTGATTTATTTTCTTCCATTGTTGGTTGTCCCTTAATATCCAATCTATCATTGAAACATCTTCATGTCAAGGTCACCCGGGTCTTGTTTGAAGCTCCCACGACCTAACGGTCGGGGATTTCCGCGAAGGCGGATTAAAACCGGTGATGATTTGTTGATTTACAAGAAGATTTTATGGCTGTTCCAGCAGATTAACTAACCTTTTATTGTTAGCTACTATATTGGATGGACAATTTGGGTTAAGACTATTTGCATCGGGTACTATATATACCCGTCTTAGTTGATTTTGCAAATTTTCAACTAAAAATATCTTATTAAATCAACTTAGAGGGGTATATACTGATTGCAATCTCAATCAATAGAAGTATATTCTAAACCTTTTGCCTTTTTTTTCATTTCTTCAGCAATTCGCCTAGCGTCTTCACATTCTCCTTTAATTCTACAATCAGGACAAAATTCTTTATTCAAATAGCGATCGCAAAATGAAATGACAGATTGTATTTTTGTGTCATGCTGAATTTATTTCAGCATCTTATCAATCAGATCCCAAATCAAGTTCAGGATGACAAATTCGACATTTTGTTTTGCGCTAACTATAACATTTTGAATTATTAATTTGTCCGCCTAAAGGGACAAACTCTGCATAATAAAAAATGGGATTGTAAATAATATAACTTTTCAGTTAGCTCTTCGGTCACTTTGTCTTCCGAATTTTGAATAATTTCCATTCCGATTTCTTTATCAAGATCCGGCAATGTATCATCTCCGGCAATTTTTCTTCGGTATGCATTAGACGTTCTTTCAACTGTCAAAATTCCCTCCACAATATCCCAGGCAGGACAGCCTGTACTTATTAGACAGCCTCTTTCTAATCTTGGTATCATAATAAGTGTGTATTCTAACATTTCGTTGAGATTTCAGCAAATTCAAGCCATCCCAACGCCCATTTGACTAAACCTACAATATTTCCCTTCCCCCGCTCTAAATTCAAACAAAGTAGTATAATAGACCTGTTGCGTAATAAGAAATTTAATCCTAACTTTACGTCATTCTGGTAAGCTCCGCCTCAGCGGGGCGCATCCGGAATCGTTGTTGATCAATTTGTCATTCTGGACCCTCCCACTTCGTTTTTCGAACTTCGAGGGACAAAGCAAACCAGAATGACAAATTGATCGCTGATTACGCAACATATCTAATATATACTGGTTTACAGATTTACATCACTTGTAGAGAATTGCTAGAAGATGATTTAAAACCGTGTCTAGACGTTATGAGTATTAAATAAATTTGTCTTAAAAAATAATTTTATGTCAAATAATAAGGAAACTATTTTTGATACTGGTCAATTAATAATTACTTATTATGAAGACGGAGGAATTAGTCTCACAGCTAAACCAAATCACCCCTTATACGACGTCTTAAGAGGTTTTGCCTTTTATAGACTCGGAGGAGAAGATGAATTCGACCGAGAGTATGCGACCGCTTTCAATCAATTCGGAGTCAGATTGCGCTTTCTTCCCCCGACTCATCCTGATCGGGCAACCCTGATTGCGGAACAATATACTAAAGATAAAAAAGGTAAAGTTAAATTCAAAGAGCTGGCAAGACAAGAATTTTCCTGAAAAAATTCAGTTATAACAATATGAGTAATGAGGAACTCAATCCTTATAAAGGTTCAAGACCATTCAGATCTTCTGCCGATAGATTTCAAGACTTGCGAATAAGAGCGAATCTATACCCGTCTTAGTTGATTTTGCAAATTTTCAACTAAAAATATCTTATTAAATCAACTTAGAGGGGTATATACTGATTGCAATCTCAATCAATAGAAGTATAATACAACAATTTAGGAATCTTTAATCATATTTAGTTGAAATTCAAGGAAGAGATATTATTGATCAAAAAGAATTTGCAGGATTAATTGAAACACGAAATGCTTTAAGAAAAGCAATCAAAGGAAGATAAATCGTCTCCCATAACGTCCTATTTTAGGATATCAATCCGCGTCCGTGCCGAAATCCCCAGGTTTCCTCACGAGGAGTTTTGACTTACAAATGCAAAAATCTAAGACCAGGGGTCCCTTGAAAGGGCTTGCGGTTGCGGGTTGCAAGCTCTGCTTTGACATATAATGCGCTTGCCGCAATAAGTAAATTACCTAATAATAATCTTGTGGTAAAATTCTTCCGTAATGAATAAGCAGACGGTTCTCTCTATCATCATCCCCGCACACAACAGCCAAAACACCATCCACGCTCCCCTGCTTTCACTCAATAACTCTCAATTCAGATACTTCAAAAATGTCGAAGTAATAATTGTCGATGACAGATCAAAAGACCGCACCTTAAAAAAAATCAAACAAATCGAATCGCTCATGAAATACCGCCTTACCGTTTACCGCCTAAGAAAAAATTTCGGCCCGGCCAAAGCCAGAAACTACGGTGTCAAAAGAGCCAAAGGAAAATATATTCTATTTTTGGACTCGGATGTCGAACTCTCCAAAACAACCCTCAGAAATGCTTATAATTTGGCAAAACAGGGGCAGTTTAAGGCATTCACCGGTATCTGGCACTACCGGCAAAAGAACAACCGGTTTTTCCCCAATTTCAAAGCCATGCGCGACTGGGTCTACTGGTTTATCGAGCGGGAAAAATATGCCCGCTATTACCTCTTCTCTACCCGCATTGCCGGCGTTGAAAAAGCTCTTTTTCGCAAAATCGGCGGATTCGACGAAAATTTTCCCCAACCGACTGTAGAGGATATCGAGCTTACTTACCGAATCGAAAAGGAGACAAAAATCAGATTCTCTCCCGAACTGTTGGTCTATCACGAATTTGAGGACTTCTGGCCGATCGCAATTAAGTATTTCAAAAGAAGCCGCGACTGGATCCTGCTTTATCAGAAGCGCCTGCGCTTTGACCCGGTCGCCACTTCCAAAAAAGAAGCCTTCAAGGCAATTCTTGCCGCCGTATTGGTTTTATCTCTCACTCTCGGCCACTTCCATTGGGTTTTTTTCTATCTTGCTTTATTGATCTTTGTGCAGTTTACTAATCTGGAATGGTACTTCTGGAGCTTTGTCTATAAACAGAAAGGGCTTTGGTTTCTTCTCAAAAGTATAGCTTTCTCAATTGTCCTTTACTTAATTATTGATCTGGGTTCTCTCTGGGGAGCGGCTATTTCAAAAAATTCAAAGGGTTAAGCAGCGTTCCGCCCGAACGGACTTCGAAATGAAGGTGGGTGCCGGTTGAACGTCCGGTTGATCCCATTCTGCCAATACTCTGACCCTGCGATACCGCCTGCCCGGCTGAAGCTCCCAGACTGGACATATGACCATAAAGAGTCTGGTAACCGTTGCCGTGGTCTATGATGATGTGGCAACCATAGCCCCAACCCAAACAGCCGGAGTAAGTCACGGTTCCGGTATCCGCAGCCAGAATAGGCGGCGCCGCTCTGTTTTGAATATCAAGCGCCATATGATACCAGACCGGGTACTGTGAAACGCTACCTGATGTTGGCCAAATAAAATTGGAAGTTCCCTTGACTCCTGCTTGAATTTGAGTCACCTGCCTTTGAGCGATATATCTTGGTTTTTCCTCCTCAATTACCCCATCGGGTACATAAAGCACCTGTCCGGGATTCAGAGTAAAAGTGTCCAAATCTACAAAATCATTGAACGGGAAGTTGACGATCTTCTGGGCATCGCTTTCATACTTTTTAGCTATCGAATAGACATTGTCCCCCGACACCACTTTGTGAACTACACCGGTAATCGGCGGAATTTTCAGGATCTGGCCTGGTTTGATTGTCTCCGACTTTAGATTATTAGCCCACTTGATCGTGTCAACCGAAACATCAAATTTATCGGCAATAGACGCCAAAGTATCCCCTCCTGCAACTTCATAATCTACTATTTTGTCGCGGGGCTTGGTCGATATCACTGTGCTTAAGGAATTCTCATAAGGGTTATAGGAAACTACACCACCCTGATAGATATTGCTGTTTTGCTGAAATGAGGCAACGAACGGATTGTTCTCGGCAATAATCGGACCCGCGATAATAACTGCCGCCACCAGCAAAAAGAAGGAGCTATTTAAAAAATAAGACGAGTATCTGCCTCGCTTGGCAACCAGCAGGGCTACTATGATGTCCTTGAATCTCTCAAATGACCGCCCGAAGCTTAAGATTCTTGATTTTGAGTAATTCTTGAGGAAGACTAAGTATTCTCTCAAATCTTGCATAAAGCCAGATAATTATAGCAAACAAGTAGATTCTAGCTGGTAGTAAATAATTTAGGTGTCAGTTATATATGAAATTTTCCTGACTATAGTCAGCGCAAAACAAAATGACCGGTTTTGATAAATGTCATGCCGAACTTGTTTCAGCATCTATACCCTCTCTTAGTTGATTTTGCAAATTGTCAACTAAAGTCATCTAATCAAATCAACTAAGAAGGGGTATACTTCGATAACTTAAGGTTTGCAACTGAGTTACTCAGTATATACCCATCTAATCCGCTTTTTCGCGCTCCGGCAAGCTGCAAATCGTAAGTAAGATGGGTATATATACTGATTGCGATTTCAATTAATAGAAGTATAAACAACAAGATCCTGAAATAAATTCAGGATGACAAATATGACATTTCGTATTACGGTAGCTATAATAACTACTTGCTATTAGATACTATTCTCTCGATTGCTACTTCAAAGGCAGCCCGTTTTAAATTAAAACGCTCATATTTGACAGCCTTATCCCAAATTGAAGAAAAAGCTTCCTCCATTATTTTTTTTAGTCTTTTATTAACCTTATCCTCGCTCCATTTTTCGCTATGCATATTCTGATACCACTCCAGATAAGATACGCTGACACCGCCGCTGTTGGCAAGCACATCCGGTACAATCACTACGCCCTTCCTGGTCAGATATTCGTAGGCTTCCTCCGTCACCGGACCGTTAGCCATCTCGACGATTATTCTGGCTTTAATTTGCTTCATATTTTGGCTGTTAATGGCATTCTCCAAAGCTGCAGGCACCAATACGTCTATGTCAAGCTTCAGAAGATCTTCATTTGAGACGGCTCTACCGTACCTGATATCGCAGACAGAACCCACGCAGTAGCAGCCGGCGATATTGCCCTTTTCTTCTTTGCATTTTAAGGTCTCTTTCGGATCCAGTCCTTCTTTAACCAGAACCGCTCCCTTGGAGTCTGAGGCGGAGATGATCTTAAAACCCTCTTCAGCTGCAAATTTGGCAAAATAATAACCTACATTCCCAAAACCCTGCACGGCGATTGTAACTGAACCGTCATGCTGAACTAGTTTCAGCATCTGTTTTTTAGATTCTGGATCCCGAAATAAATTCTGGATTACTTTTTGTTGTAGTTTTGCAAGCAACGCTTGCAAAATTATTACTCCTCCCCTACCCGTTGCCTCAGTTCTGCCCAAAGTCCCGCCTTTTTCTATCGGCTTCCCGGTAAAAGCAGATCTTAATTTGTTTATTGTTTTTCCATTAACTTTTAACTTTTCACTTTTAACTTTTAATTTGATATACTCGTCCACCATCCACGCCATAATCCCGGAATTGGTATTCACATCCGGCGCCGGCACGTCTATTTCGGGACCGATGAAGTTGGAGATCGCCCTTACATAGGCGCGGGATAGCTCCTCAAGCTCTTTTTCCGTAAGCTCTTTTGGGTTAACGGCCACGCCACCCTTTCCTCCACCGAAAGGCAGTCCGACGACGGCGCACTTTATGGACATTAACGTTGCCAAAGCCTGCACTTCGTCACGGTTTACCTCTGCGTGGAATCTGATTCCGCCCTTGTATGGTCCCAGACTGTCATTGTGCTGAATTCTGTAGCTTTTATAGAGTTTATTTCCGACTGAAAAATTCAGCTCATGTATGGCTTTAGGCTCAAGTAATCTCCGGATTGCTTCCTCGGACAAACCCAAACTTTTTCCGGTTTTTTTAATTACCTCTTGCGCACTCTTAAGCATTTTCTTTCCCTGATTCATTTTAGTATTAAGTAGAAAGTAGTAAGTATCAAGTATTGCTACTTTATTACTACTTTAATTTTTTAATTAAACTATTAATAAGTTTTGATATTTCAATTGATCTAGAAGCTAAATCTTGAAACTTATCATTAATAATAAATTTTAAATCTCGTGCTAATAGGATTTGATTTTGAACTTCGGTTAACGAGCTTAAAGCGATATAAAAAAATGGACTTTATCTTTATTTGTTTTTCGAGAAAATCCTTCCGCGATATTGGAAGATATCGATATAGCAGCTCTTTTAAGTTGAGATGATAACCCAAAAGTTTCTTCTTTAGGAAATGAGTATGCAATCTTATAAATAATTAGAACAAATTGATGAGCCTTTTGCCAAGCAATTAAATCAGTAAATGAATGTATTTTAAACTTGTTCTCCATACTTAATACTTGCTACTTACTTCTAAATACTTTTCTACTTCCAGTGCCGCGGCTATCCCCATCCCGACAGCCGTTCCCGCTTGTCTATATCGATAATCCACGCAGTCTCCGGCTGCAAATACACCCTCAACCGAAGTAACTGAGGCAAAGTTCAGATTAAACTTATCTTTTATTTCTTCTAATTTTGAGTTTTCGATTGTAATTTTGAATTTTACATTTTGCGCTTTGAGTTTAGCCAACTCTGAAGACAATCGTCCCGATGTAACAATGTAACCTTTACTATCGAGTTCAACTTGACCCTTAAATATATTCGTATCCGGCTGATGTCCGATCGCCAAAAATAGCCCTTCTAAGTTTAGTATAGCCTCCCCTTTTTCCCCTCCTTGATAAGGAGGGGATTTAAGGGGTGGTTTATCAGTGATAGCATGCGACAATGAAGCAGTTCTTTTTAACTTTATTCCTTCCACCCTATTCTCTCCCATAACATCCGCAACTTCGGCATTGTAAATTATATGAATCTTGGGATGTGTTTTAACCCGATCCTGCATAATTTTTGAAGCCCTGAATTCGCCTCTCCTGTGGATGAGATACACTGCTTTGGCAAATTTGGTCAGTGTTAATGCTTCTTCCATCGCGGTATCTCCTCCTCCTACCACAGCCACCGTTTTTTCCTTAAAGAAAAAACCGTCACAAGTTGCGCATGCCGATACGCCTTTTCCCCTTAATCTCTGTTCATTCTCAAATCCAAGCCATAGAGCCTTGGCTCCTGTTGCGATAATGACTGCCTTCGACTGGTAATTTTTGTCAACAGTTTTAAAAGTAAACGGTGATGCTTTAAAATCCGCTTCTGTTATATTCTGATCTATTAATCTGACGCCGAATTTCTTGATATGCTCTCTATATTTATTGATTAAATCAGGCCCCAAAATCGACTCGAAGCCGGGGTAATTTTCAACATCCGAGGTTAACATTAGCTGCCCCCCCGGGGGGGATCCGGCAAATACTAACGGATTTAAGTTCGCCCTCGAAGTATAGAGTGCCGCAGCAAGACCAGCCGGCCCACCGCCTATTATGATTACATTTTCCATATATAAAATATAAACTCTAAATTCTAAATTCGAAATCCTAAATAAATCCGAATTTTTGAAATTAGAATTATTTAAACGTTTTGAATTTAAATCATTTGAATTTTGAAATTGTTTAGGATTTATAAATTAATGGCTCTTCCCACCATCTCTCCCACTTTCTTTGCATCCTTAGATGGTACATATTGACAGATGTCCGAAACCAAAATCTCGCGAGACAGTCCGTCTATAGCTTTTTTTACTGCCGAAATCTGCTGCAGCACTTCAGAACAATCTCTCTTGGTCTCTATCATCCTCTGAATTCCCTTAAGCTGCCCGATAAGCCTATTCATCCTCTTTGCCGTATCCATATATTAATCCTGCTTGCCTCCGAAGCATTTAAGAAGTGGGGAACTTTTAACTTATACAGGGTACTAGTATAGAGTATATATATGATTTCAAACAAAAGTCAAGAGATATTTGGGATCGTTGGCATCAATATATGGGGGTTTGGCTCTAGTTTTTGGCCCAAATCTGGCATGTGTTAACGCTTAAAAACTATTAAGCAGCCACATTTAGAGTCGCCATGAATTCCTTGTTGTTCTTGGTTTTGGAGAGTTTCTGGATCATGGCTGTTATTGCCTCTTCGGGATTCAGAAGTCCGATCATTCGGCGAAGGGTTGCCATTTTCGCCAATGTCTCTTTGTCAACCAAAAGTTCTTCGTGTCGGGTTCCGGATTTGAGGACATCGATTGATGGATAGATCCTGCGGTCGGCGAACTTGCGCTCCAGATGCACTTCCATGTTGCCCGTGCCCTTAAATTCTTCATAAATCAGATCGTCCATCCGGCTCTCTGTGCCGACCAAGGCAGTCCCTATTATCGTCAAGCTTCCGCCTTCCTCGCAGTTTCGAGCGGCTCCCAAAAATTTCTTGGCTGGGTAAAGAGCTTGAGGATCAAAGCCTCCGGACATGCTTCGGCCGGTGCTTGTCACCGATAGATTGTAAGCGCGAGCCAGACGAGTAATCGAGTCCAAAAGAATAACTACCTTATGACCCATCTCCACCAATCTCTTCACCCGGTCAAGAGCCAGATTGGCTACTTTGACTTGTTGCCTGGGTGATTCGTCGAAATTGGAGGCCGCCACTTCGCCCTTGATGAATCTTTTGATCTCGGTGACCTCCTCCGGTCTCTCTCCGATCAATACTGCCATCAAAAACACTTCCGGATAATTTTTACCGATTGCTTCGGCTATGTCTTTGAGAAAAGTAGTCTTGCCTGCCTTGGGTTGAGACACAATCAAAGCTCTTTGGCCAAATCCGGTTGGCGCCAATAGGTCGATTATTCTGGTTGAGAGTATGTCTTTGTCTGTCTCCAGTTTTATTTGTTTATCAGGATGTAAAGAGGTAAGCTGATCAAACTGTTTTCTTTGTCTGCTCTCTTCTTCGGTCAATTCCTTACCGTTTATTTTTTTGATGAGCAGCAGCGAATGAAACCTCTCACCCTCTTTAGGGGGTCTTGCCAATCCTTCAACTTCATCGCCGCGACGCAGCCAAAAACGCCTGATTTGGGAAGTGGAAACATAGATATCGCGGTCAGGATCAAGGATATAGTCCTGACGCAAGAATCCGTATCCGCCATAGGTAATATCCAGGATACCCTTAGCCTTATAACTCAACTTGAGATCTTCTTTTAATCTGTCTTCTATGTACTCCTCCTGAGAAGGCGCCGTACGTGCGACCTTCTCTTCCGCATCTTGCTTTTTCTTTTCTTCCTTTACTTCTTTTTTAACAATAGGTTCTTTCTTATCCTCCGTAGCTTTAACAGTCGAGGATTCAGCAGGTGCAATTGGTTTTTCTTCGTATTTTTCCAATATGGATGAAACGTCAAACGTATCTTCTGACTTTTTTTTATCGTTCATAATGGTTTCGAAATAATTCGGAAGAGATAGGAGACATCGGCTTAATCGGAAATCAAATACATCAGATTTGTCTGAAATTATTCTGTTATCTGATATTTTCGATCTCTGCTGATTTCTTCTGATCTATCTGAAAATAAGAATAAGACTGCCTCAAATATATAAAACTTTCTTAAAACTATACATAAAATAAAGAGTCTTGATTTTAAGAGGTGTGTACAGCGATCCTCCTCGATTGGGATCTGCTGACTTTTTCCCTCTGAAGCAACGGGAAAATCTGTCCCCTCAAGCCATGCCTGAAGGGAACGCGATCTCATCCCCTTCACCATAATGGCGAAGAGTTACCCTTAGGTTTGATAGCGTAGAGAAAAAGATCTGACTCGCCTTGTTAGACGAGAATTTTCTCCCTATCAGGAGGATCAATTTCAAGTATACTAAATAAGGTATTTATTTGTCAACCCCGATTTAAATTTACTGGAATGAAAAAATATTTGGCGGTATTGACGGTTTCGTTCAAGGAATACTTTGTTTACAGGATTAATTTTATCCTCTGGAGATTCAGAGTAGTTTTAAATATCATCATCCCTTTATTTTTGTGGTCTGCGGTCTTGGATAGAAATCCGGTCATTGGGGATTATGATCGAACTCAGTTTGTCTCATACCTGATCTACGGCAATCTGATCGGTACTTTTGTCTTTGGCACCAGGACCTTTGACATCTCCTCGGACATCAACGACGGCAAAATCATCAATACTCTCTTAAAGCCCGTCTCTTTTTTCAACTATCACTTCGCCAAAGAAATGGCCGATAAATTAATCAACCTGTTCTTTGCGGTTTTCGAACTGTATCTGATCGTCTGGTTTTTTAAATTACAGTTAATTCCACCTAACAATCCTATTTTATTTCTTCCGATTTTCCTCAATAGCGTCCTCATCTCCTACTTTATCAATCTCACGCTCTCTTTCCTGGGCTTTTGGACGACCGAAGTCTGGCCGATTAGATTCGTCTTCATGGTTTTACTCTCGTTCGTCGCCGGCAATTACTTTCCTTTGGATATCATACCGCAGCCTATCTACAAACTAATTATGGTTACTCCTTTCCCCTACATGTTTTACCTCCCGGCCAAAATTTTAATCAGCCATGAGAACCCACTACTCCCGACTACGTCGGGATACGCTGGGCAGTCAATCGGGCAGTTAATCTTATTTTCCTATATTTGGCTTTTTGCTTCTTACTTTTTGGCTCGTCTTGTTTGGCGAAAAGGCATTAAAAGTTTTTCATTTTGGGGCCGATGAGAAAAGTTTTAAAACTTTTTACTGTCTATGCCAAGCTTTACCTCAAGATGGTCATCCAGCATAAACTGGGGATTGTCTTTTTCACTCTTGGCAAACTGGCGCGCTTTCTTTTTCTTTTTTTCATGATTTATCTGGTCTTTAGCAAAACCAATCTGGTAAAAGGCTACAGCTTTAATCAAATGATTATCTTCTATCTCACTTTTAATGTAGTCGATACAACCGCCCAGCTTCTCTTTCGCGAGGTTTACCGCTTCCGTCCTCAAGTCGTTTCGGGCTCTTTTGATCTCATACTTCTCAAACCCCACCACCCTTTTCTCCGCATATTGGTTGGAGGGGTTGATTTCCTGGACCTAATTTTGCTTATCCCTTATATATTAATATTGATCTACTTTATTATCCAATTACCAAACATCTCCTTACTGCTGATTGCTGGTTACTTACTGCTTGTTGCCAATTCCTTAATCATTGCCACTGCCTTCCATATCGCAGTTCTGGCGCTGGCTATCCTCACCACCGAAGTCGATCACGCCATTATGGTTTATCGCGATTTAACCTCACTCGGCAGATTTCCCATGGAGATCTACCGCGAACCGATCCGGGCAGTTTTCACCTTTGTCATTCCGGTTGGGATCATGATGAGCTTCCCACCCAAAGCTCTGCTTAACCTTCTGTCTCCAGCCTCTTATCTTTTATCCTTATTTGCCTCCTCACTTTTGCTTACTCTTAGTCTAAAATTATGGAATCTTGCCCTAAAAAAATATCAAAGCTGGGGAGGATAAAACAAGTTAAAAGTCACAATTTAAATGTTAAAAGTTGTAGTAAAAAGTAATAAACATGAAGAGAAGTAATAAAGAGTTTTCGGATAATCTAAAAAGAAGAATTTATTACTTTATAATAAAATTAGTAAAATTTACATATTCCTTGCCTAAAAATGACAGGCTTTGTGTTATAGCTACAGATCAACTAATTCGAAGTGGAACCAGTATGGGAGCCAACTATGTTGAGGCGATCGCGGGTAGTTCTAAAAAAGACTTCACAAATTTCCTTACTCACTGTTTAAAGTCTGCAAACGAATCAAAATTTTGGTTAGCTCTATTAAGAGATACAAATAAAGCTGATAGAATTACCGTCAACCTGCTTTTACAAGAATTAATTGAGATTGCAAATATTATTGGGTCAAGTGTCAAAACATTGAAAAATAATTAATATTTAGTATTTTATACTGTAATTTTGGACTTTTGACTTTGGACTTTTAACTATTATGATAAAGGTAAAAAATCTAAGCAAAATCTATAAATCCCCTGTCAAGGGTAAGAACTTTTATAGCGATTTATTTAATCGTCAATACAAAGAAACTCTTGCCCTGGACAATATTTCCTTTACCATCGGTGAAAACGAAATAGTCGGTCTTATCGGCCCCAACGGCGCCGGCAAGACTACAACCCTAAAAATTCTCTCCGGAATCCTCTATCCGACCTCCGGAGTATGTCAGATTCTTGGGATGGTCCCTTTTGAAAAAAAACACGGGTTTCTCAAACAAATCTCTTTTATCATGGGACAGCGCAACCAGCTTATCTGGGACCTGCCGGCAATCGAGACTTTTCATCTGAACCAACATATCTACGATATACCTATCGCTGATTTTAAGCAGACAGTCGATAATTTAACCAAACTGCTTGATTGTCAAGATCTGATTGTCAAGCCGGTCAAGACTCTTTCTCTGGGTGAACGAATGAAAATGGAACTGATAGCAGGACTAATTCACAGACCCAAGATTATCTTCTTCGACGAACCGACCATCGGACTTGATATCTTCTCCCAGGAGGTAATCCGCGATTTTGTCAAAAAATACCAGACTGAAAATAATGCAACCATCATCCTCACCAGCCACTATATGGAGGATGTAAAAAGACTGGCCAAGCGCTTGCTGGTTATAAATAAAGGTAAAATGCTCTACGACGGAGATCAAAACGAAATCGTCAAAAAGTACTCTTTGGAAAAATATGTCACGGTAACCCTAGAGAGAAAAATTGATGAAAAGATTTTAGCATTGGTCGCCAAGCCTATAACCTACCATTTTCCCCGTGTAGTTTATAAAATTGACAAATCCAATATCTCTCAAACAGTAAAATTAATTAGCGAAAAACTAAAGTTCTCCGACCTGACTATCGAAGAGGAGCCAATCGAAGAAGTCATCAAGAGTTTGTTTCAATCCAAAAACAAAAATATTGACAACTGAAATAAAATTCAGCTAAGATAGATTGAATGAACAAAGGTGAAGTTTCAACTATACTTGCCTTAGGTATTGTAACCGCAGGCGCTTTCATCTCCTTAGCTATTTCTTTACTTATTAGTAAAAAGCCCAGCCTCGTCTCAAACCCCAAAGCCGTAAGCTGTCTTGCAGACCAATGTGTGGGGGCAATAAGTTGTTATCCGACCGGTCATTTTGATGCCAACAGCGGCCTGACCTGCTGTGCGGCATTTACAAATTGTAAAAATACCGGTTACTCTTGGGCTACCTGGGGTAATAGTTGCAGCTGCACGGCTTCTACTCCCACTCCAACTAATACACCGGCGCCTACTTCAATCCCAACTACTACTCCACCTCCCTCTGTCTGCCTGACGCTCGATCAAACCTGTGACCCTGCGGCTGATAATTGTTGTCAACCCGACCTAAATTGCAATTCTATCGTAAAAAAATGTATTGCTCCGATAATTCCTTTAACCCCGTTTGCCACCCTCATCCCAAGCAATACTCCAACACCGCCGTTAAACTGTATTGCCAATGGTAATAATTGTTCTGCGTCAGCTCCATGCTGTAGCGGTTATTGCCAGCCTTCTTCCGGCTTCTGCTGGCCCCAACCGCCTTTGACTTCGACGCCGGTTTCCACTCCAACCACTACTCCTACACCGGCAATTCCACCTGCTCAAGCCTGCAAGCGAGGTACAGAAACTTACTCACAAAATCAAACTTACTGCGACGAGCAAAACAATGTTGTTAAAGAGTGTTTAGGTAGTAATCAATGGCAAACTATTATTCCTCACCCCTGCGGTGGTAAATGTACCGACGATCCAACCGGACATGCTTATTCCTGCACCTCTTTTTCATGTGAAGACTTGGAAGTAAATGGATCAAATAAGCTTAAAGTCGCTTTTATACCGGAAAACTGGTCAAGTCTCCAGGATTTTAAAGAGCAAGCCAGACAAGCGAAAGAGCGCTTGAGATTGACTAATTTAAAACCTTTAGTCAATAAAATGAATTTTTATATCGTGACTGACTTATCGCAAAAATTTCACTTTAACAATGCTAAAGGTTGCAATGACGTCGACCATACTAAAATCTATAATGTCGGTCAAAGTGCCTGTGGAGCTGATAAATCAATGGTGATAGACAATCCTTCTTACTGCGAAATTTGCGGACAGGCTATTATTGGTTTATCAGCCTATGTTTGTCATATAGGCCTTTCGGCTGTGCCTCACGAGTTTGGCCATGCAATAGCTTTGTTAGATGACGAGTATGTTTATACTTGGCCTATTACTATACCTAATCCAGGTGTTAATTGCTCAGATAAAAAATCGTCCTCATCTTCGACGCCTTGCTCGAAGTGGAAGAATACATCTAATCTAGGTTGCTATAAAGGGTGTACTTATGATTATTGGTATAGACCTACGGAAAATAGCATCATGAGGTATGAAACGGAGCCCGAAGGGCTGAACTTTAATGCTCCCTCGCTTAAGTCTTGGGAAGATATTTTAAATAAATATAACTAAATGAAAATTAATAAATTTTTGCTATTTACTGGAATATTTCTTTTAATTTTATTTGTCTCAAAAGTGGTTTATTCTTCCCAACTGGTCCCAGACTTCAGACTTAACATTATAATAAATCAAGCCGGTGATCTTACTTTGACATTAAACAGTATCGGCCTTGCAGAAGGACCATCAGTCGGTTATCAACTTGATTATTCCACTAATTACTATGTAATCAAAATAGTCGATAAAAATAATGTCGATCTTTTCACTGGAAAGACTCTTAAATCTGCCCAAACTCTTCCGCCTGAATTTGTCACTCCTCCTGTTACGAATTTTACATCGGAAACGATAATATTGGATCCGATCAACCTTTATCTGCCCTACTTCAATGACGCAACCAAAGTCCAAATATTTGACGAAAACGGAACTTTGAAATTGGAGATTAATCTTGCCGATCATAATCTTGTAGGAATAAAACCCAGATTTGCCGCCTGCGACCTCTGCGGTTACTGTCCCCCTGATAAATTACCGTCCAACTGGGAAAGCTGCAGGCAGTGTCTTTATCCTCAGGCAAGCACAGATCCCTCAACGGGCGATACTCTTAGGATTTACGATACAACTGCCCAATCGGGACCAACGACTTTCCCGGGCAAATCTTTCACGGATATTGGCTGTATAGGAATCGCTCCATCACAATCTACACAAGCGGTACTGAATATCATCTTTTCACTAGCCGGCGGCATTGCCTTTTTGATCCTATTGTACGGAGCATTTGTTGTAGCAACTTCCCAAGCCGAGCCGGAAAAACTAATCTATGGCAAAAGACTGGTAAAAGGTGCGGTAATTGGACTTATGGTGACTCTATTGGCAGTCTTCTTTGTCAACTTCATCGCCTCCAGTATCTTGAGAATTCCCGGATTCGGCAGTTGACTTTGTGCTAGACTTTAATCCATGAAGCTTAAAAAAGCATCCTTAATATTTTTGTCATTACTTTTTTTTATTCTGGTTTTTATTGTGGGAGTACGCCACGGACAGAATGTGGAAAGAACAAATAAAGTTATCGATATCCTGATTAGTATCCCCCCCTCACCAACCGCCCAACCTACCCAAAAACCTCTGGAGTTCAAAACCTATTCCAACAAAAATTGCGGAGTTACATTTCTTTACCCCAATCGTCTTGAAATAAAAGAGTCGTCGCAATCGGCTGTATTTACGGAAAACGAGGATAGACCAATTGAGGTTGACTGCCAAAAGGTCAACAATATTTCCGCAATTCTTGAGGATAAAAACGCTGCTTCAACGGAAGTAGTATTCAAGACCAAAAAAACTCAAGCAAAAACTCTTGATCGGGGTGAAAAAATTGCTTTTTCCTTCAAAAATACTACCAACAATAAAACTATTTTCATCTCCATTGTTAAATCCCTCTATCCCCTTTTCGAAAAAAGCCTGGAATTTATTCTTTAATTTCCTTTAACTTTTCTATTAGAGCCGCTTCTATCAAAGCTAAAGATAAAATTCCAATGGGCTCAACTAAAGTACTAGGAGGAAATCTTCCTATTGATTCATATCTCTCATATGGCAATGAGGGTGGTTTTGAATGACGCAAAGATTGTTTAATATATTTACGTCTTTCTCTTTTAGTAATTCCATATCTATCATATAGCTTCACTAATACTTCATCAGTTAACCGATTGAAAGCTTCGATTCCGTCAGCGTTAAATTGTTCAGGTATTTTAAATAGATAAGTTATCTGTTATCGCTTGTTTTTCGATTTCCAAATTCTTCAATATTTCAATAACTCTTTCTAATAAACCACGGTCATCTTTTTGAATGATCAGGTTAGCAATTTGATTATCAGTTAAACCTTTTAATTTAAGATCTTTCCCGAATTTAGTTTCTGCTTTTTCCAGTAATTCCAATCTTCTTCTTGCAAATACCTCATCAACTATAGTAGAATCTCTCCTCGTCAGTCTATTTCCTATCTCTTGTAAGGATAATACGCTATAGATGCCAGCTTCACGAATTAATCGCTTTAGATATGAGCTTTTAAGTAAGGGATTATCTGCAGGCAAGTTACTGATAATTTTTTCAATGTTTACTGCCTCCCATAAGATTCTTAAAACATCAAAATTAAAAGGGCTATCGTGCGGAAAATCTCCGCTTGATTCAAAAATTTGATTTAAAACCTCTCTTTGATTAAAGTTTTCGGGAATAAAAGGTCGCTCTTTTGACTTTTTTGCCCTTAAAGATCTAAATATAGATTCCTCACCCGGAATCCTCATATCAAGTAAGTCTGCCATCAAACCAACTTGCGCCGCAAGATTAAAAATTTGACGTTCTTTCTCCGGCATTCCGATTTCCATCTTAATTTTACCTTCTTTTTCATCTGTATAATAGATTAGCGGAAGTTTATTATTTAATACTTCATCTATTTCGGCGCTATACTCGTCAACTAAAGATACTGGTAATCCGTAACCTTTTCCACCTTTTATTTTTCCTAAAATCAGAAGCAATTGTCGCGGTGTCAGACTAAATACATCAACAACTGTATCGCTATCTCCGTCAAATACCTCTGCTAATTTAGTGATTTGACCATCTTCATTTTCCAAATTTTTAACCAAGTCATCAGCCTTTAAACGAGAACTTAATAAATTCATAAATTTTTTAGGGTGGTCGTGCAGCATCGTCATTGCTGCCGCTTGAGCACAGATGTTCCAGGCTGTATGAATATCTACTTTTCTTTCAATTGCGTAACGCCTGTGAAATAATAAAAGCATGACTGCAGCCTCTAATCCATGAGCTTTTTTAACATCCTTTATCTGTTCATCTTCAGGACTCATTAAATTAAATTGAAGATTATATACTTGAGCTGTGTCATGAAAATTTGCGAATAAATATAAAGCGTCTATATATTGCTTTAAAGACTGACTATGGCGTAATTCACCTATATTAAAAAGCAGCGCTTCTATCAATCTCTCAACTCGCCTATAATGCGAATGGTTGTGATCTGCAAGCTCTGGGTTATTATAACCAACCGTAAAAGTTATGCCAAATCTGCTGAATTCATCATATTTTTCAGGTCTGCTGTCGTATGCAAGCGCTAGTCTTAAACCGTTAGCGGCTCGATCTGCAATATCAAGCCTATGAGCAAAATCTACACCCTCCATAATATGATCAAATTTATTTTCTCCTCTAGAGGCTTTAATCACCTCTAATCTGCTTCTTTTCCTAAGGACTGTCTCTCTCCACCAGGTATTAAATCCATGCCTATAGATAAATGTTGGATCCTGTAAATCGATGTCATGTTCTGTATATTGATATCTGGGGAAAAAATAATCCGGCGGTTTTTCAAAAAAAGGAATTCTTTCGTATGACATAATTAAAGTTGCATTTAAGTGATAAAATATTAGAAATGAATTCTAAAGTCGTTTAATTTTACTAAATTTAGATTGTTAACTCAAGCTAATTATGGATAAGTTAAAACTCGCCTACTTTGGCACGCCCGGCTTCTCTGCCCAGTTTCTGGAAAACCTCTTAACCCAAATCGCAATTAAACACTTAATTGCGATTGAACTGGTTGTCACTCAACCTGATCGGCCGGTTGGAAGAAAGCAGGCTTTAACACCTTCGCCAGTTAAAAAAATTGCCGAAAAATATAATTTGCCTGTAATCACTGACTTAAAAATGTTTAATGTTAAAAATTCCGTGTTTAATGAAATCGATTTAGCCCTGATTTATTTTTACGGACAGATTATTCCCAAACAATTATTGTCAACGCCTAATTATGGCTTCTGGAATATCCACTTCTCACTTTTGCCTAAGCTGCGAGGACCTACCCCTGCGGTATATTCTCTGATTTTAGGAGATCGAAACACAGGGGTATCTCTGATGCAAACCGATGAAAAGATGGATCACGGAAACCTAATTGCTCAGGTAGAAGTTGCTATCAAACCCGACGAAACCAAAGTTGAATTAGAGGAAAGGCTGCACAATCACGGTTTAAATTTGTTTATAGAACAAATTAATAATCTTTTGCACAATAAAATTAAATTCACTCCCCAAGATCATTCGAAAACAACCTATACCAGATTCCCGACCAAAGCCGATGGCTTTATTCCGCTTGCCGTTCTTAAAAAAGCATTAAACAATGAGTCTATAACCTTTGAAGAACTGCCAAAAATAATTTTTGAATATATTAAGAAATACAATTTAATTAGTAATTGGAAATTAGAACTTGGAAATTCCGCGAAAATCATTTACAACTATTTTCGCGGTCTCTACCCCTGGCCTGGGATATGGACTTTAGTTAAAATAACTGAAACACCCCACTTTGCTAAAGCCTCGCGGGGCAAGGAAAAAAGACTAAAAATAACCGGCGCCGATCTTATCGATGGCAGATTCGTAATTAGGAAAGTGCAGTTGGAAGGCAAAAAAGAAGTTAATTTTTCTACTTTTAACCAAGCTTATCGGATTTTCTAATTTCATTTATGTATCTTATTTTTACCCAAGAATAACTTCATAGGATTGCTAACATTTTCGATAATGCAGGTCAAGTCTTTTTGGGAACTTCAGTACTAACGCCGCTTATCTTTGGCGTTGAAAAAGATGGTAAACTTGTAGTATTATTGGGAATTTTAGGCATGATCGTTTCCTGGTGGATTTTTTTACGAATTACCAGGTTAGCTTCAAAAATATGTATATTGAATCGATTAATACTGTAGTTTTGGTTTATATTGCTTTTGGTATCTTTGCTTTAATAATACTTCTTTTGGTATTTCTTCCCTATCCGAAAGTCAAAAAAAAACATCTGGAAGTGAAAAAAAAGTCGTTATTAAAACTTCTTACCCCTGCTTACTCGTTTTTTTAACCACTGCAGGATTTTTTGCTTTAATTTTCAGCGAATTAAGAATATAGACTCCCACAACTGTAAAGACAATTAATTTAAGAAAGGGAAACTCCGCCTGGATTTTCATGGCGCTCATGAGAAGAAAAAATGGCGCAATTATAGTAGCCAGATGCAGGTCTATCTGATAAGCCTTGAGATAGCTTATCGGATATGAAATCAGCTTTGACCCCAAAAACAGCAAAAGAGCCGCAACCGCCAGATAAAACATCTGTCCAACTGAAAAAAACAAAAAGCTGCCGGTGAACAGGAAGGGAATCAGGAAAAGGGAAAGGAATCGCAAGAAAGGCAAAAACTTATTGTACTGACCACGTATCACCCGCTCGTTTAGGGTGAAGTTTTTGATATCCGACAGCAACACCGTCTCGATCCTGCCGTCATCCCGATAATAGGAAATGTGATTTCTGGTCAAAAGGACAAAAGTTTGATAACTCTCCAGATCGTCGATGCCGGCATTGGTATCGATTACCAAAATGTTTTTGATCTCGTCGGACGTGATCCCCCTAACATCCTCCAATTCCTCAAGCTCCTCTTCAAATTCGTCAATTGAAATAATGTAAGGCTCTGGGGCGTTGGTTGTCACAACGCCATTTCTGATCCTAATCTCCAGATCTTCAGGGTAAACCTTGGTGATTATGGTCGGGAATCTTTGTAAAAAGTCGCTCAAGGGAAAAAATAATCTAACGCTTAGAAAAAGTGTAGAAATTGCAGCCATAAGCAAAGCGTAAAACAAAAAATATTTCAGGCTAAAGCTGAAAGGGGCTTTGATCACATCATGATAATATTCCGCCGAGCTGAAACTTTTGCGAAAGACATACCAGAAAACTTTTAAGTAGTTCATAATCTTTAAGTATATTGAACCGATTCTACTTAGTCAACCATTTTGACTATCAGGTTTTCATCGATGAACTTGTCATCCCGAACTTGTTCCTCGATAAACTCGGGATCTCTTCGAGCCTGAGCAGCCTCAGGGCCGAAGGGCTGAGCTTGTCGAATGGATTTCGGGATCTGTTATAGTTAACGCAAAACAAAATGTCGTATTTGTCATCCTGAACTTGGTTCAGGATCTGATTGATAAGATGCTGAAATAAATTCAGCATGACACCGGTTTTGGAAAAAACTGAATAGTTACTTTTAATGTACTTTTATTGTTCTTGACAAAATGTATATTTAAATGTATATTTAAGTGTATATGCAATACATCACCACCACCGATCTTAGAACAAAAACTACAGAGCTGATCGGTACTCTTAAAAACCAAGGGGTAGTATCTCTTATCCACAGATCAAAAGTAGTTGGAGTAATCAAACCAGTTGAAAATCAACCAAAACCCTTTGATCCGGTAGCTTTTGACCGCCTTATTAAGGATTTACATCTACCTAAGACTACACCTAAACAAAGGGAGAGAATCTACAGAAAGCATTTAGTGAAAAAATATGGCAAAGGTCTTTCTTGATACAAATATCTTGATTGGTTTCCTAGAAAAGCAAGATCAAAAACTTAAATTTAGCCTAAAAGGCCATAAATTATTTCTTTCTCCATTATCAATACATATCTCTATTTACGTTGTACGGCAAAAAATGCCTTTTACAAAGTTATCGAATATCAAAGACAGTTTTTCTTTAATTTCTTTCTCTAAAGATATTGTTGATAAAGCATTATTAGGACCAACTACTGATTTTGAAGACAATGTCCAGCTTCACAGCGCAGTCGCATCCGACTGCGAATTTTTTTTAACCAGCGATCAAGCACTTCTGAAACTAAACTTCTTCGGCAAGACTCGGATCGTAAATAGTTTATAATATCTGAAAATGAATCTGAATAATAAATTCGCGGTAGTAACCGGAGCCTCAACTGGTATAGGCAGAGAAATTTCTATTGCTTTAGGTAAGGAAAGAGCTTTTATTGCATTAGTCGCAAGATCAAAAAATCGCTTACTGGAAACCAAAATGCTTGTAGAGAAAGCCGGGGGGGGAGCTGAAGTATTTCCTACAGACCTTAGCCGACTCCAATCTATTAATCAATTGATTGAAAAAATCAAGCAGAAAACTCAAAAAGTGGATATATTGGTTAACGTCGCAGGTAAATGGCACGGTAAGAAAGAAGTTTACTCTGGGATAGATTTTGAAAAATTCTCTCAAAAAGTAATTTTGGATACTTTTACGGTTGGTGCTGTAACGCCTACTCTTTTGACTCATGCATATATTCCTCTTATGGCAAAAGGGGCAAGAATTATTAATATTTCCGGTACTTTTGAAAGCGGAGCCAAGGGTTGGATTCCTTATTATGTGTCAAAAAGGGCAATTGAAGACTTAACTGTAGGATTAGCACAAGAACTGGAAAGAAAAACTATTTATGTAAACGCTATATCCCCATCTGATACTAAAACTGAGGCTTACAAAAAATATTTTCCTCAATATATCAAAGAAGCTATCGATCCGAAAGAAGTTGCAAAATTCGCGATTTATCTTTGTTCAAATAAAGCCAATAATATTACCGGAAAAGTATTTGTTTTGAAAAAAAACCGAAAGCCCTTTGAACGTTTTCACTATTAAAATTATTACCACTTTTTTACTTTCAATCCCTTTATAATCTGAAAATAGATATATTGCGTAATAAGAAATTTAAATTATTATTTACGTCATTCTGGTAAGCTAAAACAAAGTTTTAGCGCATCCAGA
>MGAN01000014.1:0-5173 GCA_001789745.1 Candidatus Roizmanbacteria bacterium RIFCSPLOWO2_01_FULL_40_13
AGTTACTCAGTATATGCCCGTCTAAATCCGCTTTTTCGCTCCGGCGAGCTGTAAACTGGAGTAAGACGGGTATAGTTAACTTACAGAGATATTTTATTTAAAAAGATTTAAGATCAGTATAAGCAAAATACTGACTATTAAAGAGATTATGACCGGAAAATAAAAAGTGAGGCTATCTTCTTGAATCAGGATATCTCCAGGCATTTGCGGTAGATGGAACTTAGGAAAATTGTTTAAAATTACACCGATCACAAACCAGCTACTCCTATAATACCATTAAAAAATTTCCCATTATTGCTATTTAGATCGTCATAGACTCACATTGAACCTCGGGGGTTCAATGTATTGTTATTTAACTCTAACTAACATTTTTCTAAATTTTTTGTGCTCCCAAGGGGATTCGAACCCCTAATCCCCACCTTGAGAAGGTGATGTCCTAAACCGTTAGACGATGGGAGCCAAGTCGAACTGGCCTATCCAAGCTTAATTTAAAACTTCATCCATTGTTGAATCAGCTTTACTTCATTAGTCGACTTTGACCAAATCACACTTGGTTTGACTCGGACGATGGAAACTAATTGACTTTTAATGTTTTTTCTTGTATCATTTTATCATCAATCCCCTTACAGTACAACATTTTGTACAGAAAAAGGGGTTTTTGTTTTAGAAACTGTTCCCGATATAATCGGGATTACAGTTATTTAACCCGCCAACAATCACAACATTAGCCGCCGGAGTTCATCCTGAGCGAAGTCGAAGGAAATTGTAGGTAAGGCGAATGACAAGATGTGGTGGGTAATTACCTATGAACAAAGTACAATTAACCCAACAAGGTCTGAATAAATTGCAAAAAGAGCTTGATTTGCTGAAAAATGTCAAGAGAAATCAGGCGGTAGAAAGACTTCACAGAGCTCGTGCTATGGGAGATCTATCGGAAAATAGCGAATATACCGCCGCCAAAGAGGATCTCGCCTTCATCGAAGGCAGAATTCAGGAAATCGAAACGCTGTTAAAAAATGTGGAAGTAGTCAAACATGTATCCAACGGACACTATACTGTACTGGGCAGTACAATTGATATCGAAGTTGACGGAAAAAAGGACGCGATTCAGATCGTCGGAGAATTCGAAGCCGACCCCCTGAGGAAAAAGCTCTCCTCCACCTCGCCTATAGGCAAAGCCCTTCTCAACAAAAAAGTGGGAGAGGTTGTTAAAGTTCAGGTCCCCGACGGAAACAAAAAATATAAAATACTTGACATAAAATAATTTTTCTATATAATTGATTTATTAAAAGCGTTTTAATAGAGACCCCCGATTTAATCGGGGCAAGACTCTATGAGCTTCGGGAAGAAACCCTGAGCGTTAGTCGAAAGGAAGTAGAACCCGACGGGAATGCCCGTAATAGCAAAGTCCTGATTAAATCAGGAAAGCGAAATATAGACGAACTCTTTTGAAGAAAAAGAATATAAGCTATATTTAACCAGGGTGGTACCACGAAGAATTTTATATTTCTCCGTCCTTGTGAAATTAGAAATTTTCTGATTTCAGAAGGACGGTTTTTTTGTACTCTCGGTTTCCGATCTTAATCGGAATTACCGAGAGTAATCCCGTTCGAAGCGAGCATTCGGCTGCGTGGACGAAGACCACGAGACGGATATGAACGAAGGCGGATTATTATAAGTTATATTTATGCTTATGCTAAAAGCTGATTGCCCAATCTGCGACGGTGTAGTAACTCTTCCAAAAGATGCCGAAGAGTCAGAGATTATCAGTTGTCCAGAATGCAAAACTCGGCTTGTTGTAACAAGCTTGAAAAAGAAAAACGCGATTCTTGAAGAAGCCCCAAAAATTGAGGAAGACTGGGGCGAATAAAAACATGGTTACCATCGGACTTTTACATACAACAATCCGTGGAGATGAAAAACTGATTTTGGAAGCGGCAAAACAAAGAAATGTGAAAATAAGACTAATTGATGTTAGAAAAGAGATTTTTAACAGGAATAGTTATCGAACCGATTATAATATTGTTTTAAACCGTTGTGTGTCAACGATAAAGGGAAATCACGCAACTCATTTTTTTGAATCACTTGACTTAACCGTAATTAATAACTCTAAAGTATCGGCAGTTTGCGAAGATAAATTTGTCACGTCTTTAGCACTTCAAAAAGCGGGCGTCCCAACACCAGAATTTGCCATGGTTTTTAATGCTAATCAAGCTCATCAGGCTATAAATCAGTTGGGAGGATTTCCAGTTGTTATAAAACCGCCTCTCGGATCTTGGGGCAGACTATTAGCAAAAATTAATGATTTCGACTCTCTAGAGGCGATTTTGGAGCATAAAGACGTTCTTGGATCGCCTCATCAAAAATCATTCTATATTCAAAAATATATAAAAAAACCGGGTAGAGATATTCGAGCCTTTGTTATTGAAGGAAAAACGATCTGCACAATTTATAGACACTCACCTCATTGGATAACCAATACCGCAAGAGGCGGTGTAGCAACGAATTGTCCTATTAGTAAGGAGATTTCAAATCTTTCAAAAAAAGCTTCTGCTGCAGTGGGTGGGGGTATTTTATCAATGGATATATTTGAAACTGATTCCGGATTGCAAATTAACGAGATCAACCATACCACTGAATTCAAAAACTCGGAAAAACCAACAGGCGTAAGCATCTCTGGAGCTATCGTTGACTATTGCCTGAAAGTTGCAAAAAAAATATGATTAAAACATCTATACTCGGAGCTTCGGGATATGCAGGCGGAGAACTTTTACGTATCCTGCTTGGACATACGAAAGTAAAAATCCAAGAGACAACCTCACGACAGTTTGCCAATCAACCCGTTTCTTTGATCCATCCAAACTTAAGGAAAAAAACTGATCTTATTTTTTCTCATCCTGAAAATTTAAAAAAATGCGATCTTCTTTTTGTTGCTTTACCAAACGGTGAATCTATGAAATATATGTCAAAATTGAAAACTATTGCCAAAAAAATTATAGACCTCGGAGCTGACTATCGATTCCGGGATCCAGTAGTTTTTGAGAGTTGGTACGCCCAAAAACATACAGATTCACAATTTCTTTCTAAATTTGTTTATGGTATAGCTGAACTTCATCGCGAACAAATAAAAAGAACTTCCTATATTGCCTGCGCAGGGTGTGAGGCAACAGTTTCTATTCTGGCGCTTTACCCTCTTGTTAAATATCATCTAATCGAAGAAAAAGTGATTATAGATGCGAAGATGAGCAGTTCTCAAGCAGGCTTAAAACCGTCTCTTTCTTCCCATCATCCAGAACGCGCTGGAGTTGTTCGATCATATTTACCAACAGGGCATAGACACACGGCCGAGATTATACAAGAATTGTCTCCTTTCAATAACAGTATAGGCGTAGCAATCTCCGCGACTGCCCTAGACATGGTCAGAGGTCTTCTTGTCACAATCCATACCGTTCCAAAAAAAGGAATAACGGAAAAAGATATCTGGAAAGCTTATCGAAACGAATATCAGAATGAGCCGTTTATAAGAATTGTCAAAGAACGACAGGGAATTTACCGCTATCCTGAACCTAAGATTTTACAGGGTACTAACTTCTGTGATATTGGTTTTGAGATGGACAAAATTACCAACCGCTTGGTTGTAATCGCAGCTATCGACAATTTGGTCAAAGGTACAGCCGGCCAAGCAATCCAAGCAATGAATTTAATGTTTGGTTTCCCGGAAACCATGGGATTAGAATTTACCGGCTTACATCCAATTTGATCTCATGCTTATCTTAAAAGTCGGAGGCGGAAAATCAATCAATTGGGATTTTATCGCTCAAGACTTAATTTCTATCCAAAAAAAAGAAAAATTAATCATCGTTCATGGTGCTAGCGTCAAACGGGATGAAATAGCTAATAAATTAGGCCACCCAACAAAAGTGATTACTTCCGCCTCTGGTATTGATAGTGTCTATACCGATGATGTGGCTCTGGATATTTTTCTTATGGTCTATTCTGGCTTGGTCAATAAAAAAATCGTTGCACTTCTGCAAAAATATGGCCTAAATGCTCTTGGTTTATCTGGAGTTGACGGAAAACTCTGGGAGGCAAAAGCAAAAAAAGACTTATTGGTAAAAGAAGGAAAAAAAATAATACTAATTAGAGACAACAAGACCGGTCGGGTTGAAAAAATAAATACAAAATTAATTAATATCCTTTTAAAAAGCAATTATATTCCTGTGATATCTGCGCCGGCCTTAAGTTACGCTGGTGAAATTGTCAATACAGACAATGATTGGGCAGCAGCTGTCATGGCCGGTACTTTAAAATCACAATTTTTGGTTTATTTATTCGAGGCGCCGGGTATGCTAGAAGATTTTTCCGATCCGGGAACTCTTATCAAAAAAATTTCTCAGGAAAAATTTATTAATTATTTGCAATATGCCAAAAGCAGAATGAAGAAAAAACTTCTTGCTGTCAAAAAAGCTCTCGATTTGGGGGTGGAAAAAATATATTTTGGCGATGGAAGGATTAAAAACCCTGTCGTTTCCGCTTTAAAAGGCAACGGGACAACTTTTACCAGATAAAAGTATGCAGGACTATAACTTTCTACAACAAAAATACATGCTCAATACTTACCCAAATCGCGGTATTACTTTGATAAAGGGAGAAGGTGTATATCTTTTTGCTACCGACGGAAAAAAATATCTTGACATGATGAGCAATTATGGAGTTAATATGTTCGGTTATAATCACCCAATCATAACGCAATCTCTTATATCCCAGACAAAAAAACTTACCAATCTGCACGGAAGCTTTAACAGCGATATTAGAGCTCTTGCGGCAAAACAATTGATTGAAAGATGTAAAAATAAGTTTACCCAACTATATTTTGCCAATTCTGGTACAGAGGCGATCGAAGCAGCGCTTAAGTTTATTATCTTAGCTTCTAAGTTGACCAAAGGTCGGTCGCCCTCTGGACGAAATAAAATCATTGCCTGTGAAAATAGCTATCACGGAAAAACCCTTGGAGCACTGTCGGTAACTTATGGAGAGAAATACCGTAAACCATTTGAACCGTTTTTGCCGGACGTGACTTTCATAAAATTCGGCGATCCGCTTTCATTGGAAAAAGCTATCGACAAAAATACCGCTGCGTTTATAGTTGAACCTATGCAAGGCGAGGGCGGGT
>MGAN01000014.1:5200-20621 GCA_001789745.1 Candidatus Roizmanbacteria bacterium RIFCSPLOWO2_01_FULL_40_13
CTGGTATAGGTCGGACAGGGAAATTTTTAGCAAGCCTCTGGGATAATGTCACCCCGGATATACTGTGTCTTGGCAAAGGACTGGCAGGAGGGTTTCCAATTGGCGTTACTCTGGTCAACAGATCTATTGCTTCAAAAATTAGCAAAAACATTCATACATCAACTTTCGGCGGCAACCCCTTAACTTGTGCTGGAATTTTGGCGACGTTAAAACTATTGGACGAAAAACTACTAGACCATATTAAACTTATGGGTGATTATTTTTCTAACAATTTAGCCTCTATTAAGTCTACTCTTATAGCTGAGGTTCGAGGTAAAGGCCTTATGCTTGGAGTCAAAATAAAAAATAACGAAAGAAATAAAGTCTTAAAATCATTACAGAGTGAGATGGTTTTAGCTATTCCTTCAGGAGAAGACGTCGTTCGCTTTCTCCCGCCATATATCATCGAAAAAAAACACATCGATGATGTAATTGAGAAATTAGAAAAAGTTATGAGATTGTTATAAATGTCATGCTGAATTAATTTCAGCATCTGAATTTTTTAAAAACAGATTCCGAAACAAGTTCGGAATGACAATGAAAAATTATGTGCAGATTTCTTTTAGCCAAATCAAAAAAATTAATTAAGCCATACCAATTGCTCCACTCATTCTCTCTAATGGCTAAAAATAGTAAGGCCTTCGACGGAGACTGGCAGGGCGATGGTTGGGGTATCACCTGGCTTGAGGCTAAATCCTGGAAATTATACAAATCTCTCTTCCCTATCTGGGAAGAGTTTGGGAAATTTAATAATTTTCCTAAAACTAATTTATTTGCTATTCATGCCCGTAGCGCTTCTTTTTCAAGGCATAAAAATAACATCGACTACAACCAACCCTTTGTCAACGGCTCGAGAATTTTTATGTTTAACGGTTTTTTAAAAGGAGTTCGATTCCCCTATCAAATTCCAGGAGATATTGGAGCACAAAAAATTTGGTATCTTTTACAAAAACAGCTTGAGACTGTTAACCCAGTCATCGCACTTAACAATATTAAACAGCTTTTGAAAAAAAACACTAAAGAAATTCAAGCTCTAAACATTGGTTTAGCTGATATTAATAACATCTATACTCTTAATTACTATACAAAATATCCCGATTATTATAAATTACATTATTTTCAAAATAGTACTTTAGAATTAATTTGTTCAGAGTCGTTCTGGAGTCGCTTTAACATTCACCGCTCCCCAGAATGACGAGTCCGTCATATTAATTATCGGTTATAATGATTTCTATGGCTCAAATAACCTTTGCTGAGTGGAAAAAATTGCAGATAAGGGTGGGAAAAATAGTAAATGTAGAAAGGGTGCCTAAGACAGATAAACTATATAAGCTGCAAGTTGATATCGGAGAAGAAAAACCCAGACAAGTAATAACCGGACTTGTTCCGTATTATTCCGAAGAAGATCTTCAAGATAAAAAAATAATAACTCTGACAAATCTGGAACCGGCTAAAATTGCTGGAGAAATCTCGGAAGGTATGTTATTGTGCGCTACTAACCGAGAAGAAAATAAGTGTGTGCTTTTATCGGTAGAAAAAGACTTCGAACCGGGAACGTCAATTACATAAAAACTTATCTGTTGTCATCCTGAATTTATTTCAGGGTCTCAGTTGTCATTCCCGCGAAAGCGGGAATCCAGAATTAAATAAATTCCTGATCAAGTCAGGAATGACAGATGCTGAACCATGTTCAGCATGACATATGTATCTTTATGTTTCATGTTACATGTTTCATGTTTTATGACTTATGATTTGGGTAGATAGAATTGCCAAACAATTAGGAGACAAAACTCAGCATATTGATGATATGTTTACACCATCAGGATATGCACATATGGGCTCTCTACGAGGACCGATTCTTCATGATGTTGTAGCAAAAGTTTTGGCGAGCAAAAATAAAGATACTATATTTACTTATGTTTTTAACGACTTTGATCCTATTGATGGCTTACCGCCTCAATTTCAAAAAGATTTTTCACAATATATGGGATATTCCTTACGGCTTGCACCTTCACCTGATAAAAAACATAAAAACTTTGCAGAATATTTTTCAGAAGACTTCAAACATGTTCTCGAATCGCTTGGTTTAAAAGCAAAATATCTATCGTCCTGGGATATGTATCATGAAGGTAAATTTAATGATGTCATAAAAACTGCCTTAGACAAAAAAGAAAAAATTCTAGAAGTTTATAGAAGAGTAGCAGGTTATCAAAAAAAAGCTGAAAATTGGTATCCTCTACAAGTAGTTTGCCCAAAATGTAATAAATTAGGAACGACAAAAGTTTCCGGATGGGACGGTAAAATCGTTACTTTTACCTGTGAACCAAATCTAGTTACCTGGGCAAAAGGATGTAGCTACTCCGGAACAATTTCACCATTTGATGGAAACGGAAAATTACCTTGGAAAGTTGATTGGCCTGCTCATTGGAAAGTGTTAGGTATTACTTTTGAAGGAGCTGGTAAAGATCATGCGAGCAAAGGAGGATCTTATGACATTTCATTTGCACTATGTGATGATGTGTTTAATTATCCTAGACCTTTTTACTTTCCTTATGAATTTTTCTTGTTTGGTGGAAAAAAAATGTCATCTTCTAAAGGAATTGGACTAAAAGCTAGAGATTTGACAAGTATTTTGCCTTCAGACTTAGCCAGATTTCTTATTGTTCGGATGTCACCGGAAAAAACTCTTGAGTTCAATCCTGTTGGTGACTCCATTCCTAATCTTCTTGACGATTATGACAGATGTTTGAATGCATATTTCCTGAAACTGGAAAATAAAATTCCCGAGAAAAAAGCCGGTGATATAATTCTCGACTTTGCTCGAATTATTGAACTGTCTGAAGTCAATCCCCTGCCCAAAAAAAGATTGTTTCTACCTCGTTTTAGGACTGTAACCAACTTATTGAAAACCAATAAAGCTAATTTAAATAAATTTTTCTCCGATCAAAAGAAGTCCGAACTTAATTCCGAAGAAAAAGCTATCTTAGAAGAGCGAATCAAATACGCCAGAATCTATCTGGAAAAATACGCCGAAGAAAATTCCCCTACTACTAATTACTCACTATTAACTACTAAGCTTTCTGTTGAGCAAAAGGATTTTCTAAAAAAACTCTCCGCTCGTCTGAAAATATTAAATGTTTCTAATAAAGATGAATTTCAAAAAACTGTATTTGATTCAATCAAGCAAAGCGGGCTTGATCCGAAATCTGCCTTTCAAGCATTTTATTTAGTTTTAACAGGAAAGCCTTACGGACCGAAGGCTGGAGATTTGATTAAGCAATTGGGGAAAGAAAAAACCCTTGAATTATTAAATTCAGCAAAATCTAAAAAAGAAACAGTTCAAAAATATCTCTTCCCGATTCTTAATAAACCGGAAATTTTCTCTGTCGATCCTATAATGGCCGAAAAATATCCGTCGATTAATATCGGAATTGCGATAATAAAAGGAGTCGCTATCAAAAAAAATGATCCTGAATTAAGCAAAGAAATAGAAGAATTTACAAAATCTCAAAAAAGTTTGAGTAACGAAATAATTAGCGCATATCCTGAAATCCAAAGTTATAGAAGAATATACAAAGAAATGGGTCTTGATTGGCACTCAAAAAGGCCGTCGCCAGAAGCTTTACTTCGACGCATTGCTCTGAATAAAGGACTGTACAATATTAATACTTGTGTAGACGCTTATAATTTGATAGTGATGAAATATCATGTCTCCTCTGGTGCTTTTGATTTAGATAAAATTAAATTTCCTACAGTTTTGCGATTTCCTAGAGAAGGTGAGGAAATTCTCTTACTGGGAGATAAAGAACCTATCAAATACAAAACAACCGACTTAGCTTACTTCGATCAAATTGGAGGCTATAATATCTACTTCAACTACCGCGACGCCCAAAGAACTGCAGTTTCCGAAGATACTAAAAATATACTTCTGAATATAGATGGAATCTATACTATTAATAGAGAACAGGTAGAAAGATCGTTAAAAGAAAATATCGAAATCATTACAAAATATTGTGGTGGCAAAGTTGATTTGGCTGGAGTCGTATCTGCTTCTTAATTAATCGGAGCTAAACTTTTTCTTTCTACTTCTTTTCAATGCCCGCTCACGAAGAGTCGGATAAAGAATAATTGCCATAATAAGCATAGCTACAGAAATTCCAAAATAAAATCTTATTAAAAAATCGTTTATGTCCATAGTTATTTTTTGGTAGTTGGCGGTTGTGCTGCCTTATGAATTATAATCGTGGCTAAAATTGCAATTGCCATTCCTAATATTGTCAGTATTGCATTAGTATTCATTTTAGTATGTCTAGACTAATAACCAAAAATAAAATTGTTAAGCCCGTTCCCAGAATAAGACTAAAAATATTTAGTCTTGCATTGCTTATAAACTGCGAAATTACTACTGTTCCCAAGATTAACAAGGACATATTCCCCATGTATTCAGATAAACGATCTGTCTGATTTTCATTTAACTTCACCTTCATTTTTAATGATTTAAGAATATCAAAAAACCCAAAAAATTGCTATAATTTGGGTATGTCAAAACATCCGCCAAAAAGCCTTCAGGCCACCTTATGGTCTAACGATGTAAACAACATGGATCTTAATAAAGACAAAAATTACATTATTCATCAGATTTTGTCTATGGGTAGTCTTGAAGATTGGAAATGGCTTTTTAAAACCTACCCTTTGAGTACAATTAAAACTACCTTTATTAAGGAACCCGCCAAAATCTATCAGCCGCAGAGATTTTCACTAGCAAGAATTATGTTAGGTTTACAGAATGAGCACTTTACTAAGGAATATTATGTCGTCAATACACCTCGAATTATTAGATCAAAACCAGCTTAAAGTCTTTAATGTACTTAAAGCTTTTAAAAAAAAAGCCTTCTTAGCGGGCGGAACAGCGCTTGCCCTGCAACTGAATCATCGCTATTCTTTTGATTTTGATCTATTTCAAACCAAACCAATTGACGCAAAAGACATTCATAAATTAAATCAGATATTACAAATAAAAAATAACGTTTTTCAAAGTTCTGATATGGTAACACTGAAACTAAAAGATGAGGTTAATTTTTCACTTGTATATTACTGGTTTAATCCTTTATTCCCAAAAATAGATGCCGGGCCACTATATCTTTTCAACTATAGAGATATTGCTTTGGACAAAGCCCATACAATTGGCAAACGAAATACCTGGAGGGACTATTTCGATCTTTTTTATATTTTAAAAAATAAACTTTATACATTGGACGAATTCAGAATTAATGCGAAAAAAAAATTTGGAAACGAATTTTCTTTTGAACATTTTTTAAGCCAACTTACTTATTATGACGATCTTACCGAATTTAATCTGAAATTTGTTGACAAATCTTACTCTAAAGAGGAAATAAAAGAATTTTTAACCAGTGAGGTGGAAAAATATTCGAAAAAAATAATTCTTGGTTAGACTGAATGTTTCAACTACAGCGACGCACAAAGAACTGCGGTCACTGAAAAACAAAAAATATAATTCTTAATATCGACGATATCTATGATATCGCTCGTGAGCAGGTTGAACAATCGTTAAAAAAGAATATTGAAATTATCACTAAATATTGCGGCGGCAAAGTCGCGGTGCCAGGGATTGTCTCTGCTTCTCAAAAACTATGGGTATTATATTCACCATGTTCGCAAAACTCAATCAAATTCCTTATTCGGCGGACTGATTCTCTGGCTAAATCTTTGCTGTCAGAGATACTCTTCCAATTCAAAGGTTCTTTGGAGAAAAAGTGATGCATTGATCTTTGCGTTATTTGAGATTTCATTCTCCCTTCAGTATCTTCAACTATTAATCCCCAAGGTCCTTGTTCTACATAAAGATAGGGTATCCCATTAAATCTGTCTGATAAATTAGTTATGAAAGCATAGTCAGGGGCAGATACGATTTCATGAGGATAAATCTCATCAGGACCCAACCCGCCACTTAACATATGATTCATCCAACCAATTACATCAACACCTTCTAATCCACCATATGCGTGAAAATGCGCGTGATAGATCGATTGTACGCTATTTCCTGGCCGTAAACCTCCGTGCTCAAAAATAACTAGCGGGCCAAACTTTTGCTCTAGTAAATAAACTAATTGTCCAACTTCATATGCGTATTTAGTCAATCCTGCATGATTATATACATGTTTTTTCGGATGTACTAACATATGCCTACCGTCAGGATTGCCAGGCAAAATATCGGGTTTTACCCTAAAGTTAGGCGTTTCAGCAATAATAAAATTTTGAAGATCTTGTTGGCCAAACTGTCTGAAATGTGGGAATTCATCTTTATTATAAAGACAAAATCCACATGTAGAATCAATGTCTTTATTCACAAATTCTTCCATAATAAATATTTTCTTTTAGCACTTATTAACCATTTCGATAACTCTTTGGCTCTTTCTATTCCTATTTGGGATCTATTTAATTTGCGGGCGTATAAGTAAGAATGAATTAACCCGGGTTTAATTTTTATTTTAGGTTTTATAAATATTCTTTTATTGCCATATTCAAAATAAACGTACGGCATAAAAGGAGTCTTGATAATGCTACCGATCTTGTTTAATTCATCAGTTATTAAAATATCGGTAGGTAATAAATGAAGATGTGCGTGTAATACGGTTTGTCCCGCAATACCGTGTTCAAATAAAACAGGTTGACGGTAATTATTTTTTAAAAAATTAATTACTTTTAATTTAAGTTTACTGAATTCAGTATAATTTTTTTTATTGAGTTCTAGAAAACATCTAATATGGAACTTAGGTATTATCAATAAATGCCCTTCAAACAATGGATATCCATCATGTAAAAGGTAAAAATTTTCCGTTTCATCTATAATTTGACCGTTTAACTTTTCTTTAATTTGGCAAAAAATATCCATTTTAAAAACCCGCCGAAACGGCGGGTGCGCTTTACGGGAGTAATTCCCTTCTAATTTTTAATCTAAACTTCATTTCACTTCTAATTTATCCCTTCGTAGCTTAAGCGAGGAGGGATAAAAAAATCCGCTCTTCACGAGCGGAATATAATTTGAAAACTTTCAACCTTTTCCATGTTCTATTATGTAGAAGTTTTTTGAAAAAATCAATAGATCAAAGTAGATCAAAAAAACTGTTCTTTTATTGGAAATTTTTAGTGACATTTCCAATTTTATAATAGGGAAGGTAAAAAATCTTTGTACCGGCAAGTTTTTCTTTAAACTCATTACCGAGGTGGATAATATAACCCTTAGAAGGCCTATATTTACTAATAAAAGACTTGTAAGAACGGGAAGAAATTGGTTTTTTTAAAGTCTGATATTTAACCTCTATAGGAATAGCTTCTTTAGAGGTATTCATAACAATATCCACCTCTGCCTTGTCCTTTGTCCTCCAAAAGTGAATTGAGGATATTTTATTATGTAAAAACTTTCGCAGGTTGTTGTAAACAAAATTCTGGAATAAAAATCCTTGCGGTTGACCATGAGTCGCGTTGCCGAACTGGCCGGTGGCAAAGTTCTTTATGCCAAGGTCAACAAAATAAATAACATTTGATTTGGTTATTTCTTTACGAATATTTTTAAAATAAGGTGTTACTTTGGTAATTATAAAAGTTTTTTCTAAATACCACAGATAATCTTTTACTGTTTGAGCTGCAATTCCCAGAGTATTGGACAATTCCGATATATTAACTAATTTTCCGGTCTGTGAAGCCAATATTCTAACCAAGTGAGTAAATCTTTCAGCTTTTACTATATTTAAGAGAAGAATAATGTCTTTTTCCAGATAACTTTGATAAATATCTGCTATAATTTGCCTTTTTTCATCTATGGTTTGAGCAAGTACAACTCTGGGATAGCCGCCGAAATTAAGATACTCGTCAAGAAGTTTGCTTGCATCGGCTTTATGTAGATTTAAAAAGTCATTAAGCTTATCTTGATATGAATAATTTAATCTGTAATTGGCAAACTCTTCAAATGACAACGGATAAATTTCAAAAAGTCTTTTGCGACCAACCAGTGATTCATGAACTTTCTCTTTTAGCTCGACACTCCCGCTCCCTGAAACAACAAATTTGTAAGGTAAGTCCATGTCATAAATTCCTTTTAAGAACACTCCCGCATCTTCCTTTCTTTGGATCTCGTCGATAAAAACAAATCCTTTTTCCTTTCCCATCTCCAGTTCAATTTTTTGCAGGAGCAAACCTTGGGACCTGAAAAAAAATTGATCAGCCTCCATATCGAGACTTAAAAAAAGTGTCTTTTTGTTTTTTTTGTCTAAATTTTCTTTGAGAAGACGCATAAGAGTAGTCTTCCCTGCTTGACGTGGTCCCACAATAAGTGAAATTTCTTTTTGTTCAAGATGAGACTTAAGAGGCTCATATATATCTCTTTTAATCATGTGACTTATATTATAACCCGATAATTATAAAAGTCAAGTTATAATATTATCGGTTTAAAGGCGATTAAATTAATAAATTTCCAAGTTATAGACCTAATCTTGTAGCTAGATTTATAGCTTGGTATAAATTATAATGCGGCATTCTCTGCCTTTAACACAATAAAAATTGTAAGAGTATCGAGAGATTTAAAAGACAATATCTATCTTCAGTTGGCAAAACAAATAAAAGCAGATTATCTTATTACTATACTTCGATAACTCAGGTTTACAAATAAGTTACTCAGTATATACCCCTCTAATCCGCTTTTTCGCTCCGAGAGAGATGCAAATCGTAAGCAAGATGAGTATACAGATAAAGATCTTTTAATTTTAAAATATATTGGCAATACCAAAATCACTGCACCTAAACAATTCATTAAGGACTTTATATTCGATAAAAATTGATTTTATTCCGAAGTTTTTTTGCTTCTGTTCTTGGATTTTCGGAGAAAATTATACCACGTGATGAATTTACAATTATTCCTTTCTTTTTCGAATTCAATCCCGCCTTAACTGTCTTTTCAACGTCTCCTCCTTGAGCTCCAATTCCCGGGATTAAAATCGTCCTCTCTCCAGTAATCTTTCTTATTTCTTTAAGCTCTTTCGGATAAGTTGCCCCAACAACTAACATACAGTTTCCGTTCCTGTTCCATTCCTCGGCTACCCGCTTGGCAACATACCTGTATAATGGAATTTTATCAGTCATTCTGGCAAGCGAGTAACGAGCGCGACCAGAATCAAACAACGATTCCGGAGCCGCTTTGCCCCCCGGAATGACGTTTAAATCCTGCAGCTCATTTGCTCCGAGATTAGAAGTATGGCATAAAATAAATAAACCTTTATCTTTAAGTTCTAAAAAAGGAGTTAATGATTCTCTTCCTAAATAGGGATGAAGCGTGATCGCATCAACTCCCAAAAAATCAAAAGCGAATTTAACGTATCCTTTATTAGATGATCCTATATCTCCTCTTTTTGCATCTAAGATAATTGGAATTTGCGGATAATTTTTCTTTAAATAATGACAGGTAAATTTAAGCGCAAGTGTTCCTTTTAATCCTTCTGCTTCATAAAAAGCCGAATTTGGTTTATAGGCGCAAACCAGATCATGAGTCTGGTCTATAATCCATCTGTTAAACTCAAACTGGGGATGCTTTAATTTTTTATATTTACCGGTGACTCTTTCTAAATCCGAATCAAGCCCAACACAAAGAAGTGAATTATTGTTTTTTACAATCCTTTCCAGTTTTCCTTGAAAATTCATCAATGGTTCGATTAATTGATTAATCGCTACAAGTTCAATTATTTTTTTTCTATTGCTTCTCTAAATATTTTTTACCGTGGCCAACTTTTGTATTGATCGGAATGTTTTTTTTACAAAGTGGGCAGTATTTCTCGTCATAAGCTTGAGCTGGAAAAACATCTAACGAGTAAAACGGCGCGCCGACTGTTTTTGCGTTGATATTTTTGGGATCTCGGTTAACCATCACGCAAACTGCAACGACTTTCCCTCCTGCATTTCTTACAGAATCAACAGTTCTCTTGACTGAAATTCCTGTCGTGGTTAAATCTTCAAGAATCAGAACTTTTTTTCCTTTTATAAATCTATCATAACCTCTTCGGAACATTTGCTCGCTTTCGGCAGCTGATGCTGTAGTTCCCTTGTCTTTTTCTGTATAAACACTCAATATATCCTTCTTCTTTAACTTTGAAAGATGATAAGCTGTCCAAGTCGATAAGATTGTTCCGCCGACAGCCGGAGCAGCTACAACATCGATACTTTTATCCTTAAACTTTTCTGCAAACATTCTCCCTATATGAGATGTCTCTTTTGTGTGAGGATACAAAAAATCTTTGTTGATATAAACCGATCCATGTTTACCTGAAGTATAAACAAAATGGTCATCAGTAAGGATTGCCCCGACATTTTTGAGGATTTTTATTATTTTGGATTCCATATTAGAGGAATTTTAACTTCCCAATCTTTGAGGATAACTTATTAACTTTTTTTTCCAACAATAACTTGATTAAATCATCTCTTAAAGTCTGAAAAAAATTCGTGCCATTATGTAACAGGCTTGTACCCAATTGTACTGCGGCCGCTCCAGCTAAAATAAACTCATAAATGTCGCTGGCCGTTGATATACCCCCTACCCCGATTATCGGTAGTTTCCCTTTGGAGTATTGATGCAAAAGTATTACCTGACTCAAGCAAATCGGCTTAACTGCCGCGCCACCTAACCCTCCTATTCCGCCGTTAGGCTTGATTCTCGTCGATTCTTTTTCCCAGTTGATAAATGCGGAAAGCGGAAAAGTATTCATTGTTGTAACAAAATCTATCCTAATATCAAGCAGATTTTCTGCTACCAATTTTATTTCATCTCTTTGTGCGTAAGGGGAAAGTTTTACTCCCATTGTCATGTCTGTCAACTTCCTTAACTTTTTCAGTAACTTAAACATCGTTTTAAAATCGTACGCAAAAATGCCTTTCCCTTCGATATTGGGGCAGGAAAGATTAACTTCCAGAGCAGAAAATGAATATTTCGATGCTTTTCTAACTAATTTGATATAGTCGTTTTGTGAAAAACCGGCAAGACTCAAGATCACCGGTTTTCTATACTCATTCAATCTATCTGCAATATCGCAATAGTATTCGATACCCTGATTAGGCAATCCCATACTGTTTATCGATCCTACCTCCTCCTTATAATATCTCACGCCCGGATTACCAGATCTTTTTGTCAATGTCACCGATTTTACGACAGCTGCACCTGACTTACTCTCTAATATTTTTTTTAATTCATTTTCTGTGGCTCCCCAAATTCCGGAAGCGTTCATTACTGGAAAATCAAATATTAAATTTTTGATCGAGGTTGAAGTATCCATAATTGTTTTTAATTTGAATAAATAACTTTGCCTGATCCTTTTTTAACAAGGATTTTACCGTTTTCAAATACTTTTTTACCTTTGATGAATACTCTTTTTACTTTGCCCTTGACTTTCCATCCTGCATATGGTGACCAGCCGCATTTAGTTTTTAACTTTTTATTATCGATAACAAACTCTTTTTTTTCATCAATTTCAAGATAAGTATTTTTGTCTGTTTTAATTCTGAATAGCCTATAGGGATTCTCGTAACAAAGTTCGAGTAAACGTTCGCGTGTTAATTTTTTTTCGGAAACCGCAGTTAAAAGAAGCGGCAAAGTCGTATCCAAGTTGGGCACTCCGAATGGTGGGGTTCCGGATTTTTTCTCTTCAATCGTGTGGGGAGCATGATCTGATTCTATCACGTCTATGTAAGTCAAATTTTTCCACAAAAATTCTTTAAATCCCTTTTCGATTTGCGGTTTCATCATACCGAATGGACCTAATTTCTTTGCGGCCTCGTATGACAAAAAAAGATGGTGAGGTGTTACTCCGCAAGTAACCGGTAGTTTTTTCATTTTCGCCTCGATTACCGTCGTCAATTCGTATTTGGTAGAAACATGACAAATATGCACATGTCTTCCTGTTCTTTTGACATTATTTATAACTTCGCCGATGATATCCGACTCTGCATGCAGCATAATCGGTTTTAGACTATGCCAATGGTCGAAAATTTTTATCAATTTTTCCTTATCAATAATATAATTACCTGTGGTTTTATTGAGATAAAGTTTGAGTCCGAGAACGTAAGGTTCCATCTTGTCTAACTCATCCAAATCGATCCCTAAGCTTCCGGCATGGAATCCGACATCGCAGACAATCTTTTTTTTGGCCTCACTGATTTTTTCAACTAATTTGGTTAATGTGGTAATCGGTTCTTTATTATTCGGCATATCGAGAACCGTAATAAACCCTCCAGCTAAAGCGGCCGAGGTGCCGGTATAAAAATCCTCTTTATGGGATTGACCAAGATCTCTCAGGTGAACATGTACGTCTATCAATCCCGGCAATATTAAATGCGGCATAAAATTAATTATTTTAGAATTTATTTTTCTGCAAGACTAGGGATAAAAGAGCCATTCTGGTATACATACCATTTCGCATCTGATCTTTGATGTAGACGGCGCGAGGATCGTCATCTACTGCAGACTCAATTTCACCAACCCGGGGTAAAGGATGCATGACGATCGTCGTCTTTTTGGCTTTTTTCAAAAGCTGGGGAGTAATTATGTAATAATGTTTGAGTTTCTCATAAAGATTCAGGTCGGTGAATCTTTCTTTTTGCACCCTGGTTACGTAAACTACGTCAGATTTAGCAACTATTCCATCCAATCTATCCATCTCATTCACCTTAACCCTGCGTTTTTTGATCTTTTTCAGTATTTCAGAAGGCAACTTCAGAATATCAGGTGAAACCAGATTAATCTTAACCGATTTATACAACGATACCAATTTTATCAATGAATGGATGGTTCTGCCATTTAATAAATCACCCACCATTGTAATTGACAATCCGTCTATTTTTCTAAACCGCTCGATAATGGTAAAGTAGTCTAACAAGGCCTGTGTCGGGTGTTCTCCTACTCCGTCTCCTGCGTTAATTATAGGAACAGTAGATGCCGCAGCCGATCTTTTGGCAGATCCGACTTCAGGATGTCTTTGTACTATAACATCCGAATAACAGGCAAAAGTTCTTACCGTATCTTCCAGGTTTTCTCCCTTGGTAACTGAAGAATAAGTCATTCCCTGCAAAGGAATAAAACTTCCGCCCAACCTTTGCATGGCTGCGATAAAGGAAGCGAAAGTTCTGCTCGAAGGTTCATAGAAAAGGGCTGTCATTACTTTGCCTTTTAAAATATCGGTTGAACCAACGTTTTCTACTATAGACTTCATCTCACGACTAACGCTGACTAAAATTTCCAAATTTTCCTTACTGTACTGCTCCGAACTTAGTATGTCCCTACCGAAAAATGGATTTTTATTCATAGAAATTATTTGAAAATTGATAATTTATAATTTTTACCTACCTCCCATAGTCAATGCCATTATCGCTTTTTGCACATGTAGCCGATTTTCCGCCTGGTCATAAACTACTGATTGATGTCCGTCAATCACTTCATCTGTCACTTCTATCCCTCTATCTGCAGGTAGACAATGCATGTAAATCGCGTCTCTTTTAGCCAATTTCATTATTTTTTCATCACAGATCCAATCAGTGTATTTCGCGGCAATTTTAGTACATTTTTTAGGGTCACTTGTTATAACCAGTGGACCCCAACTTTTGGGGTATACCACGTCCGCATCGGCAAAAGCATCCTTCATATTATGAGTTATTTCAATCGAACCTCCATTTTGCTTGATATTATTTTTGGCCGATTTCATCACTTCCGGCAGCAACTCAAACTCTTTTGGATAAGCTAGGGTGATATCGGCAGCGAATTTTGTCAACAAAAGCAAGAACGACTGAGGTACGGAAATCGGTTTGGTATATGAAGAGGCATAAGCCCAAGACATGACAATTTTCCTTTTTTTTAAGGTTTTCTTTTTTTCAAATATTGTCAGAAGGTCGGCCATTGCTTGAAAAGGGTGATGAATATCGCACTGCATGTTATATACGGGAACTGCCGAATGTTCCGCGACCTCCCTGATATAAGCATTTCCTTCTTTCCAATCACAATGTCTGATTGCAATACCATGTCCATAAGATGAAAGTATTTTCCCAATCTCTTTAGCAGTATCACCGTGGGAAATCTGCAGTTTATCCGAAGGAAGATCATGAGCATTTCCGCCCAAATGATCCATAGCGGCTTCAAAGCTCGTTCTGGTTCTGGTTGAACTGAAGAAAAATAATAAAAACAGAGTCTTGTGCAGTAAATATGGTGTCGATTCATTAAGTAGAAATTTTCTTTTCAAATCCACTGCTACATTCAGCGCTGTTTCTAACTCTTCTTTCGTCCAATCTTGCTCCGCGATAAAATCCCTGCCAAAAAGCTGGGTTTTCATTTTTTTATTTTTTGCGAATTTTTAATTAGAAATGCCATTACGCCCTTTTGAGCATGCAGTCTGTTTTCCGCCTGATCAAAAATAATTGATTGCGGACCGTCAATTACTTCTGTTGCTACTTCATTACCGCGATATGCAGGCATATCATGCATAAAAACGGAGTCTGATTTTGCCATATTCATCAGTTTATTTGTAATTTGAAATCCCTTAAAAACTTTTAATCTTTTTTCCTTTTCTGCTTCGTCACCCATGGAAATCCAGGTATCCGTGTAGACAACATCAGCTTCCTTTACTGCATCTGTAAGGTTGGAAAATTCCTTAATTTGTCCTCCTGACTTTTTTGACAAACTTATCGCTTCATTAACTATTTCTCTTTTCATCGCATAACCCTTTGGGTTTGCCACCCTGAAATCCATTCCCAGAATTCCCGCCGCTACAGCTAATGAGTGGGTTACATTATTTTCACCGTCACCTACGAAAGCTACTTTTAACCCTTTTAATCTTTTTTTATATTCCAGCATTGTTAAGAGGTCCGCCATAATCTGACAGGGGTGTTCAAGATCGGAAAGACCGTTAATCACGGGTACTGTAGCAAGTTTAGTCAATTCCTGCAAAGCTTTGTGCTCAAATACCCTGGCCATAATAATATCCACATATCTACAAAGCGTACCCGATATATCCGCTATAGTTTCCCTTTTACCCATTTGAATATCATTGGGGCCAAGGTATAGGGCATGTCCGCCAAGCTGAGTCATACCCACTTCAAATGAAACCCTGGTACGCAGTGATGGTTTTTCAAAAATCATTGCCAGGGTCTTATTTTTAAATATAGGTTTATTCGCCCCCTTTTTTTTTAATTCTTTTTTTAATTGAAGCGAAAGATCAAGTATTCCGGTAATTTCCTCATCTGATAAATCGGATATTTTTAAAAAATGCTTAATCATAAAATTTATTTAAAAAAAGAGCCCTTGCGGGCTCGGGTTAATTTTTAGAGCTTTGGATTTCCG
>MGAN01000014.1:20627-61884 GCA_001789745.1 Candidatus Roizmanbacteria bacterium RIFCSPLOWO2_01_FULL_40_13
TGTTTTTTCCAGTATTCATATACTGGAATCTTAGCATAACATATTCCAAGTTTTCTTGTCAAGGGCAGCTCAAGAATGTATAATTTCTCCCATGAATAAATTGCTCCTGGCAACGCATAATCCGGCCAAAATCAGGGAATTGAAATTAGGTTTGCAGGAACTGAAAAAATCAGGGATCAAACTTGTCACTTTAAAATCCTTAAAGATCAGGTCAAAACCTAGAGAAACCGGCAAAACTTTTAGGGAAAATGCCGTAATCAAAGCCCGCTACTATGCAAATTTAAGTAGACTGCCGACTGTCGCAGACGACGGAGGATTGAGCATTCCTTTTTTACGCAACGAACCCGGGGTCAGGTCACGCCGCTGGCTGGGATTTGAAGCGTCAGACGAACAATTGATTAACTACACTTTATCCCAGCTTAAGGGAGTCTCGCTAAAATTAAGAAGGGCCTATCTTGAAACCTGTATTTGTTTTTATAAGCCAGGTTATAACCCTCAGGGTTTGATAAAAAACGAGCCTGCAAACCCTGAGGGTTGTGTAATCTGCGAACAGGAGAAAATTCACGGTTATATCGCGGAAAAACCTTGCCCTCAATACGCCAAAGGGTTTCCCTACCGGGCTCTTCTCATTGTCAAAAAATTCAATAAATATTACGACGAGCTGACGGAGGTCGAACACCAAGCTATCAATCACCGACTCAAAGCCCTAAAAAGATTAGTGAAAAAAATCAAATCAAATATAATAAAATAGACTAATGATCGTTTTACTTACAAAACCCGCCACCGATCAAGATATCAAAAAAGCCTCTGCCGATTATCCTGACTATGTTAAAATTACTCTTGACATCGAAAAAGGGATCGTTGCTCTAGGAGGCGAATATCACTATGACGCGGAACAGGTACTTTTAGAAAAAAACAGCAAACAAAAAGACATCTGGGGAGGCGGACTTGACCTGATTTCGCAGGAACTTGATACTGTTGCCATGATTAATATCAGGCCGAATAGAAATCCCCATCAAGAAATTCAAAATGAAAAAATCAAAAACAAATTTCTTTCGCTTACTTATAAATTCCTGAAAAAATATGCAAAAAAACCTGCGAGCTTATTTTGACTTTTCTTCCGATCTCAAGCGGACTATCAAGTGTTTAGTTAATAAAAATTCCAAAACCGCAGCTGTCTTTTTCCAACACGCTGATAAAATATATCGCGAAAAAATTCACCCGTCGATCAATGAAAAATATTTCCCGCCCCAACTGCAGAAATCTTGGCTGGAACTATCTCGACAAAAACTGATTTCAGATCCGGAAAAACAACTATTGGTCGCCGATAAAATACTCACCATAGCTACGATTATTTTTAAGCGAACTTTCCACTATGCTGTCAATTGATTTCATCAGGAAAAATAAGGAAAAGGTTGTTCAAGCGGCGAAAAATAAAAACCGCGAAATTGATCTGGAGAAAATCATCAACTTGGATGATCAAAGATTGGATTTAATACACCGGATTCAAAACCTGCGGGAAGAGAGGAACAAACTTGCCAAATCACCGGTCAGCGATGAAAGCAAAATAAAAGGTAAAGACATCAAAAATAATCTAAAAAATCTCGAAAACCAATTAACAACCAACAATCAACAATTAAATGAGTTATTATCTTATGTCCCAAACGTACCTCTCCCCGATGTTCCGATCGGTAAAGACGCAACAGGGAATAAGGAAATAAAAAAATGGGGAAAAATTCCAAAAATGGACTTTATTCCTAAATCACATATCGAACTGGGAAAAAGTCTTGACCTGATCGATTTGGAAAGAGGGGTAAAAATATCCGGATTCCGCGGCTATTTTCTGAAAAATCAACTGGCTCAACTCCATTTTGCCTTGCTTTTTCATGTTTTCAATAAGCTTGTCAGGAAAGGCTACACTCCTATTATTGCTCCGGCCGTCATTAAGGCTTTTACGCTTTCTGGCTCCGGCCAATTCCCCTGGGGCAAGCAGGATGTTTATAGACTCAACGGTGAGGATGCTTATTTGGCAGGTACTGCCGAGCAGCCGGTAACCGCTTATTTTTCCGGCGAAATTTTAAATGAAAAAGATTTGCCCAAAAAATTCGTCGCTTTTTCTCCCTGTTTCAGAAAGGAAGCAGGAGCTTATGGAAAAGACACCAAAGGACTTTACCGATTGCACGAATTCTGGAAAGTCGAACAGGTGATCATTGGAAAAAATAATATTGAGGAAGCAAAAAAACTCCACGAAGAACTCCAGAAAAATTCAGAAGAGATTCTGCAGGATTTGGAATTACCATATCGGGTTTTGCTTATGTGCACGGGAGACATGGGTGAACCGCAGATCAAGAAATACGATACCGAGACCTGGATGCCTTCACGTAATGCCTATGGCGAAACCATGTCCAACTCGATCATGGGAGATTTTCAAACCAGAAGATTAAATATTAAGTATCGAAAACCTGACGGCAAAACCGAGTACTGTTTTTCACTGAACAATACCGCCCTGGCATCGCCGAGGATCCTGATCGCCGTCCTGGAAAACTACCAGCAAAAAGACGGTTCAATTCTGATTCCCAAAATCCTTCAACCTTTAGTCGAATTTAAACAAATTTAATCATCTTTTTCCGGCGTTGGAGAAGTTTTTAAAATAATTTCTTTACAGCTCGCTTTGTTTTCAGTACCGGCTAAAAAATACTCAACTCTGCCAAAATAGCATTTCTTCTCAACTACATTTTCAGGTTTTGAGTACCATTTATTGCCGCTGCTGTAATTATTGAGCAAATAACTCATCATTCTATTCCAGATGGGAGTTGCACCGGTAACGCCTGACGCCAGATAACGGTTCATCGGTTTATTATCATTATTGCCCACCCACACCGCCACTACAAATTCGGGGGTATAGCCGATCGCGAGATTGTCTTTTTTATCATCGGTTGTCCCGGTCTTTACCGCAACTTTGTATCCCGGTATCTCCAGTAGCGATCTGGAACCAAAAGCCAGCTGTCTGGCAAAATTATCGGACAAAATATCGGAGATAATGAAAGCTATTCCTCCGTTTAAGACTTTCCTTTTAACTCTGCTTGGTTCATAGATAAAATTACCGTAAGCATCCTCGACCTGCACCAAAGAGGTACTATCGATTTTATATCCCTGATTTGCCAGCACTCCGTATGCTGTCGCTATATCGACCAGCATCACCTCTCCGCCGCCCAGGGTCAAAGATAGTCCGTATTGCGAGGGATCATTCCAATTACGAATTCCCATATTCTTAGCGTGACGGATAAAATTATCAACGCCAACTTCGTTTAAGGTCTTGACCGCCGGAATATTGTATGAGTTGGCCAAAGCCAGACGCATCGTCACTCTTCCGTGGAATCGGTTGTCATAATTTACCGGTTTATAATTATACCCTCCGCCCAGATCAAAGGTAACGGGCGCATCGTTGATGATGGTTGCAGCTGTTAAGCCGCCATCCAGCGCCAGAGAATACATCAGGGGCTTTATCGAACTGCCCGGCTGTCTGAAGGCTATCGTGACATTAAAAGCCCCGTCCGGCAGAGCATTATAGTCAACCGATCCCACCATTGCCAAAATCTCGCCGGTGGAAGGCCTCGTAACCAAGATGGCGCCGTTGCTGACATTCAGGTGTCTGATTTTGTCAATCTCTTCCTGTAAAATCCTTTCCGCTTGCTTTTGAATATCCAGATCAAGTGATGTAGTCACCTTAAATCCGCCTTCTTCAACTTTCTGTATTCCAAAAATGCTTTCCAATTCACTCCTTGTATAAAAGACGAAATGGGGAGCATTTATCTTCGACTCAAAGGGAATAAAACTCATTTTTTCCGCTTTAGCTTTTTTGTTTTCTTCAACATTGATATATCCGTTTTCCAACATCAGTTCAAGGACTTCATCTCTTCTTGAAATTGCCAGGTCCGGATTGACATACGGCGAGTAATAAGTAGGCGCAATCGGTAATCCTGCCAAAAGCGCTGCCTCGGAAAGGGTCAGATCTTTGGCATTTTTTCCAAAATAAGTCTTGGCTGCTTCTTCTATCCCATAGGAAGATCCGCCATAAGGGACCTGATTAAGATACATCTCCAGAATTTGATCTTTTGTATAGATTCTTTCAGCCCAAAGTGCCAGAATAATTTCTTTGATTTTTCTTTTAACCGTCCTTTCCGAAGTCAAAAGCGAAGATTTGATTAACTGCTGGGTAATGGTCGACCCTCCCTGGATTTTACCCCAGACGTAGGAGTCCTTAACCGCCCTTAGAATTCCGTTAACAAAAGATACTCCGTTGTGTTTATAAAAATCTTTGTCTTCGATTGATATAGCCGCTTCTTTTATATAAACGGGCAGTTCTTTTATTCGAATCGGGGTTCTATTTTGCTCGCGATAGACTTCGTACAAGAGCCTGCCATTACGGTCAAAAATATGGGTCGAGAGAGGATAGTTTACCCTCCCGATACTGGCCGGCGAGGGTAGACTTTTGACAAAAAGGTAGGATTGTTGGAAAAAAATTACCAGCAGCGTTAGCACCGACCCCAAGACCAGGTAGCGTATCCTGTTTGAGATTTTGGGAAAAATTTTTGCCTTGATTTTTAGTTTAGGAAGTTTTAGTTTTTTAGTTTTTCGCTGCTTAAATTTTGGCACTCGAAATTTTTTTAGTTTATTTCGGATCAAGTTAAATGCCCCAAGCAGTAATTTGAAGACGAACAGCAAAAAATTGATCGTCGTATCTCCAACGAAAATAAAAAAGTTTATTAAAAAAAGCAGGATTTTATAAATATTTAATAATAGTACAGATAAGAAAGAGCTAAATAAAGTAAATCTGCCTTTATTCATGGCCCTCATTTTACCATATATTATGGGGCTTAAGCGATTATTTTTCTCCGGCTATTTTTGACCGTTACCCGCTTGGAAGTTTTGTCAGTTTTGCTTTGACAACCAACCTTTTCCAATAGGTTCCCGGTGGTACGCAGGTAATAAGCGTCAGATAAGACGCGTCATTGGCCTGTTCCAGTACTGATATTTCATCCGGATTAACTACAAACAGGTCAAAAACCTCATATTCGAATTTGTCCTCTCCGATGTTCACATAGATTTTGTCTCCCTTTTCCATCGAAGGCAAGTAGGTAAAAATTGTGGTATAGTTCTTGGAGTTATAGAGTTGGGGCAGTGTTGAGTGGCCGAAAATCACCACATTGCCATACTCACCCGGCAAAGAAGCCGGAAGATAATGTACCAGACTTTTTTTTAGGTCTTCTCCACCTACCAAAACCCGGGCATCTGCGATATTGAGTTTTGGAATTGAAAGAGCATACTCCTTGACCTCGACAGCCTCGACCGCCTCACCTTGGGGTCTTTTGGGAAACCAGAGATTTACCTGGGTAAAATCTCTCAAGTTATTGGAGTAAACATTAAAATCACCCAATACCGAATTTGCCTGTGCCAGGGATGAAGCGAGTTGCGTACTCGGGATAGGGCTTTTTAAATTTTGTCTGATAAATACCCGCGAATAAAGCTCAAAAGATATCACGGGATAAAATGACCAGAACAATAACAGGCAACCTATGGTTAGGGAAAGATACGATGCAAGACGAATCGTCTTTTTTTTTACCGAGGTCTCCTCCTTGATATAACTATATAAAGCCATATTAATCATCGGTTGGTATTGCAAACGTATCCAAATATATACCCGTCTTAGTTGATTTTGCAAATTTTCAACTAAAAATATCTTATCAAATCAACTTAGAGGGGTATATACTGATTGCAATCTCAATCAATAGAAGTATACCAATCTTTTATAAACTGCTAATTTCAAGACTGATGTTTTTCCCAATCCAAGGAGTGAAACTTTGGAACAAGGGCAGTTTTGGCGCAATGTCCAATTTCATACCTTCCGCGGCAAAATTATTTTTAATTAATCTTTCCACCGTATCTTTGTTCCTGCCGCGCACTTGGCTCAATAATTTAACTTTATCTATATTTTTTAAAGCTCTGGCGTCTATTGCAAGTAGTAAGCTAATTTCTCCATTTTTCTTTTCCGCTTTTTTTATCGAATACGAAAGATTTTCCAGCTGAAGATTGTATCCTTTTTTCATCTTCCCGGATAGCTCTTTCTCAAGAATTCGCAACATATTTCTCTCCTGAAAATAATAAACCGTGGTGACGGCTTGTGCGCTAAGATTCAACTTGTCTGCCTCTTCCCCAAGCTCCCTATCGAATTTTTCCTCAGCCAGTTCAACTTCGGTTAGGGTTCTGATAATCTTTCCTTCCTTAATCTGGACTTGCCCTGATTTAATCAGCTCGTCAAGATCCTGTTTTTTTGCCTGATCTAAGAGACTTGTCCTCAGGTCGGCTTGGTCCTTGCCGGTTACGGTTTTTATCTCTTTTTTTGATCCACCGCTGAAGCTGCTGTCATTTAGGGCAAAATAAAGAGTGTCGGGAAGAGACTCTATTTTAAATTTCTTTCCGCCGGTGATATTGGCTTCGCTGCCTATTTCCTCTGCGGTCAGACTGGCTTTGACTTTTCCCGGTTGCTTAACCAGCCCTCCTTCGATGGTTATTACGCTGGCAGAGGCTACTTTTACCTCCTGGTCCAGGCTATATTTTAAGTCTCCCGTTTCCAGCACTGTGCCTTTGGGAAAATTTTTTTCATTATCTTCAAAGTTATGAATTGTCACGGTACCTCTGGCCTTTTCACCGATCTCTTTTTTCCCGGTTGTTGCTTTTAACTCTTTTAATTCTCCGGTCAATTTAACCTGCTCAATTTTTAGACCTTGAGAGTCTATGGTTAACTCGTTTTTTAGCGATTGGAAGGGAAGATAAACTATAAGCTCGGCTTTGTGAAAGAAGTATTCGTTTATTAATAAGCCGCCTGAGATTAATACAATCCCTAAAATTACCGTCCACCTGATATTGATGGTAGTCAGAGTCTTTACCGCCTCACTAATCGGATTTTTTAAGCTCGAGAAAAACTTGGCCGGTGCAAATTTAACAGCAGGGAAGGTTGCGGGAAGAATTGTTTGAACCGGTTCGCGCTCTCCCTTGCTTTCCACATCCCCTCCGATTACAAAACCCATAATCTCCTCCTTTTTCGGCGTTTCCGTGGCTTTGATTACGCCTGCGTTCTTGTTAATCTGCTCCGCGAATACTCCCAAAAGCCCTTGCATAATCTCCGGTTCATTGATTATTTCTACTCTAGGGAGTTGGACAAACACTTCTTCGCTCCAGCGGTAGGTGACAATATCGGTAGCCGCGTTGTCCAGGTCTCCGGAATTATAAAGAATAATTCTTGAAGGAAGCAAAAATTTGCCTTTTATCTGACTAAAACTTGTCATCAGATCGTCGATTAAATTATCGGTATGCGCCAAGACTTTATTAAAGATTAACCCGCCGCGCTGATAAACGAAAATCGACAGATTGGAATGGTCAAGTTCGATTAAAAGAGCGGTCAGGGGCAGATTTTCTTTTTTTTCGATAAAGTGAACTATAGCTTCATAACACTCGATGTAGCCTAAAGCCTTGAGATTTAAGTTTTTTACCAGTTGTTTTATCTGATTGAGATAGGCTTTGTTTATCTCTTTGGTTTTTTCGTCGATAAAATGTGAGTATAAAAAAAATATAGCCTCTTGTACTTTAGTCTTTGTTCTCTGCTCCAGATTTACTATAACTTGGTTGACCGCCTCACTGATATACTCCCAACCGTTAAGATAAGTAAATTTTTCTTGATCCAAAAGGATAATCCTGGATCTATCCATTCTCATCACAAAAGCTATACCTTCTTTTTCTTTCAAATAAATTCCCAGGTATGTCTTCCCTTCGGTTGTTTTTTTGGAAAAAAACGGAAAATTCATTTTTATTGAATACTATATTTTTCAAATACTTGATCTACACCCTTTTTGGCCGTTTTCAAGGCGTCACTGTAATCCACTCCTTGAACCGTCGCATTGACGGCATTTACCAGATACTGGATGATCTCGTCATTTAAACCGCTGTCGTAGGTTTTGGCGACGACCGGCAGAGAAACAAATGAGTCCGCTTGTTTGATCACTGCTCCCACATATTCATCCTGCGCAAGAAGCGACCCAAGATCAACTCGCGAGTAGGGTTCGCCAAATCTACGCAGTTTGCTTTGTGTCTCATACAATTTAGTCAGGTTGTCTTTTTCAACCAAAAAACGTAAAAATTTCCACGCTTCGACTTGGTTTTTACTGTAGCGGTTGACGCCTTCTACCCAATAATTGGCCAGCGACAGCGCTGAGCCTCCGGGTACAACCGGTACCGGAACCACCTTAAGCTGAAGATCTGGATTGATGTTTTTAATAGTTAGCGCCTCCCAAGAAGGCGCAAAGATCATCGCCACTTTTTCCTCAATAAAAGCTGTGGTCGAGTTCGGCATCGACTCATCCCAAAAGTTATTCGGGGGTTCCGCGAACTTCCTAAAACTTTCCAAAGCTCCCGCGGCTTCCGCCTTATCCAAAGATTTTAAATCAGCGCCATTCTGCAGCAGCATCAATCCTAAGATATCGGAAAAATGTTCGACATTTGAAGCAAGACCTAAAGCTATGCCTGCCGTAATAAGCTGCCCGTCTGCGTCTTTGACCGTAAGATTAATCACCGCGTCGGTAATATCGTCCCATGTCGACGGCGGGACGGAGATTCCTGCTTGTTTAAATAGACTGTCGTTGTAGATCAAAACCAATCCGTCAATGTACAAAGGTATCCCGTAATATTTATCTCCTATCTTCAGATCCTGTTGGTGAATTTTATAAAAAGTCTTCTCAAATTCTGTCCCTGCCATCACCGTATCCGGAAGCGGTACTACCACGTCTTTTATCTGCGGCAACCAGGTATTGTGAAATCGGAACAGATCGGGGCCTTGACCGTTTTTGCTTCTGGCGAGAAGTTTTTCACGATAGTCTTGCGGAATCATTTTCTGGTAGTTGATTTTTATACCGGGATTTTTACGCTGGTATTCTTCAATAATTGGGGTGAAGACTTCTTTCTCCTCCCACAATCCCCAATAAGTCAAACTTACTTCCTTGGAAGCCGGTTTTCCTCCCAGAAAAAGCCGCAGGAAAAAAATCAGGATAATCAGAAATACGGCTGCTAATCCTGCGATAATAAAATACTTATTCTTATTTTCTTGATAGACGACAGGGGGAGGTTCTGACGGCATTTCAGATCCCGGCGCAACCGGAGCAACTTCTTCTCCTGTTGCCGCTTCTACTTCCGGAGCAACTTCTTCCGGCTGGAGCCCCCCCTGATTTTCAGCCTCAAAAATTTGACCGGATTGACTAATCGATTCAGTTTGCTTTTCCTCGTCATTTATTTTATTATCATCCATATCAATTATAATAGCAAATTACTTGCTCAAATTACATGAGATGGGTTGCTGTTTCACTTGCGGTATCACTTTTTATCATTGTCTTGGCTACCGTTCTTATCATAGCCGAAGAAAATAATTTCAACAATAAGATTTACCCGCATGTTTATATCAACAATCAGGACTTTGGCAGACAGTCTAAAGATGCGGTGCAAAAACACTTTGCGGAATTGAATAAGCATTTTCAGACGATCAATTTAACAATTTTTTACAGCAAAGAGCCGCTGGCAACTTTTTCGGGACAATTGCTCAAGATCGGATACGATCCAAAGGGAATAGCCGATAGAGCTTATCTTATAGGCAGATCTAATCATTTCTCCGCCAGACTGTATCAAAAATTGGCCACACTATTCAACTGGCAGAAATTCGAGTTTAATTTTGAATTATCTTATGATCCGCAACCTTTAAATGAATTTATTGCGCAGTCTAAAGAAAAGTACAATAACCCCCCAAAAAATGCGCTCTTTACTTTTTCCGAAGGAAGAGTCGTTAGCTTTCAAGAAGAAAAAGCAGGTTTTGCGATAGATGAAGAAAAATTTCAGGCTGATCTTAAGGAGTCGACCAACAGCCTGGCTAAAAAAATCGCCAATCAGCAGATTACCCTTACCGTCGACAAGATACAACCCGAGGTTACGCTGGCCAAAGCCAATCAATTCGGTATCGAAGAATTAATAGCCGAAGGCAAATCTGACTTTACGGGTTCAATTCCGGAAAGAATTCACAATATAATTCTCTCGAGTTCCAAATTTAATGGAGTTTTGCTCCCCAAAGACAAAACTCTATCCTTCAACAATACCGTGGGAGATATTTCCTCACTTACTGGTTATAAGCCCGCCTACATCATCAAAAGCGGCAAGACCGTGCTTGGAGACGGCGGTGGAGTCTGTCAAGTGTCAACTACCCTTTTTCGTGCCGCCTTAAATGCCGGCCTGCCCGTAGTCGAACGAACTGCCCATGCTTATCGGGTCGGATACTATGAAAACGACTCCAAACCCGGATTCGACGCTACTGTCTTTGCTCCTTCGCCCGATCTCAAGCTAAAAAATGATACTTCCGCGTCCATTCTCATTCAGACTGAAGTTGATCAAGATAACAGTATATTGTATTTTAGATTCTACGGCAAAAAGGATAACAGAGTCGTTGAAATCTCACCTGTCACCGTCTTTGATATTGTTCCGCCCTTACCTGAAAATCGCCAGGATGACCCGACTTTGAAAAAAGGAGTAGTAAAACAGGTCGATTGGCCTGCTTGGGGGGCAAAAGCTGTCTTTGATTATAAAGTCAGCATCAATGACAAAGTTACTTTTGAAAAAAAATTCTACTCGTCCTACCGCCCCTGGCAGGCTGTATATCTCGTTGGCACAGCCGATTAACATCGGTAACCGTTCACCTAAACCATCTGGCTCTGCCGAGTTTGTAGTGGAGATTTTTGAGTTTGCGTTCGCCGATGACTGTCGCGGGAACTCCGCCGACCACGGCTAGCGGAGTCACGTCTTTACTTACCACGGCGCCGGCTGCAATTATCGCTCCTTTGCCGATTCTGACTCCCGGTTGGATGATTACACGCGGTCCGATAAAGACAAAGTCCTCAATCAGAACCGGAGCATTGCTGGGAGAAAAATGTTTATCATTTATCTCGTGTTGGGAATTGAAGATCATCACTCCTGTGGCGAGAGCAACGTGATTTCCAATCTTTAGTTTAGCTCTTCCGTCAAGTAGCGCGTCTTCTCCAACGATTGTATCTTCGCCGATCTCAATATTATGCGGATCATAAAATCTTGCTCCCATATGAATCGTCGATCCTCTGCCGATCTTGATTCCGCCCGCCCTGTACAAAAGTCTACGCAGATGATGAGACGGGATTAATCCAATTAAATGAAGCAAAAATACTAAAAACTCCAGATTTATATTCTTGAAGCGACTAATCACTTTTTCTAGCAATCGGCCGTTAGCAAGCGCCTCACCTGTTTTATCTTTAAAATTTAGCATGTTTTGAAGCTCCCACGACCTAACGGCCGGGGATTCAATTAGTTCGCTTCGTCAGAGCTGAAATCCTGCCGAAGCGGAAATTGTTCTATATCTCACGACCTAACGGTCGGGGATTTCCGCGAAGGCTGATTAAACTAACCTCCTCCTGGCCCTCCTTTTTTGGAGGGAAGAGATACAAATATATATTTCCCAAGGGAAAATACAACCACCCCCATCCCCTCCTTGTTAAGGAGGGGAGAAAGGGGAGGTTAAATTTTTTTTAATGATCCCCAATACATTATCTAATTCTTTAAATATTAATTTATCCTCAATCCTAATAATTTTAATTCCTGAATTTTTGCTGAATTGTTCTTTAACTTAGTCCTTTAAATATATTTTATCATGGTATACCCATCTTACTCCGATTTGCAGCTCTCTCGGAGCGAAAAAGCGGATTAGATGAGTATATACTGAGTAACTCGGTTGCAATCCCTTAAGTTATCGAAGTATAATGCGAAATTCCGTCCACTTCAATCGCTATTTTATCCAATGGGCAATAAAAGTCGACAATATAATTTCCTATACTGTATTGTCTTCTAAACTTTTTGCCTAAAATTTGTCTGTTTTTTAACTGATTCCATAAGTATGCCTCTACTTTATACTTCTATTGATTGAGATTGCAATCAGTATATACCCCTCTAAGTTGATTTGATAAGATATTTTTAGTTGAAAATTTGCAAAATCAACTAAGACGGGTATAGTAGATCTGTTCCTTAAAAATTTTCTTTGGTTAAGCAATTTTTTTCTGTTAAAATTTTTTGTTCCATAAACCAACCACCCCCGTCCCCTCCTTGTTAAGGAGGGGAGAAACAACCGACCGCCTCTGTCATCCCCCTTTGTTAAGGAGGGGAGAAAGGAGAGGTATATTCTTCAATAAACCTCGACTTGGTAGTCGCTCCTCTCCTTCCCCAGATCATCCGCCCTTTGGTATAGGATATATGCAGCTTTTGTCTGGCGCGGGTGATACCGACGTAAAAAAGACGCCTCTCCTCTTCCAGGGAATAAATGTCGTCGACCGATCTGGAATGCGGTAATATTCCCTCCTCAACCCCGCTGATAAAGACCGTCGGGAACTCCAATCCTTTAGCCTGATGCAGGGTCATCAGTTTGACTCCGTCTTTTTTACCATTCTTTTTTTCACCTTCGAAGTATTCCGACTCAACTAAGGCCACCTGCTCGAGAAACTCGTTTAAAATGGGAAAATTCAAGGCTACCGATTTCAACTCCTTGATATTTTCCAGTCTGGCAAAATCCTCCTCCAAATCAGGATTATAAAAACTCAGGTAATTGGTCTTGGCAAAGATCTGCTCCATTATCTCACCGGTTGGGATAGATTTTAATCTATTGCTGTCTTCTTGAAATAATTTCTTAAAAGTCTCCCAACGTCTTTTGCCCAGTTTTTTGATCCTGTCAGTTGAGATCTCATCCTGCGGGTTTAGTATTAAGCGAAGATAGGAAATTACATCTTTTATCTCCTTGCGTTCATAGAATCTCGTCCCTCCAATCAGAACATACGGGATGCTGTAATGCAGAAAAGCTTCCTCAAGCACCCTCGACTGGGCATTGGTTCGATATAGCACCGCATAATCGGTAAATCTTTCCGAATCTACGATCTTGTTGGCTATATATATTGCTTCCTCTTCCTCATCCTCCGCTTCATAGAACTCGATCGCTTCTCCGTTACCATTGCCGGTGAAAAGATCTAGGATCGGGTGGGTGTTATTTTTAACTATAATTTTATTGGCAAAATCCAATATCGTCTGCGTCGAACGGTAATTTTGCTCAAGATGGAAAATTTTTGTCTGCGGAAAATCATGCCGGAATTTATCCAGATTTCGCATGTCTGCCCCCCGCCAGGAATAGATGCTTTGCGAAAAATCGCCAACCGCCGTAACCTTCATATATTTCCCGGCCAGAAGCTTAGACAAAAGATACTGGATAAAATTTGTGTCCTGGAACTCGTCAAGCAGGAGATAACGGTACCTTTCTTGATATTTGGTCAAAATTTTATCGCTGGCCAAAAACAGATTAACCGTCTCGACGATCAAATCATCAAAATCCAAAGCTTTATTTTTCCTTAATTCTTTTTGGTAACGCTCGTAAACTTCGGCAACATCAGCAGAACTGTAATCTGAATAAAATTCCAGGAATTTATTTGCCGGGATCAGCTGGTTTTTGGCCGCAGAAATTCTTTGAGAAAAATAATAAGGGGTAAATTTTTTTATTTCGAGTTTTTTCAGAATTTTTTTCAGCAGGTCTTTTTGATCATTATCGCCAAAAATTACAAAACCGTTATCAATCCCGATATTATGGCTTTCGCGGCGTAAGATCCGACAGCAAAATGAATGAAATGTGCCGATGTAGCCTAAGCGCTGCATTCCCATCCGCGCCTTCATTTCCGAGGCCGCTTTGTTGGTGAATGTGATCATTACAATCTGCTCCGGAGGCGCTTGATGATTATTGATAAGGTTTAAGACTTTATAAACTAAAACTCTGGTCTTGCCGGAACCGGCGCCGGCCAAGATCAGCGAAGGACCGTCTACGTGCTTGACCGCCTTTGTCTGTTGTGGATTTAATTGCGAAAAAAGGTCCGATGCCATAGAATATAATTATGTATTATTTTATCGCCAACTGGAAGGCCAATAAAAATCTTAGCGAAGCCTTAAGCTGGATAGACGATTTTATCTCCAATACCGAAGATAAAACCGAAGCCAAATTTATTATCAGTCCGCCCGCGCCTTTTCTTTATCCTCTTAAAGAAAAAATAAAAGGACGGAATAATGTATACCTCGCAGCACAGGATATCTCCCGATTTGCAGGCGGGAGTTATACCGGCGAAGTCACTGCCAAATCCATACAAAGTCTTGTCGATTTCGCCATCATCGGTCACAGCGAAAGACGCAATCTTTTTCAAGAAAACTATGACGCTTTGCAAAAAAAAACAGAATTAGCCCAAAAGTATAATATCGAACCGATTTTTTGCCTTAGAGACGAAAAAGACCAAATTCCCGCAACGGTAAAAATAGTCGCCTATGAACCTGTCTACGCTATCGGTTCCGGCAATAACGAACCGCTGGAGCAGGTCATCAAGCAAAAAGCAAAAATTATAGGCGATAAACAACTGACATTTCTTTATGGCGGCAGCGTCAATGAAAAAAACTCATCAACTTACCTTAAATCAGGTCAACTGGACGGATTTCTTGTCGGTAACGCCTCCCTTAACCCGTCTGAATTTCTGAATATAGTGAAATCCGCTTAACCCTGCACCCTGTCAAAGTAATAATGACGCCAATACTAAAATACCTGCCAATCCAAGCAGAACCAACGAGTTGATGATATTGCTGGTTACCGGAAGTTTTTCAATCGCTGTGGGAGCCGGAGTCGAGGTTGCTTGAACGGATGTGGATTCTTCGCTAAATCCTTCACCTGTTCCTTTCGATGCTGGAGTCTCTTCTGTAACTTCCGGAGTTGGTTCTTCCAGCTGCTCAACCTGTAAAACCTCTGTAGGTAAAAGAATAGGTGTCGGGGTATCAATCGTTTTTGTTGCGGGCCGGGTAGGAATAAGTGAGGGAGATAAGCTGTCTACTCTTGAGGTTGTTAAATTATTAGCAAAATATTCCATTGCAGTCAAGATACCAAATACTATCAATAATATGGATAATACGACTAAAATAGTTTTATTTTTGCTGGTCAAGAGTTCATTCCATCTCTTTTTTTCTTCTCTGATGATCGTCTGCGCCGGGCTTACAGGCTGACCGTCTTCCTTGAATTGGGGCACTTCAGGTTTTTCCTCTGTGTTTCTGGTTTTGGATAATAAGTAGATCTCGTAGACCAAAAATCCCAATGTGATAATAAATGCTACCAGTCCGATTTTGTTTAACGAAGTAAGCACTGTAATTATATCCATAAGCTTATTCTAGCCCTGCTATAGCTACCGTAATACGAAATGTCATATTTGTCATCCTGAATTTATTTCAGGATCTTGTTGTTTATACTTCTGTTAATTGAAATCGCAATCAGTATATACCCCTCCTTAGTTGATTTGATAAGATAACTTTAGTTAACAATTTGCAAAATCAACTAAGACGGATATAGATGCTGAAACAAGTTCAGCATGACATTTATCAAAACCGGTCATTTTGTTTTGCGCTAACTATATCTTCTAAAAGGCAAACAGGATGCCAAGACCCAGAATTATCAGGCTGGCGCTCATTACTCCAAAAGGCTTGATGTCAACTCCGCTGGTCGGAGGAGTCGGCGTAAAGGTAGGAGGCTGAGTAAGATAGGGAGAGAACTCTATTGTGGGAGAGGGCAATTCAGGAACCTCGGTTGGCATCAAAGTCGGCGATGCTTCAGCCGTCGCTTCACCCAATACCTGTTCGCCCGATTTGGCGACACTAAAGTTTCTGCTTAGAATCGTTTCTTTGCCTTCTGTATCGGTGGATCTTGCCTTAAGCGTATGTCCTCCAACCGGAAGATTTGTACTTAAGATAACGCTCCATACTCCTTGCTTATCCGCTGAAACTTTGTAACTTAAACCCGGATCGTTGTCAATGCTGACAATTACCTGGTTCCCGGCAAACGAAGCGCCTTTAATCAATGGTTTTCCTCCCGGTATTACTGCAGAGTCCCGGGGAAATAAAATTTCGAATTTAGTTTTCTGCCCGGATTTATTTTTTACACTTGCTGAAAGAACGCCGCCCTGATCTAAAAAATTATAATCTTTACCCAAAATAACTGTCTGAGGTATCGGGCTGAGATGGGAAAATCTTGCTTGTATTTTAGTTATTTTAGAAGATTCGTCGACAATCACAATCGTTACCGTAGCGTCAGACGGCACCGAATGTAATTTCAAAGAATTTTTGTTGACAAGATAATTTAAAGGAATCAGCCACTCACCGGTAGTCTTAGTAAGCGTTACAAGAGGGTAAATATTGTCTAAAGTAAAAATTATGATCGCGTTTTGGACTGCGCCGCCGTTTTCCCGGATTAATTTACCGTAGGCGGGTACTAGGTCGGGGGAGGTCGCAATCTTGGCGGGGGTAATAAAACTAAAAGCTTCTCCGTCATCGGCTTCAACTACCTGGTTGTCACTTATGATTTTATAAAAGTAACGGCTATTGGATTTAAGATTTTTTAAAGTGACAAGATGATTTTTATAGCGGCTTCGTTTATCTTGTAAATCCCGCTCGTCGATTGTCACTCTATTTAGAGTTCGCTCATTCTCTCCAAATATCACCCAACCGGATTGCTTCTCTTCGGTCTGCCAAAAAATTTTGGCTTGATTATGAGTCAAGTTCATCACGTCTAAGCTGCTTACTATTTTTTTGCTGGCTTTAAGCGGTAGGGAATTGGGAGAAAAAGTCCGTGCCAGAATCATAATAATAATCATGATCACTCCTACGGTTAATAGAAAAGGGACTTTAGCGGTTTGGGGTAAAAAATACTTAGAATAAGTCATTTAAGTCAGGGATTTCTCTCCTTAATAATTTGCAAAATTTCTGGATTGAAAGTGTAATCGACTGTCTGTACGGACTTAAGTCCGGACTCTACCGTCGTTTTTTTTCTGGCTTTATAGATATCCAGAATCATCCAAGCTACTATAGTCAGAAAAATCGTAATCGAAATCCAAAAGGTTTCTTTTTGGTTCATATTTGCTGCTTAATTACAGATAAAATCCCTCTACTTCTAATTTAATTTTCAGCAATTCCGCACTTTGCGTCGATTGATTGGTTTGTCTGGTCAACTCCAAAAGCGGAATCAATTTAAGTCGGCGCTGGTTATATATTTTTCTGATAAACGCCAGTGTGTCTTCAAAGTTCCCGCTGAGATTCAGATTAATGATAAACGATCTCAATTTATTGGCTGTGCCTTTATCTTTTAGATTTATATCGGAAATTACAATTCTTTCGGCGATTAACTTACTTTCATCTGTCGAGACATTTACGTCAAATAGCACTTTATTAACTTCCGGTTGTCTCGAAATCGCTTCTTGCAAAAGCTTAAGATCTTCTCTACTGTTCTCAAATGCAGCCTGCACTTCAATTATCTTAGTAATTTGATCGGCATAAAGCTGATCAATTTCCTGTAGCTTTTTTATTTTCGTCTTGATCTCAAAGACGGTAATCAGATTCGGTCTGATTACATAAAAGACAAAAAAAGAAAATAGCAAGAAAAACGCTACGGTGTAAGTATAGTCTTTGGTTTTTTTATCAGATAATTGTTTAATTAAATTTGATTTTTCCATATCTATACCGGACTTGGGTTAAAACCTGCAAACTCGAGAGTAAATTCTAACCCCTGATCGCTTCTTTTAATATTTTTGAGATTGATTTGTCTGAATCTGGCTTCGTTTCGCAAGCGCTGAAGAAAGTTGTTAACGGTTCGGGCGTCGGTTGTCACGCCGACAAAAGTAATGCCATCGTTAGTCAATTTTAATTTGCTGAGAAAAAGACTTTCTGGAAAAAGCGATAACAGATAATCAATGGCTGACAGAGTATTTGATTGCTTGTTAACTATTGACCTTGACTCATCCAGTTTAAAAGCTTGTTTTTTTGCTTCTATAATCATCGGTTGAGATATCTGGACAATTTCTTTCTTTTGTTCAGTTGATTCTTGCAGATCGACAAGTTCTTGATCTATCTTAAAGCGATAAAAAAATACCCCAATCACTACAATCTGGGTAATCACCAAAATGTAACGTAGATAATTCAACATGAAGTAAATAAGCTTATCTACGACTTTTTCTTTTTTCTTAGTAATTAGGTTGATTCTATATTTCATTATTGTACAAATTTACTTACTCTTGCTTTGAGTCGGGCAGCTTTATTTTTATGAATTACCTTTACTTTAGCGGCTTTATCGATGACTGAATAAGCATTTTTTAAAAACTCGGATTTTTTAAAAGCCTTATCTGCTTTCTTATGTTTTTTAGCTTGATCAAGGACTTTTTTGAAAGCCAGTTCATAACGTAAGTTATTCCTCGTTCTTTTTTTATCCTGTCTTAATTTTTTTTTGGCTGATTTAATTATAGGCATAATAACACCCCCATTCAATAAATTCGGAATTCGAATCTCGACATCCGAAACATCCACCCCTCTATTCCCTCCTAATTTAGGAGGGAAGAATAAATAGTTCATTTTGTCCCCCCTTGGAAAGAAGGGAATCGGGCCATTTATCCTCCTCCTTATATCAAATCCGCTTGATCACTTTGTCATTCCGCACTTGATGCGGAATCTATTTAATAGATTCCTGCTTCCGCAGGAATGACATTATGTGTATTATTCAAGAGGATCCGATATTAGTTATCCTCCTCCTTCGTTATCCTCCTCCTTAGTTATCCTCTCCTTGGATAAGGAGGGAAAATCAAAAAGACCTCTATCCCCTCCTTGGATAAGGAGGGAAAATAGGGGAGGATTGATATTTTGAATTTTTAAGATTTGAGTTTTGCTTATTGTTTCGAGCTTCGGATTTAAATTTCGTATTCCTTTTCATATACTTTATCTCCATAACTACCCGTAAACCTTAAATTAGCTCTGATTTTGCCGACCACCTGATGATAAATGCAAGTGCCTGACGAACAGGTGCCTAAAGTTAAAGTCTTATCGATGGACGACTGGCCGCTTTTAATTTCGACGGTTCCGATCACGCCCTGTAGACCCTGTGATGCTGTCTGATAGGACAGCTCATAGTCTACTGTTTCCGTCCCCTTTGGCAGTTTTTTAACCTGGAGAGTGACTTCTCTTCCGGAAGCTGAAGCAACCAAATCAACTCCTGCGTTTGCGTCAACCGTGGGAATTACAACTTCCGTAGGAAGCAATTCAGACTCTTCTTCGGTTTCTTCACTTATTCTGCCGGAACTGATTAAAACTATGCTAATTATTAACAAAGTCAGAATAACACCCCCGATAAGTATAATTTTCTTTTTGTCAGGTTTCATAGTTGTTATTGTCATTCTGAACTTGGTTCGGAATCTGACTTAAATGAACTACCCGCAGCAGAGCCGCGAGGTATCTTTATGTCATTCCCTCGAAGGAGGGAATCCAGACCGGATCCCCTCTCTGCGCGGGGATGACAAACATTAGCAAGCTGCGAGGAATTAAGCCACTAAGGTAAATTATTAAGATCCCGAATTCCCCCTTCGTTAAAACTACTGAAGGATAAATAAATTCGTGATGATTCCGATTTAATTGAAATCAACTTTTAATTTATTCTTGAAATATTCTTTTAGAGAATTTGCTTTAACTCTCTCCTGTTTCATCGAGTCGCGATCTCTCACGGTCACGGATTTGTCTTGGGCCGTCTGATAATCCACTGTGACACAAAAAGGTGTCCCAATCTCATCCTGTCTCCGATACATCTTCCCGATATTGCCCGAGTCGTCAAATTCAACCACGAAGTCTTTTTTCAAATCAACAAAAATATCTTTGGCTATACCTTTTAATTTATCATCTTTTTGCAGAGGAAACACGGCAACTTTTACCGGAGCAATTCTCGGATCAAAACTCATCAATGTTCTCAAGCTGTCACCGACTTTCTCTTCTTTAAAGGAATCGATCATCAAGGTAAATACTAATCTGGAAAGCCCGAAGGTTGGCTCAATAACATGCGGAATAAAAGATTTACCGGTTTTCTGATCTTTGTATGTCAGATCTTTGCCTGATTTTTCCATGTGATTTCTTAAATCATAGTCTGTTCGATAGGCAAGGCCCCAGATCTCTTTCCAACCAAAAGGAAACTCATATTCGATATCCATGGTTTTTTTCGAATAATGGGATCTTTCATACTCTTCATGTTCTCTCCAGCGAAGTTTTTTTTCATTTAAACCAAGCTTTTTCGCAAATTTCCACATTTCTTTTTGCCAGTATTCGTAATGTTTTTTCCACTCTTTTTCCTCGATAAAATACTCAAATTCCATCAAATCAAACTGCAGTGTGCGAAAAACCGATTGACCCATGGTGATCTCATTACGAAAAGCAATCCCTTGTGAAGCAATACCGAAAGGAATCTTCACCCGAATCGTATCTAATACGTTTCTAAAGTTCAGAAAAATCCCTTGCGCCAACTCTCCCCGAAGATATGCTAAGGATTTACTCTCTTGCAAAATCCCGATATGGGTTGGAAATAACAGATTGAACCTTCGCACTTCGGTGAAGTCTGATTTACCACAGTGTGGGCACTTTAGCTTATTGTCTTGAATAATTTTTGTCAGCTTCTCGGGAGATAGTCCTTCTACCTTGATATTTTTAAGTTTATTTTCGATAAGATGGTCTGCCCGTGTTCGATAACGGCAATTTTTGCAGTCTACCAAAGCGTCGCTAAATCCGGCCACATGACCGGAGGCTTCCCAGACCTTGGGATTTAGTATTACCGAAGTATCGAGTAAGATTATATCGCTTCGGTCAAGGACGAATTTCTTAAGCCAGAGATCGCGCAGATTGTTCTTCAGTAGCACTCCGTAATGGCCAAAATCCCAAGTGTTGGCCAACCCCCCATAAATTTCACTGGAGGGATAAATAAATCCCCGTCTTTTGGCAAGAGCGACAATATTGTCCATTGTAATCATGTTATTTAAAAAGCGGTTATATAGTTAGCGCAAAACAAAATGTCGTATTCGTCATCCTGAACTTGATTTGGGATCTGATTGATAAGATGCTGAAATAAATTCAGCATGACACAGAATGCAATCTGTCATTTCGTTTTGCGATCGCTATATGAATCTTCATTATAAATGAAGTTGCGGTATTTTTTCATGAATTATTCCTTCCGCAAACCAGATTAATTCCTCATGGGATTTATCTTCTTTTATATATCCCAGTAGCTTCAACGTATTGTTCAAATAGTTCTTAAGCAATTCTATTTTATTCTCCTTTGCTTGCGAAAGCTCAATTAAATATCGCAATAACAAATTGTAGATTTGCGGTTCGGTCTGGTTTTCAGGCAAAAGTCTTTCCAAAATAAAAAAATATTGATACAAATTATTCAACTTTTCCCGATTGTTCTTGATCTGAGAAAATCCAGAGATGAGAGTTGTCTCTTGAAGGTAATATCTTTCGTCTTTTTTATACAAAATGCAGCTTATTAAATTTGCCGTCTGAAGGTGAGGAGACCTTCGACTGGTAATTTTTTTCACTCCCTTGGCTATCACGCTAACTTTCCCCAACGCGTCGCTGAATAACGCCACAATCGTGTCTCGATTCGGCAGTATCTTTTTTTTCAACACAATCGCTTCAATTTTTACCGTCCTTTTCATTTCGTCTTTATCTCTATATCCTCATTCAACACTCCGCTAAAGATATTTTTGCCGTCCGCATCAACCGTCAGTTTGTCCTCATTGGTTCCTGCCTGTTTTTGCACTAACAGTTTGTAGTTTTTACTTGAAATGTTGCTGGGCAGGATATATTTCACCACCACCTGAGCCTTACCCATCGGAGTTATCTCAAGATATCCTGCAAAAACTGTCTTGCCCAGTTCGTCATAAGTCTGCATCTTCTTTTTTGATCCTTCATAACTCACTAATTCCGATCCCTCCGGAACATAAAATCTGATCCAATTTCTCAATGTCGCATTGATACAAAGTCCTCCCCGTTCCAAGTTGCAGTCCGAGTGGGGATAAGGATTGCGGAATTCGATAATGATTTCGCGTGATACTTTTCCTTGGTCGTTGAGTCGGGTTTTGGAAGTAATTGACTGGGTTGTGAAAAGATTGGCCTTGGCTCCGGCAAAATTGACATTATTGATATGCAGATAATCTCCCTCATAATCTCTGATTTTACCGGCAAAATTAAGTTTCTCGATTGATTGTTGCAGATCTTTATCAACAAAATAAATCTGAATGTGCTTCTCTTGCAAATTCTTGAACATCTCCTGGACTAACGTACCCCAGTATTTGGAAGGCGAAAATCCAATCGCTTTATAAAAAAGCTCGTACATCAAATCACCCAGTATTCCTTTCCTGTCTTCCTTGATAAAACCTACCGGTCTGTCAATTTCGTTCAAAAGCGTATAGATTACCTGCGGACAATCGCATCTTTTGTCTTTTTCAGCCGAAAATCTAAATCCTCTCGCTTCGGTATCGCCAAAGATCGTCAGCATATCAACCAATACATTGGTATCAATGGTAATAATACCGTCATAGTTGACTTTCTCTCCGCTGTTTTTATACAAGCTGTTGAATAAATCGATTGAGCTAGGAAGATCGGGCGAGAGATTGCTGTCACGAATATAAAATCTGCTGACATTTTTATGGTAAGTCAGAATTTCTTCGGGAGCTTGAGGATGATTGGAAATACTGTCGTCTAAGGTATAAATATCCTTTGAACGCTGAACCGTCATTTTACCGTTTTTAATTTTAAAGACCGCATAAGCGGTCAAAAATCCGCCGGTCGCCCGCAATTCCTTGTCGTTTTGAAAAAGCAATAGGTAAGTTTTTTCATTATCGCTGCCGAAGATCTCCGGCAGATTTTTAACCAATGGTTTGGCTTCCACAAATAAAGAAGCCATACCGGTAAATTGCTCTTTGATATTATCAATTCTTTCCCTGACGATTGTCTTTCCCAATTTTTTCGGGTATCTCCCGGGATCAATTTTCTCAATTCTTAACTCTGCCTGTTTGATATCTTCGGAGATGGGATCTACCTTAGCCAGCATCTTATCCAAAGTAAGTATCGCAGTCTGCAGTCTGTCCTCCGCTGTTTTCTCGACAAATGAACTTTCGCCTTTTTTGAAACCCAGTAGATCGGCGTAGGGTGTAATGGCTTTAACTGATTCCTGTCCTGCTTTAACCATATAATCGCCCGCTTCGACTGCGTTTTTGAAATCAGAGATGTAAGGAATAAAAGAAGCCCAATATACCGATCTCGCTGACTTTTCAAAATCATCGTATTCTTTGGCAAATTTCCCCAAATCTTTATTCAGAAGGTCAATGTCATTTTTGGAAAAACTGTTTTTTAGTTCTTTGGCCGAGGCTATTAATACCTTGCCTTTAGCCGATATATTTCTGTAAGTAAGGTAGGAATATAAAACAATACTTACAGAGATAAGAACCAGTACACCAAAAAATCCCGACACCTTTTTTTTGCGTTTTCTTGGCGCGAAATTAAACTGTTTCATTATAAATTTCTATTTAAAACTTACCCGTAAAACAAATATTATAATCAATCATATCGCCCCTTGTCCACTCAACATCACCATTGGGGTCTTAAGTATGATCTTCAGATCTAACCATAAGGAAACTTTATCGACATACTTTGCATCCATAGCGATCCGCTTGTCAAAATCAACCTCCGACCGTCCCGATACTTGCCAAAGACCGGTTATACCCGGCTTTACCGAAAGCACTTTTTTAACTAGAATTCTCGTCTGGGGAAATTTTTTTTGCTGATTCTCCAGTTCGTCCGGATAATAGGCGCGGGGTCCGACCAAACTCATTTCACCTTTGAGCACATTAATTAACTGGGGAATTTCATCGATTGAATGTTTCCGTATTCTTTTGCCCACCGGCGTTATTCTCGGATCTCTTTTTAGTTTATAACTGCCTCGCTTGTATTCGCTGTAAAGACTTTTGAATCTGGGGTCTGTACGCAACATATGATGAGCATTGACAACCATCGATCTAAACTTATACATTTTGAATTTTTTTCCGGACATTCCTGTTCTTTCCGGAACATCAGCTAAAACAGGGCCTTCCGAATCAAAAATAATTGCCGCTATTGTAATCGTGTAAATAGGAAAAAAAATTATCAATAGGATTACAGCCCCTAAAGTATCAATTATTCTCTTAAAATATTTTTTATACATCGTCTTTATGTGAGCTTTTCGTTTTCGGTGCCTTCGAATTTTTCAACCAGTTTTTTAATTTTTGGCACTGAAGTTTTCTTGGTAATTAAAATTGCATCTTTCGTGTTGACTACTATATTTTCATCTAAATCAATTCCAACAATTAGTTTACTATCTTCATAATTATAAATTAGTGAGTCCCTTACATGCTCGAGCGTCACCCTGCCTCTGATGACATTTTCATATGGGTGATTCTCAAGCGCTTCTTTCAACGCTTCCCAAGCTCCGACATCACTCCAGCCTATATCGTCAACCACCACCAGGGCGTCTTCTTTATCTAAGTTTTCTAAGATTGCGTTATCAAAGCTGATGTTTTCAACCTTACCGTATCTTTTTTTAAGTTCGGCTGCATAGTTTTTTTTGCCGTAATATTTCAGGATGCTCTCGGTGTTTTTATAGATATTGGGAGCTAATTTTTTAAATGCGGAATAGATAAATTGAGGAGTGGTGACAAAATAACCCAAATTCCAGGCGTATCTACCGGAGTCCATAAATTTCTTTGCAGTTTTCTCGTCGGGTCTGTATTTAAACCCTTCAAATAGGAAAAATTTGACTCGATTGACGGACTTGATTTGGTGAGCCAGATGTATATAACCCAAATTAGTGCTTGGAAAACGCGGCTTATGTGCAATAAAAATGATTTTATTCGGGTTTTTTCTTATTTCGCTACCGGCTACTTTTAAGATTTTCCTAAAAAGTTCAAGCCTTTTAACCAGATGGTCGCTCCATAAAATGGCAACCGGTTCACGCGGATTTTGCCTGGATAGAGTTCCCATAATCAGCGCAATTGCCGGACCCACGTCTCTCTTCTCCGGTTCAAATAAAAAGTTTCCTTTAGGAATATTTGGCAGTTGCTCTCTGACAAGCTCCTTATAGCTGACGTTGGTTGAAACAAATATATCTTTTGCCTTAAAATCAGGATAGAGTCTGTCTACGGATAGCTGGAGCGTCGATCTGTTGCCTATGATTTTTTCAAATTGCTTTGGTGATTTTTTCCTCGACAGAGGCCAAAGTCTTGTCCCCGTCCCACCGGCAAAAATAATAGCTTTCATAATTAAATGAAAAAAATTCGCAGCCACCCTCTTTTCCCCTCTTTAGTGGGGAGGGGATAAATGGGGAGATGAAATTTTAATTTTTTTTCTTCAAAGCGCTTAAAAAAAGTGATTTAAAAATAGATTTCTCAAACTTTTCTGCATTTTTAACGCCATACTCTTTTGTTGTCTTCTTCAATTCATATTTTATCATATCGTACTTCTTTATCATTACTGTAAGCGCATCTTGGTTTTGTCGGTCAAAAAATATTCCGGTCTTTCCGTCGATTACGGTCTCAACTGCTCCGCCTTGGTGATAGGCGATCACCGGGCAGCCGAAAAATTGTGCCTCAAGCGAAACATAACCGAAATCCTCATCCTGGGGCATGACTAAAGCTTGCGCTTGACTATACAGATAGCCAAGCTGTGCATCCGTGATATTACTGACAAAAAAAATGTTGTCTTTTGCTATTTTTTTTAATTTATTTTTTTCGCTGCCTTCCCCGACTACGACTAAGTTAACGTCGTCTAATCGATTAAACGATTGGACGGCCAGTTCTACTTTTTTATAAGGCTCCAACCTGGAAACTACCAGAAAATATTTTTGTTTTGAACTAAAATATTTGAGTTTTGAGTTTGTTTCGAGTTTCGAGCTTCGAACTTCGGATTTAACTCTATTCCAATGGTCTTTATCAAACGGCGGATAGATAACTTCAGAGTCTCTTTTATAGAACTTTCTGCAGCGGTCTGCCACCGATTGAGAGACCGATACGATTTTATCCGGCCTTTGACCGGCAATAAAATCCCAGACCCTCAACTTTTCCAGATAAGGAAAAAGCATGGCTTTAATTAACCGTTTTTTAAGATAAATATCGGCACTTGTCCATAAAAATCTGGTTGAGGTCAGCAAATAGCATAAGTGAAACGTCTCCGGCTTCGTGATTACAGACTTGGCAAATGAAGACGTAACCGAAATAACCAGCTCATATTCACTGAAATCAAATGACTCGAAAGCAAAGGGATAAAACGGCAAGGAAGCAATCCTGCTCCTTCTTAAAAATGGCGGGAGTTTTTGGATAAAAGAAGTTTTTATTGATAAATCTTTAGCCCACGCTGCCTTTTCCGGATCAAAATATGAAGTAAAAAAATCCGATTGAGGGAATATTTCCTGCAAAATCAATAACACCCTCTCGACTCCGCCCCATTTATCCATCCAGTCGTAGATAATCGCGATTTTTTTAAACTTTCGCATAAACCTATTATGGGTGGGACATAATTATTTCAATGTCATTTTCGAGGGCGCGAAGCGGATCGAAGAATCCGTCTCAATCGCCGCTGTTAGATAGAGATTTCTCGACAAGCTCGAAATGACACTTATGTCCCGGTCATAAGCCTATTATATCTTGATTAGATTAAATTACTTATGTATGATGAAATTTAGTTACTTAATCTACTTATACCCATCTTAGTTGATTTTGCAAATTGTTAACTAAAGTTATCTTATCAAATCAACTTAGAGGGGTATATACTGATTGCGGTTTCAATTAATAGAAGTATAACTATGCCTAATCCGGATTTGACAACCTACAAAACGTTATATTTGCAGACCGCCCGCGAACATCTACGCGATCTTAAAAAAGATCTCACGCTTTTAAATCAAACCCCGCAGGATCAACATCTGGTCTATGAAATTTTTCGGCTGTTTCACTCTCTCAAAAGTCAAAATTATTTTATGGGTTTCCAGAATACGGGTAATTTCTGCAAAACACTCGAAACTTATTTTCGTAAAATTAAGGACGGATTTACCGCCTATCATCCCGCTGTATCCAATATCATCATCGAGTCAATTGTGCAAATTGAAAATTCTCTGAATATGATCGAAAAAAACGGTCTGGAAAAAGATCTGCATTTTGAAATTAGCAGTTTTGAAAAACGATTGGGATTACAATGAAACTAATCTTAGTGGAAGACGACGTATTTTTTCGTAAGTTTTACGTCGAGAAGCTTAAGGAAAAAGGTTTTGAAATTGAGGAGGCAGACGACGGAGAGCAGGGCTTGGAAAAAATCAGATCCTTTAAGCCCGATCTTGTCTTGCTTGATATCATCATGCCCAAAAAGGACGGGTTTGAAGTACTTAAAGATATGCAAGCGGACAGCAGTCTAAAAGATATTCCGGTCTTGGTCTTCTCCACCTTAGGTCAGGAAACAGACGTTGCCAAAGCAAAAAAGCTCGGTGCAACCGATTATGTCAATAAAAGCCTTTTTGATTTTAATCAACTGCTGGAAAAAATTAATACTTTAACTAAAAAATAATATGATCATCACCGACGATCAGCTAAAAGTACTGGTCTTAAAGAATAAATTGATCGATGAGAAAGGTCTTAACAAAATCTTCACCTACTCTAAGGATTCTGGAGTGAATTTGGTTGACGCCCTGATTGAAAACAATCTGGTCACCGACGAAAACTTGGGTTTATTGATTTCTGATTTTCTCAAGCTCCCTTTTATAATCTTAACCAAAACTTCAATTACCCCCGAAGTCTTTCGTATCATTCCCGAGCGAATCGCCAGAAAATATAAAGCCATTGCTTTTGCCCGCGTCAAAGAAGGTATAAAAGTAGCAATGTCCGACCCGCGCAATACCGAGCTGCTCCAGCTAATCTCCAAAAAAACCGGTGAACGCATCTTTGTCTATTACGCTACCGAAAAAGATATCAATAATACATTGCGTATTTATCGCAAAGATCTGCAAAAAACTTTTGACGAATTGCTCGAAAAAGTTAATCTGGAAAAATCTGCAGAAGAGGCTCCCGTAACCAAAATCGTCGACCTCTTAATCAATTATGCTTACCAGGATAAGGCGTCAGATATCCATATCGAGCCGCTGGAAAAAGATTCTCTTATCCGCTTCCGAATTGATGGTGTGTTGCATGACGTCTTGACTCTTCCCAAAGATTTAAACGATCGGATAATTACCCGTATTAAAGTACTTTCCAGACTGCGTACCGACGAGCACTTAAGCTCCCAAGACGGCAAAATGCGGGTGAAGCTGGAAGAGGAAACTATCGATATCCGCGTCTCAATTATCCCGATTTCCGACGGTGAAAAAGCTGTACTGCGTATTCTGGCGGGCAAATCCAAGCAGTACTCGCTCATTGATCTGGGTATGCGTCAGGAAGATCTTGATATCGTGACTGAAGCCTTCCTAAAATCTTACGGCATGATCCTCTCGACCGGCCCGACCGGCTCCGGTAAATCAACCACTATCTACGCGATCTTAAAGATCCTAAATACCAGAGACAAAAATATCACCACCATTGAAGACCCGGTCGAATACAAGATCAAAGGCGTCAATCAAATTCAGGCCAATCCCAAAACCAACCTGACCTTTGCTGCAGGCTTAAGATCGATCTTAAGACAAGATCCCAATGTAGTTTTTGTCGGCGAGATCAGAGACGTCGAAACAGCAGGAATTGCCGTCAATGCCGCCCTGACCGGCCATCTTGTCCTCTCCACTCTCCATACCAACGACGCCGCAACCACCCTACCCAGATTAACCGATATGAAAGTCGAACCCTTTCTGGTCGCCTCAACCGTTAATGTAATTATCGCGCAACGCTTGGTCCGTAAAATCTGCGATATGTGTCGAACTTCGATCGACACCTCACAAAATGATCTCCTCAAAAACTTACCGCCTGAAATCATCAAAAAACACTTTGGCAATAAAAAAGATTTGGTTATCTACAAGGGAGCAGGCTGCAAAGTCTGTCTTTTTACAGGCTATTCCGGTCGCGTCGGGCTTTTTGAAGTCCTGGAGGTAACCGATCCGATCAAAAAGCTAATCACCGAAAAAGCTCCCTCTGATCTTATTGCCAAACAAGCAATTTCCGATGGCATGAATACCATGCTTGACGACGGCATTGAAAAAGTCGCCAAAGGCACCACTTCAATCGAAGAAGTCCTCAGAGTTAACAAGGCATAAATTCTCTATGGAGTAAAAATGAAAAAAAATGAAAAAAAACCAGAATCGGTGAAAAAAATCCTTCCTTATTCTCTGTCTACCGCTGATAAACTTGGTCTTTTCAGCAATCTCTCTACCATGTTGTCAGCCGGAATCTCGATTATCGAGACCATCGACTCGATGCTTGATGACGCCAAAGGCAATCTGAAAAAAATACTTGAAGTTTTGCGCGAAGATCTGATACAGGGCAAGCGAATCTACCAGTCTTATGCCAGATTTCCCAATGCCTTTGATAAAGTCACGGTTAACATCATTAAAGCGGCCGAGGAGGCAGGCACGCTTGATACGACTTTGAAGGATATCAGAGACAATATCAAAAAGGAGAATGAATTTCTCGACAAAATCAAGTCTGCTCTAACTTACCCTTTGGTGATATTTGTCGTCTTTTTAGGAGTATTATTAACTATTCTTATCGTCGTCATCCCCAAAATCTCTACCGTTTTTTCCAGATTAAGGGTAGAGCTTCCGCTTCCGACTAAAATTCTTATCTTTGTCTCCAATATCATGATTTCATATACTGTTCCCTTTTTAATCGGCCTGTTTGTTTTTCTTGCGGCGCTTTTTCTATTTTATAAAACCAAGAAAAAGTTAATGCTTGGAATTATCTTTTCTTTGCCTCTCATCTCCGATTTGATCAAGCAAATCGATCTTGTCAGATTTACCCGCAGTCTCAACTATCTGCTTACATCCGGAATACCGATAATCAGCGCACTCGAACTTACCGAAGAAGTAGTTGCCCGTAAAGATATCGCCGCAGTTATCTCACGCTCCAAAGAAATGATCGTCTCCGGTAAAAAACTCTCCGAGGGACTCAAGACTTCTAAAGGCAAAGTGCCTTCTCTGATGATTAAAATCATCGAGGCCGGGGAAAAAAGCGGCACTCTTGATAAATCTCTAAAAGATATCTCCGAATATATGGATTATCAAGTCTCAAACACACTCTCAGTCTTAACTGCCCTGATAGAACCCGTCATGCTTGTCCTGGTAGGAATTGTGGTTGGCGGCATGATGCTTGCGATCATAGGGCCGATCTATAATCTAATTGGTCAGGTGGGAAATCGTTAACTATGAAAAAGACTAGAAATTATCTTGCGGGATACAGTCTTCCTGAACTATTGCTGGTTCTTTCTATCTTAGGCGTGCTTTTTTCCATCTCGACAATTAATTTATTTGGCTCCTACCATAAAAATACGCTCAATACTACAGTTGCGACTTTCATAAGCGACCTAAAACATCAGCAGACTAAAGCCATGGCAGGCGATAACGAAGGTCAATCCAATAATGACGACTATGGCACTTATTTTCCCCCTGACGGATTAAGCTATATTCTATTCAAGGGTTCGACATATGACCCGGCAGAACCAACTAATTTTCAGGTAAGACTAAACGGCGATCTGCAGTTTTCCAGCATTCTGGTTCCCGGCTCTGAGATTATCTTCGCTCAAGGCAACGGTGAAATCTTAAATTACAATGCCGGCTTTGACAATATCACCGTAAGAAATATCCGCACCGACGAAACTAAGACAATCAGAATTAATCAAGTGGGAACAATAATAAACATTTATTAATTTTCGAATTTACCGTGAATAAAGCTCAATCACTGGTTGAATTGCTTTTAGCCATAGGTCTTTCGGCTATACTGCTGCCGGCTCTCATCACCGGTCTGGTTTCCTCCCGCTCCGGCAAAAGCCAGCAGACTCTACGGGTTGAGGCAATCTCATTAATTAAGGAAACTCAAGAGGCTGTAAGAAGCATTAGAAACCGCGACTGGGGCAATATCGCCGTCAATGGCACTTACCATCCTGTAATTTCAGGTACTATGTGGGCATCAGCATCAGGATCATTGACCGAAGCTGGCTTTACCAAGTCATACGCTGTAAGTTCTGTCAATCGGGATGTAAACGGAGCCATAGTTACTCCGCCTGCCGGAACCGTTGACAACTCAACCAAAAAAATCGATATTCTGGTTTCCTGGAATCAGCCTTATTCATCTTCCGTCCAGACTACTTTTTTTCTTACCCGCTGGCGCGACAATCTTCCCTATACTGAAACAACCGAGACCCAGTTCGATGCCGGCACTTTAACCGGAGTCACGGTAAGGTCCAGCGACCCGCCCCAAGCTGCCGACGATGGCGAGATTATCTTGGGATCTGGCGGCAATAGCAACTGGTGCGATCCCAATCTTACCTCCCAGTCTTTCGATATCAGCGGCAATGGCAACACCAACGGTATCTGGGCTGTTGAAGGCAGAGCTTTTCTGGCAACAGGAGACGACGCGTCAGGGCCTGACTTTGTCAACGTCGCCATCTCCAATCCTCCCCAACCCACTCCGCCTTCTATCAGCGAAGAAGGCTCTTATGACACCAACCTTAAAGTCAACGACGTCTTTGGTGAGACAGTCGATGGGACTTCCTACGCTTATCTGGTCACAGACGATAATCTGGAAGAAATAGTCATCTTAAATGCCAGCAATAATCCTCCAACCAAAATCAGTGTCTTAAATATTTCAGGTTCAACCAACGGCAACAGCATCTTTGTCTCCAACAATATCCTGTATACGACCTTCGGAACAAAGTTATATTCTTTTAATGTCAGCGACCGAGCCAATCCTCAAGCCCTTGACTCGATTGATCTTCCTGCAACCGGAAACGGTCTTTTTGTCGTCAACGGATATGTATATGTTGCTCTAAATTCAACCTCCAGCCAGTTAAAAATCGTCGACGCGACAACTCCTTCCGATCTTCAAGATAGAGGAGATATTGACGTCAACGATAAAGAAGGAGTTGCGGTCTACGTCGCCTCTTCGGGTGATCGTGCTTATTTGATAACTAACCGTTCAACTTCTCAGCCGGAATTTTTTATTATAGACACCTCCAATAAATCCAGTCTTTCTCTGGTTACGGGCGGAACTTATGATTCGGGTGATACCGATCCCAAAGGCGTCAGCATAACTCCGGGTAACCGAGCTATACTGGTTGGCTGGAATGGGACAGAGTACCAGGTAATAAATATCGACAACGAAAATTCACCATCTTCCTGCGGCGGCGCAGAATCGGATAACGTTAACGGAGTCTCAACAGTTCTTGAATCTGACGGAGACGCTTACTCTTACATCATCACGACTAATACGTCTTCCGAATTCAGAATCATAGTCGGCGGACCCGGAGGATCCTACGCTTCGGAGGGTATATTCGAATCGCAGACTTTTGACCCCGGTTACTCAACCGCCGATAATCGATTTGAAGCCAATTTCTCCCAGCCGTCAAATACCACTATCCAATTTCAGGTGGCTTTGGCCAATCTGGAGTCGGGCTCTTGTCCCTCAAGCTATACTTTTCTCGGCCAGGATGGGACTTCAAGCACTTGGTTTCCCCTGACTCCTACTCCCGGGCTGACTACTTATCAGGCGCCCTTCCCTCTCGGATCCTATGCTCCCAATTATTCCAATCCCGGCCAATGCTTCCGCTATAAGGTTAAATTAACCACAACCGACCAAAATAACACACCCGTCCTTTACGACTTTACCATTAATTATTCACCATAATGATTAAAAACTCTAAACACTAAATTCTAAACTCTAATCAATTTTCAAAATTCCAAATAACAAAACTTTTTAATTTAACGTGAATTACGAAACTAATAAACGTCATTCTGGTAAGCTGAAATGAAATTTCAACGCATCCAGAATCGTTGCTAAGTTAAATACATCTTGCGTAATTTCGACGCAATTCGTTAGATTCTGGACAAGCCAGAATGACGAATTACTTGTTAATAGAGCCTAAAGAGATTCGTAATTCGCATTTATTTATATTTTTGGTAATTTGGATTTGTTTAGAATTTAGAAATTAGAATTTAGAGTTTTATATGCGAAAGAAAAAGGGGTTTACTCTGGTCGAGCTTATGATATTTATGGGAATGTTTTCCATTCTCTTGGTTGTTTTTAGCCAAATTTTTGGACAGATTGTGGATACGCGGCTGGAATCCGAAAGTCATTCCAGCGTGGTTCAGGACGGCAATTATCTTCTCAACCGCCTGATGTATGATATCGTTATTGCAAGCGGTATCAATCTTCCCGCAACGGTCGGTAGTTCGGATACCAACTTGAATATTACCGTAGCCGGCGAAGATCATATCTATAGCCTGAGCGGCGACAACCTCGTACTCATTATCAATAGCGACGTCTACCAGCTCAACAGCGTCAATACGACTATCTCAAATTTGAATTTTCAAAGAATCGGAAATGACGACGGCAAAGATACTATACGATACAGCTACACTGTCACAAGTAAAATCGAGCGCCCGGCAGGTCCCGAATCGCAGGATTATCAAACAACGGTAGGATTGAGATAATTATATATTAAACCCTAATCCCTAAATCCTAAATTCTAAACAATATTTAATGATCAAACCCCAAAATTCAAAAAAGTTCGATTTAGAAGATAGAACATTCAAATTCGCAAAAAAATGTCGAACCCTTGTTAAAAAAATTCCAAAAACTATTAGTAGTATTGAGGATGGAAAACAATTAATTAGATCATCGGGATCAGTTCATTCCAACTATATAGAAGCAAATGAGGCATTTAGTAAAATTGACTTCTACCACAGAGTTAAAATCTGTAGAAAAGAAGTTAAGGAAAGTCGATCATGGTTAAAGTTGTTGGATTTGAATCGAGGTGATTCTCTAGACTTAGAAAGAAATAGATTAACTCGAGAGGCCGAAGAATTAATGAGAATTTTTGGATCAATTATTACTAGAGAAAAAAAGTTTTGAAAATTTGATTTTAAGTTTTTGAATTTGTTTAGAACTTAGAGTTTAGGGTTTAGAATTTATTATCATTTTTTGATTTAGAAAGTTAAATGAAACGTGGTCAAACTTTAATTATGCTTTTGGTCTTTATGATTATAGCTATCACCGTGACTACGGCAGCTACCGCATTGATCTTGGTTAATTCAGCCAGTGCTCAAAAAATGGAAGGCGGTATCATCGCCTACAGCGTAGCGGAAAGCGGGATTGAAAATGGTCTGCTCAGACTGCTCCGCAATCCCTTTTATACCGGTGAAACTCTAAATTTGGACGAAGGCACTGCTACAATCACGGTCACCGGCAGCAACCCCTACACCATTACTTCAACCGGTCAAAGCGGCAGTTTTACCCGTGTTTTGCAGGTAGTAGTAAACTATAATGGTAATATGACCATTGCTTCCTGGAATGAGACTTAATTATGCTTAAAAACAAAGTCATTATCTTAATCCATAAAGACAGATTCGAATACTTTGACGGGGTTCAGTCCAAGATCTTCCAATTTGTCTTTCAATCCAACCTGATTCAAGACCTTGAGGTCATCGACGAAGAGCAGATCAAAAACCAGATCAAAGTCTTTGTCGAGACTAATAAATTAATTCCTGCCCAGATTCTTTTTATCGTTTCGGATCAAATCATCTTTGCCAAAGCTTTTGTTCTTTCCCCCAATCTCAATAAACCGGAAATTATCGAAAAGTATTTGGAATCGATACCTTTCGAGCATGTCAGCTACAAAATCATCGATAGGGATAAAGATTTTATCGTCATGGCGATTAATAAGGAAATTTTTACTTCGCTCAAGCGGGCATTTGGGCTTCTGGGTTTTCAATCAGGCGGAATTGTTGCCCAATCCCAGCTGGGTGAAATCTACAAAAATTCCCAGACCCTATCTTCCGATATAGTTAGATATACTATTTCCCATCTCGATAGTCTGCAAAAACAGGGATTTATCCAGGAAGAAATTCCCAAACCGGAAAAATCCAATTACCGCGGCGAGGCCAAACCTGCAGCAGAGAAAAAACCGGTAAACCCCATGGACAAATACCGGCTTCCGGCTTTGATCTTGGTATTTGTCATACTTCTGGGAACCCTGGGTTTTGTCGTCTACAAGCAAAATACACCGGGTTCGCGCGCCAATCCCGTCCCTCAACCGGTCATTGCTCCAGCGGTTATTTCACCAACCGAGGAACCCATTCTTGAAGAATCAGCTCCCGCAGGCTCCCCCTCTGCACAAACTTTATAGAATAAATTATGTTTACCGTACTTAACATTATCATATTATTTAGCGTTCTGATAATCGGAGGACTGGGATGGGAGAATTACTACTTCTTAGGCTCGATCCTTCTCTGGCTGATCATCAATTTCTTTATCTCGGTTAGGCAGAAAAAAGATTTTAAGTTCCCGCCGGGGGTTTTTCTTTACCAGATTTTTTTGATCTTCTTCAGCTTCAACCTCTTCTGGACGAAAAATTTTTGGTCAACTCTGCTTTATCTTATGTTCTATGCTATTGGCTTTTTCTTCTGGATAATTGCCTACAACCAAAAACCGAAATTCAAACATCTTGCCGGTTTGGTGATTCTGCTTGGAGTTATTTTTGCTATCTGGTCGATAGTGAATATCCTGATTGGGATTGAGCCTAAGATCGACTCCTTTAGCCTTAACAAATTTGCAACCCGCGACCACCATCATATCGCCGACCTCTGGGCGGTGGTATTGAGCATAATCGCAGTCAACTTAATGACGGGTAGTAAAAATAAAATATATTGGCTGCTTATTCCCTTTGGAGCCTACCTTTTCTATATCTCCCGGTCTCGCACGGCCATTCTTGCATTATTGGCTGGGACCTTTTATATCTTTCAGGCTCTGCCCGAGACTAAAAAATATCTCAAGCGTCTTTATATCTTAATTACCGCGGCAATATTGTTATTTTTATTCTTCGGCCGCACCAAACCTGTCCTTCTCGACCGCGTTTATTATTTACAGGGAATCGCGGGAGTTATCCGAAATCCGCTGGGTGTGGGAGTCGGCAATTTCGGCCTCATCTCCTCCGACTCCAAAAATCATCTCTTTGGCCTTAGCGACTTCTCCTCCGTTGCCATGAATTTGATCTTGGAGATGTTAACCGGCATGGGAGTTTTTGCTTTTATTTTCCTCGTTTGGTTTATTAAAGTAATCTTCACAGTTTTTGCTCACCACGATGAAAATAGTCTTGTCCCTAAGTTAATTTTTCTTACCCTCACCGTCAACTTCCTGTTCGATTTCACCTACCTGATCCCTACCTTCCTCTGGCTCTGGTTCATCAGTTTAGGATTGTCACAAAAATAATGAACCACCTCGCAGTAGAGCCGCGAGGTTTCTACACCCATCTTATGCTGGTTTGCAACCCGTCGGGTTGTCAAAGCAGCTTAGAGGGGTATATACTCGAGCAAATTCATTTGCGAGTGGTATAGTCTGTCATTCCCTCGGATGAGGGAATCCAGACCGGATCCCCTCCCTGCGCGGGGATGACAAACATTTCGCAACAAGCCTCGAGGAATTAAACCACTAAGGTTAAAAATTAAATCTACTCGATCTATAAGTCTTGCCTAATTGTAGTGTGCTATAAAATTTAATTAAATTAATTCATTCACAACAATCTTTCTGGAATTGATATTTAACTTATAGTTTTTATATAGCGGTTATATAAGATAAATTTTAGCTTGACATTTAAATTATTTGAGTTTAATATAGTATTATGCTATAATAGTGTGTTTTAAATGTCCATAACAAAATGGCAATACCATTAAAAGGCAGTGATGTTATAACACCAAAAAGTCTCCTTCAAAAAGTATTTTCTTATTTCTTTAGATTACATCGGCTTGATCTTTTAATTTTTTTTATTTTTACTGTTTTAGCTAAAAGTAAGATATTTCCTACCCTCTGAAAAGAGGGTTTTTATTTTAATACTATGACGGGCAATCGTCAAGAAAACAAAGGGAAAAGTTGGAATGGAATAATAAACAATGCTGCTGCTCTCGGTTTACTTTTTGGTCAAATTAAAACTCTTCCTAACAATTTTTCACTTAATCAAGTACCCGATCGATCACCAGTAGGACAAACTCTTAGGGTTCGATCACGCCCTGAACCAAGAGTAAGCAGAAACCATAATAATAAAAAAGTTCAAGTTTCACCAACAATCAGACCAACAATATCTCAAAACCCACGTCCTCAACGGCTATTCCCTAATGGAAAAAGGCCAGACCGTATCGGCGGTAAGCACCCACGATCATCTGTTCCCGGTAAGGGAATTAGTATTCCAAAAGATCAATTAGTAAAAGCAGCATCACCCAATAGAATAAACCAATCTCATACCTCTCCAAACTTAAATAGTCCTCGCCGCCCAAGAGAATTAAGAAGTTTAAATGAAACCAATACGGTTAATTCTTTTACGGAACTGTTTCACCGGTTGGGTCTGGATAGTGAAGCTCAAACTCTAACTGAAATGTTAAATTATACTCCAACTTCCCTCTTCTCAATTCAAGCTTATGCCTTACAAATTTTACACACTAACACTGCCCAAAAAGCTCTTGCTGAAACAATCATAAATTCAGACGGACAGGATCTAAATGCCATAGCTCAAAGCAGGTTTTCGGAATTGCCGGTTATTTCTAATTTATTAAAGTTATCACGACTGGATCAAGACGGGATTTCTGCTCTGGAGCTTCTGACTGAAAATATCTCTCAATTATCCGCAGATCATGGATTTAAGTTCAACAATAACTTTATTGATTACTTTAATAATAATCTCAAGGAATTTTTTGATAGTCTTAATGATCTCTTGCCTACTGGATTTATAGGCCTAAATGCTGCAGTTGCATTAGCTTTTATCAAAAAGAGATTTCCTAACATAGTTAAACAGATAAAGTCAAATAAAGACATTGATCCTAAGCTTTTAGCTAAATTGATAGCAGTTAATTTATTTATAGCATTTCTTTTACTATCGTGCCTCCCCGTTAGCGATGCAAACAATACTCCTACTGTTACTCCGCATCAATCAACTATTGAAACTTTGTCGACGCCCGACAATATTTTATTAAATCAAATTTCGGATGCTAGAGACCAAATTATTAATATAGCTAGCAGTATAGGTTCTAATATAATTTACTCTACCGATCAAACATTATCCGATGGGGAAAGACAGGTGTTAAATGAATTTAAGTCTGCACAAGAAAATTATCTTGCAATAAATGAACATAAAATCGGATCTGACGACATTAGCCTTGCCGACACTCAAGTAATCGACGCCCAATTAACCAACAACCAAACCGGAGCACCTGAAAGTGTAGAGTTTGCTTTTTCGACATTAAATTTAAGTCGGGATGGTATCCAAACTGGTAATGCTCTCACCTTTCAATATAGAGATAATTTGGGTCAAATAATCAATTGTGCATTAACATATTCAAATCAGGAAACTTTTAACGGTGATGTAATAAAAACTTTTATCGCAATTCCTGCTATTACAGATTCGGGGTCAAATCCCCTCCCTAGTTTTGCGATTAAATTTGTCTACGATAATGCAGAAGATTCTAGCCCTAAAGCTATATATATGATTAGACCTGAACAAAACGGGGAGCAAACTATTATTATTTTGCAGGGCAGCTCCTACCAAGATCAACAAAATCTTAACGAAATCACAGGTATTAATGTCGCTGCAAAAATATTAATCTCAACCCCTGCTTCTCCAATCGGAACCACTGCCCCCCTACCCACCGAAGTTCCTGCCGCACCCGCCGATACGCCAACTACTATGCCAACTGAACAACCGCCAATGCTACCTGCACAATTAAATAACCAAAAAGTCGAGTTAATCCAGGCAGAAGACGGAACCTCTCAAATTAGGGTTCTTGTAGATCCGAATAAATTTGAAGGAGATCCTATAATCGCAGAATATGTAGATGGACGGTGGGTATCAAAAAACTTTATCTTGATTAGAAAGCCCGAATATATTGAAGAAATTTTTAATAACCCAAATGTCTGGCAAGAAAAAATTTACACTTTTCTTGACGGTGAAATTACATCTTACCCTGTAGTCTATCAAAATCCTGAAACTAAACAATATGTGAGTACCGCAGATACGGGGGAAGAATTAGTACAAGCTTATGCTGTTTCACCGGAAATAATAGGATTGTCTTCAGAAGTCGACCCATTAACCGGTTTATCTACTCTCAAATTTATACTTTTGTTGAAAAATAAGGTTTTAAATATAGCTCCCGCCGCTCTCTCTTACCAACCCGATAAACATACTAGTGAGGGAGTACAGGAATACGCTAATTCACTGACTTTAGAACAGCTAACTGCTTTCATCCACATGGTCGATGGCTCAACGCCTTATAACAGAATCGATAAGGTTGCGTACATGGTTTCTTACGCTTTTACCGATCAACTCGACGCTTTTGTAGAGCAAAAAAAGAGTGTTGATCCTGGAGTGATATGTTATTTTTTAGGAGGTTATCGAGAAACCGGGTATCTTCAACAACAAATTGATTTCTGTACTGGACAAATCTATAATCCTGGAAGACAAATCAAATCTGGTGAAGCTATAAAATCAGATATGGATCCATATTTATCTTATCCGCAAGAAGGACAAATATTTGACCCGAGTTGGTTGTTTAACCTACCACTATTTCAAACAGAAAAATTTTGGACTCAAATTGGCTTTATTGACTGGTGAAATTGATATAATCTTTTAGATTGAAATTTTTAATTCTTCATTAAATCAGAAATATTATATCTTTCTTTTCAATTTCATTTCACCTCTACACTTAATTCAACATCTTGACTTATATTTTACCATTATATATATTCATATTATGTCTATTGCTGAATTTACAGAAAAATATTCCAAAAATATTCCTATAGTAGTATTAATAATAATATTTATCACTTCGTTTATCGCCGGGATTTTATACTCTAAAGCAGGCTTAAAAAAGAAGGAGGTTGCCAATAGTCTCAATCCTCAGACAAATGTACTCAAAACTAATGAGGAAATAAACTTGTCAGACGCGCTTAATATTGATAAAAGTATGCCTTTTGGTGCAAAAACTCTCAATTCAATTAGAGTCAAAAAAATCCAGTTAAGCAAAATACAGCTCAATGATAAAACTTTAAATAAAGCAGAACTAAATGTTACCTTCACCCAAGCAGGTGCTGAAAAAGAGTTAATCCTACCATTAATTAATAAATTATATTTTGCTGAAGCTTTAAAGGATCAAAATAATAAGGTTTATTATCCTGATAAAGAATTAATTGATGTGACCGAACTGCCCCTTAAAGAAAATGATCTGATTACTCTCTCTTTGATTTATACAATCAATGAAAATTATGTTACTAAAGAAAATATAGAAAAGTATTGCACTGATAAAGATATTATAGAATGTATAATGTTCCAATTTAATTTTGGGTTTGGCGAAAATCCTATAGATATAGATAATTATTTAACCGAATTAATGAATTCTCAAATAGTTGCCGATTACCAAAAAGTTGTGGCTGTCCGCATATCCAAACCTTACCAAACGAATTAATATGTGCTAATATGCTTTAATTAATAATGATAAAGAAAATATTTTATTCCTGCGCCTTTCTCTTATCATTCGTATTTTTCTTTTTTTTATTCGCAGAACCTATTTATGGACAACCTCAGGGATCGATTCTTGCCTGCCCGGGTGGATGCGGAGGATCTGATTGTTGTTGGAGTCAACTTTTTGTAAATACATATGAATGTTATAAAAATGGCTCTAATCAATGTGATACTCAAATCTTGGATGCTTCTAATGTGTCATCTTGTCACGCAAGTCCCTGTCAGACAAATTCGCCGGTGTGTAGTTCGGATGATGTTGGTAAATGCGGTGATGTAAATCCTGATGTTCATATAGTAGATTGCGGCTGGACCAGTGCTTGTTCGTATGGTCAATGTTGCGGAGCTGGATCACCCACTACAACTCCGACACCTACTTCAACTGGCCCAACCCCAACCGTAGCCCCACCCACGCCTACTCCAACCGGAACTCCTACTCCAACCGGAACTCCCACACCAACCCCGGGTGGACCAACACCGACAGTAAGTTGTGTATGCGGCACCTGGACAAATAGAGCGTGCGGCGGAAATG
>MGAN01000014.1:61898-62197 GCA_001789745.1 Candidatus Roizmanbacteria bacterium RIFCSPLOWO2_01_FULL_40_13
TCCCCCTGCTCTGACTTAACCTGCCCTGCAACTCAAATGCTTCAGACGAGAACCTGTAATTACCCAAGTTGTGGATTGTCACAGTGTGTAGCCAGTCCAATCTGTTCGCCTCCGACCAGTACCCCAACCGTAACTCCCACTCCGCCGCCACCCACCCCAACCCTTACGGCTACTCCAGCTCTCCCCACCCCAACCGGAACTCCTACTCCAACCGGAACTCCAATCCCGACAGTAGGTTGTATTTGCGGCACCTGGACAAATAGAGCGTGCGGCGGAAATGATTGCAATTTTATTTCCCC
>MGAN01000015.1:0-463 GCA_001789745.1 Candidatus Roizmanbacteria bacterium RIFCSPLOWO2_01_FULL_40_13
TTCTGGAACTTCGATCGTATGCAGCGTCCACTGCCTTATCCACGGCGTTTCATGTTCTTCGGTAACCGGTTCAACTTTAGTGCTCAAAATTCGCACGCCCCTAAGGATACCCTCGTCTTCCAAACTTTCCTCGATTATCACTCCTTGATAATTCATAAAGTTATTCTCCTAATTTTTGTTGGCCATTAGCTATCTTCCTATTCTACCATTCGCGCGAATAAGGGCTTAAGAGATCATGGGGACAAGAGATCATGGGGACAAGAGATCATGGGGACAAGAGATCATGGGGAACAGAATGAAGGGCGGGGAGGTCCCGCCCTGTTTGTGCTCATTAGCGCTCGTATTCCGTGCCGCAGATGCCGCAGCGCATCTTTGTGAGTTCCACCCGGCACCCGGGGCAGTAGAACGCGATCGCCGTATCCTGCATCGAAGGCGGGTAATCGCAGGTTGTGCAGTAGCCGCC
>MGAN01000015.1:515-8460 GCA_001789745.1 Candidatus Roizmanbacteria bacterium RIFCSPLOWO2_01_FULL_40_13
GCCATCGTCCCCTCCTCTTGTGGTGAGCCGGCCGAACCATTCGTATCCGCCTCTCAATTCTTAATGTGCGGGAATGTAGAAAGGAGAACGATTAGAGAGCCCGAAGGTTACGCCGACCTAGCCGCCGTGTCTTTGGCGGTATTTTTAAGAATGCTTCTTGCTCAGGATGAAATCCTTCAATTCGTCGGCGTCAACCGTTCTAAGCCACAATGTTCCTTCAGGTTTATTTTCACTTCTTCCCTTTTCGATATGCATCTGTGATGGCGACGCGGTCCAGATGCTCAATTTCGAAAGGCCAAAAAACGTACTTAATGGGCCCCTGGAGTTGTCGGCATTTTGCACTTGATCAAAAGCTATTGTGTTTGAACGCTTGAAAACAATGCCTGAATTGATTGTTATTGTGTTTTCGGTAATCACAAATGAGATGAACTTATTGGAAATCATCACATATATCCAAATTGGTAAACCGAGAAAAAGCAGAGCAAAGTAAAAAACTGCGAACCAGGCATTTTTATCAAAAAAGATGCCGAAAAGAGAGAGCACAAAAAATAAAAGAACCAACTGCGTTAAAACATACCATTTTAATGATTTTGGCAGTTTGTTTGGAATGTTCAGCGGCAACATATTGTTAGTCAAAAGTTTAAATTTTAAGCTCCACACCTACGTTTATTTTAAAATAAATTTTCCAAAATCTCAAACAATAGAACCTCCTTGCGGCGGCTCAAGTTGCTCCTAATTTTTTGTTAGTCAATACATAAACTAAATTTCCGTCAACTTACCATGGAACTGGAAAGGAGACCGATAGGATCTTCCTTTGTATTTAAAGTTCGGACATCCTTCGGTCAGACAGTAATCAGGAACTTCCCACGATTCCCACCCGTGCGCGCGCGAAATCCCCGCCGTGGGGAAAAGTACGGCAGGCTCCCTAGAACCTATTTGCCGAGTCTTAGTTTTATCTAAATCCTGATTACTTCTTCGTCTACATCGTCGGGTAACAAATCTTCTTCAATTAGAGCCATGTTAACTTTTCTCTCAAAAGAATATGTCTTATCCTCAATTTGAATATCAACGAACCCTTCCCTCATTCGAAAACTAATATTCAACGGAAGTTCACTTTTATTTTCTAGTGTTTCTTGCATAGGCTGTCGAACATACTTTTCCAGGAAAATTCCCATGGTTTTCCCGGCAAGGCTTTCCAGATGATGCCATGCCGCATCGCCAATATATGTTCTTCCCTCTACAGCTTTGAATACTTTTTCAAGTTCTGCGAGTTTTTGATTTGGCGTTGGGTCAAGTACAACCAAAACGGGTGTATATCCACTATGCTTACAATCGACGGGGAACTCTAACTCTTCTTTCCACCTTCCCTGTCCAGAAGCGGCGATGGTGACACGAATTTTTATCTCATAAGCGTCGGTACCTCTTACACAGTCAACCTGCCTTCCAAGACTTGCATTACTACGCCGCCTAATTGGGCTTTTGCGCGCACTAAAAGGAACGCCGCCGATTGCATAAGCGATAATCGGTTCAAACAAATATCCGGTTTCTTGCGCGGCGCGATTATCGATATCAAAAATCCACTTTCTCCACACTAGGAAATTGGCAAGGGAAATTGGATCTAATATACCGAACTGGAGTAGCGATCTGGGGCCAATTTGATCCATCGTAGGGAGCGGCTGTGCCTCAAGTATTTTTGCAAATTTAAGTCGACTCTTGTGCAAGGACGCGAGGCAAGAGAAATATGTATCAGCATCAGGAACAAGCTTTACAAGTTTCTCAAATGTGTCTCTGAAATTAATCCCTCCAACTTCTAGCTCCTTTGGAGCAATCGGTGAAAAGAAATTTGGTATATCTTTAGGAAACTCTGGAAACTTCTTATACAGACTCAAGTCTTTTGCAATAGTTGCAATTAAAAAATTACAAGCCTCATCGCCTAAGCCAATGCCAAGTTCTCCGCCCCCTGCAGCTTTTGCTTTTTCTATGATTGCCTCTTGCGTTTTGTTTAATGTCATACAGGAAACGGAAGTTTAGTTGTTAGGTTAATGCCCATCGGAGTGTCAAATCTTGATTCAATGCGAGAAATCAACGAAGTAAGAACTGGACTGGTTCCGTTTGAGACAGTGGGCACGAAACTAACTAATCTACCTCGAAAATCTTTGTCTTGATCAAGATTTTTTTCAATATCACTACGAATTGAGTTTGCAAATACTTCGCCAAGTCTTGGTGGCACCGCGTTTCCAATCTGGATTGCTCTCTCGGCAAGGCTACCACGGAAGACAAAGTCATCAGGAAATGTTTGTAATCTTGCGCATTCTCTAAGCGTCAAAAACCTATTTTCTCTAGGGTGGATAAACTCAGTTCGCGCTCCGCTGGTTATTGCTTTTGATGGCTCATCTTCTTTTAGTCTACGCATACCGGCTGGTGCGCCTCCTCGTTTTTCCGTTGGCGTCCCGTCCATCACCCTTCGATTTGCTCTCTTTTTATAACTTGTATGCCACAGGCGTTCAGGCAAATCGCGCATTGTCTGTCCCTGCTTTAATAACACAATGCGTTCAATGTCATCTTGTTTGAGCGGCTTTGTATAATGATCCGTCGGATTTTTTGTAGGACTGTTTGTCGCTTGAGGCAAATCAAATATAGTTTCTGCAAGAGTGGGAGTAGATGGTAGGTTTATATAAGACGAACTAGCACCAGGTGCTCCAAAAGCATTGTGTGTTGGAGGTGGAAATGAGAGCGTCCAACCCAAGCCCCCTATGGCGATTACACGCTTTCGGTGTTGCGGGACGGCGTAGTTTGCAGCGTTCACTTTTCTAAGATGTATATGATAACCTGCTTCGATAAGCGGTTCCAGAAGATCGAAAACATAATTGCCATTTTCGGCTGTAAGAAATCCTTCAACATTTTCAAAAAGAAAAAGGTGCGGTCTATGTTCCGCGATTAGATTCGCGTAAATTCGTACTAGAGAATTTCTTTTGTCTCCATTCTTTCTTAATCCCGCAGATGAAAAACCTTGACAAGGAGGCCCGCCGATAAGCGCAGTAGCGTTTGGCAGTTTAGTATTTTCAGAAATCTCATGCTGAACAATATGATTGCCTATATTTGCGCCGTAAGTTTCAACAAATCTTTCTTGGTTATCAACTGAAAATACTACTTCCCAACCCGCATTCTTAAAACCGAGGGACAATCCTCCAGCGCCAGAAAAGAGATCGACAACTGTCAGACTTTTGGACATGACTGTATTATAAGGTGCTTTAATGTCTACCTCAAAATCATTCTTTCCCCGTCCCCGCCGCCATTCAATGTTGCATTCCCCCCGCGAAAAAAGAACAGGATGGAGTTAGCGGCGGGGCGGGGTCGAGGGCGGGGGCACTCCCGCGCCCGAGAGAGTCAGCACGGAATCGGCGCGTACAATGCCGTACAAAGCCACCACGCGCGCGGATTAGGGGTTCAGGATAAAATAGGTACGAGCCAATTCGTATAGATGAGCCCGGAGTTGGAGAGAGCCCGAAGATTCGGGATTTTAGCGCGCGGCGCGAAGCGCCGCGTAGAGAGGATGCGCCGTGCCGGAGACTTTTTGATTGTGGAGTCGCAGGTTCGAGCCGAAGATTTTTTGGAGGGAGGATTTTTGAGAGAGACCGAAATTAGAAAATTACAAATTTCAAATCTTTGTATACGGCCGTATCTTTTGATATGAATTTAGCTAACTCACGTTTAAAATCAGCCACAGCACCCGTAGCACCACAAGAGACTTTGATGTCGTCTTGAACAGGTTTCAAATCTTGGAGATTTATATCCGTTACCTTGCTGTCATATCGGGCTTCATCAAAGGTGGTGGAGTACGAGGCACAATACTTTTTAAGTATCTCTTTATCAAAGAGATAATTTTCAATCTCATGTCGTTTAAGCATTTTATTTGAAAAGTCTTCTCCCAAAAATTGATCTCTTTGCTCGTCGCTTAATGTGTCTCTATCTTTAAGTAATAAAAGTTGTACGTCTTTAAAGGCTTTATTGAGTACCTTAAGCGCTAATAGGGCATTTTTCTGCATAGCACCTCCACCCCCGCTTGATACAAAAAGGGCTTGGTTATACTCCTCAAAGAATATTTCATTGTATACGTCAGCGTCTAAGCCCTGCTCGTCGCCACTAGGAGAAGATTCGGGCGTACCTTCACAGTAAATAATAACCTCCGGAGCCATAAGGCCCGTCAGATCTTCAAGTGCGGTTTGGAAAATTCTTTCCCAATCTTTTCTAGTTCCTCGGATAGGTTTGAGGACAATAGGATTGTCAAAATCTTGCATGGTAAAATCTATCACCGCTGTTTTATCTTTTAAGTCTCTTTGCAAAGCCCGCAAGAAACCCACGCTATGGGTGGCTACCCAAAGCTGACTATTTTCTGGAATAAGTTTCTCTATCTCGATTAGTAGTTTTCGTTGGATTGCTGTGTTTAAGTGTAATTCCGGCTCATCAATACAAAACACAGTATCGTTAAATTCCTTTGTCTTAATTATCAGATCGAGGACAATGTCCATGACCTCTTTCTCGCCTGATGATAAATTCATATAAGGGAAGTCTTTAGATGTTCCTTTCTCAAACCAGAGTTGTCCTCTGTCTTCTGTGATATTCCCGAGATTAGAAATTCTAATATCTAAAACTCTTTCTAGAATACCGTTTAGGACACCCAACTTTTCTGTAGCCCATTCTTTTCCAGTTTTATCTTTATCAAAAACCTCTTCTATAAAGCTTCCCATAAGTCGTTCGTAGTTTTTCTGCGCCCTTGAATCGAGTTGTATTGAACTACCGGGACGAGACTCATCAACCGCCAAAGGTATCTTACGAATAGCATCAATGCCTAAAGAGGAGGTGTATCTGTAAGCGGTACGAATGTAGAAACTTTTCTTTTCAAGTGTTCCGGAAGCGGGGGTAATTTTTACGGCTTCCGACTTTGAATATTCTTTAGTGCCGCCCGGAAGATAGAAACTTTTAGAGGCAAAGGCTGCTTGATGTTGGCCTCCATAGAAATTGTTGGAGGATTCTTCAAAGGCATCGAAAACGCTACTTTTACCGGAACCGTTTGGCCCAACAAGAGCAACAATCTTCTTTGGTTCGTCACCAAGATTGATAGTGAGTTCGTGGAAACGTTTAAAGTTTTTTAGTTGTATTGTTTTTAGTCGCATAATTTAAATTAATTCTTTAGGCGATATTCCAAGTGCCTTTGCAATTTTCGTAATAGTCGCAAGCGTGGGATTTGTCTTGCCGTTTTCAATATTGGTAATAAAACTTCTGCCGACTTTAAGACTACGGGCAATATCGCCCTGCGATATGCCCTTTTCCGTTCGTATCCGTTTCAAGTTCTTACCGAGCTTTACCTGTTCGCTTTTCATTATCCGAAGTATATTCTCCGGTATATTGCGATACAATGGTATAGTATAATATACTATACCTATGACTAAGTATTTTCTCTACGCCCGCAAAAGCACAGATGTCGAAGACGGGCAGGTTATGTCCATTGAAGCCCAACTGTCCGAGCTTCGTTCCCTCGCCAAGAGTGAGGGGCTAGAGATTGTGTCCATATGATCTCCTAGAAACATCGTGCCCCTCGTATTCGATAGTGATTCCGTCATCGTGAACTTTATCCTGATATGGAGCGTTAGAACGCCGTGACATCAAAATCACAGAGTAGCTCGGATTCAGTCGAAAATTTATGCCCCGTTGCAAAGCTTGAACGTTCTCTGCATCGCACATTTCATGATAACTTAAAATATCGTTCCTAATTTCGTTCATATTCTTGAAAAACCGAAATCTTTGCCTATCGGTTTTAATGTGTCCTCGCCAACTGTGGCTACACCCAGATCCAGCGCATTAATAAAATCAATATATTTGTTATCTTTGGGTTCCTGAGATGGCACTAAAATTTTATATTGATTTTTGAAAGCGAGACTATTTTCCCTTTTAAACTTATTAATTTCAAAGTAGTCGTACTCGTATAATTGAACTATGCCTTTGCGGGCCTGGACTCTAAAATTCCTGTTCTCCGTGCTTTTGACCTCAAAAAGGAATGACCTGTCCCCATCATGAGCAAATAAATCCACATGCTTATTGGAAAGTGTGGAATACCCTTTCTGTCTGAATATATCTATGAGTTTCTGAAGTACGGAGTAGTGGCTTGCTTCTGCGCGAGCTAAAATATCATTATCTCTAATAACTAAGGAGTAGGGTTTAATAATGAGCCGTCTATTTATTTCTTCCAGGAATCTAAGAGAGGCAGCTGATCTTAAAGTTTCTGTTGCATTGTGTACTTCGGATAGATCTGATGGTTTTTCTTCATTTTTGATGATACCCCGTTTTGAATGACCGGAGTACACGAAAAGGGGCTTGTCCTGAAATAATATTTGCTGCGCCACATCAAAAGACACGCTAGAGAAACTGCCCATTTGCGGAAATCCTTTTATTTGTGATATTGGTACTCTATTTTTTAATAGCTGCTCTATAAGCGTGTAAGTTTTTCCGTCGTTTTTCGGTTCAGGAGAATCCCAACTAGCAGGATCGGGTAATTCACTAAATAAATAAACCTCGGTTAACGGCACTAAAAGTGGCCATTTATTAGTATTATTTTTTATTTCGTAATGCCAAAGTGGCCCGTCCTTTACTGAAAAGTCAAACCCAACAACACCGATGCCGATAATACCCGAGGCGGCATTCGAAAAGGCCGAGGCCTGTGCTCCTGTGCTATGTATGAAAAATATGTCTCCGGTTTGGATTTTCTTCCAACTTGCTCTATGTTTCTCCTCCAGCCCCCAGGTCATATATTTAAAAGCGGTCAGCCAATGCTCTGGGGGGCCAGTAAATCTAAAGAACTGTTTTGTTTTTAGCGCAGAACTAAAATCCATCATAGCTTATTATATTTAGTAGCATTGCCCTTCGCTTTTTCTATCGGATATTTCTTCTCGTTTTTATCAATCTTCCTACCTAATGCTTCGGCTATGTCAATTTTTAAATCATGACTAAGGAGCAAAACCCAGTAGAGCACATCCGCAAGCTCTTCCCCAATATCGTCTTTATGGGATTTAACATACTCTTCTACCTCCTCCTTGTTTTTCCACTGGAAGTGCTCTAAAACTTCGGCAGCCTCCAAGCAGAGCGACATCGCCACGTCTTTTGGGTTGTGAAATTGCTTCCAATTTCTTGCATCGCGAAACTCGAGTATTCTCTTTATAAGTCGCCCCACATCTACCATGTTGTTCATTCTATCACTTTCCGCACCGGCCACTTTTTGATAAACGGAGAGGGGGCGCAGAAAGAATATAGCCACCTGCAGAAAACTCGTATCATCCTATTTGGCTCCCCGGGTAGGATTCGAACCTACAACCTTCGCCTTAACAGGGCGCCGCTCTACCGTTGAGCTACCGGGGAATCTATTTAATTGTACGTACCGGGGAATGGTATGGAGGTACTCTATCAAAATAATGCACTTTTGCAACCTATGAAAGTGATATAATGAGGGCGCTACTCGTGGTGAGCTTGTTGAACCATGTCCTCTTCTTTTCTCGAAAGCGCGCTTGCGCCGATCGATAAGGCCGCCGAACTTCTCGGACTTAAGGCCGACGTCGTCGCGGCCCTGAAGCGCCCCGAGCGGGCCATCGAGGCCACGCTCCGCGTGCGGATGGACGACGGGCGGATCGCGCTCTTCCCCGCTTGGCGCGTGCAGTGGAACGGCGCTTTAGGCCCCTACAAGGGCGGCATCCGCTACTCCCCGGACGCGAACCTCGACGAGGTCTCCGCGCTCGCCGCGCTTATGACCTGGAAGAACAGCTTGATGGCGCTCCCCTTGGGCGGCGGGAAAGGCGCCGTGAAAGTGGACCCCAAAATGCTCTCGAAGGGAGAGCTCGAGCGCCTCTCCCGCGCGTGGGTCGGGGCGTTCTTCGACGTCATCGGCCCCGAAAAGGAC
>MGAN01000016.1:0-1627 GCA_001789745.1 Candidatus Roizmanbacteria bacterium RIFCSPLOWO2_01_FULL_40_13
CAAGCATCATCCAAAACACGACCAACAAGCATCATCCAAAACACGACCAATGTTATCCGGCAATCCCAGCTTATTGATAAAATTGCAGTCAAGGAACAGGTTACAGTTGATAAAGTGGAAAAAATAGTCACAAGTATTCCCTCCATAATAAGTAAAGAAAAGGAAACTGAAAAAGAATCGGTAGTAAAAACCTTGTCCACTCAAATTGGAATACCGGTTGAAAAAGTTTCAACTATTACCAAATCACTTTTGACAAGCGTAGCAAGCGATCCTACTTTTGTCAAACAGCTTGAGAAACAAACCAACCTCCAGACGGTTCAGGTTAACAAAATACTTAATACCTTTGTGCAAAATATCGATCAACCATTGTCTACAACTATTAACAATATGTCCGCTCAGACTGGAATAGAGAGGGAAAAAGTCAGAGAAGTAATCACAACTACCGTTAATAATCTCCAGTCCTCCCGAGATACGGTCAAACAAATCGTTGCCAAAGAAAATATTAAGGAAAAGGATCTGCAAAAAATTGTCGAGAACCAGATCCCGGTCATTGCCGAACCGGAGAAGCATGTCGAATCGACAATATCTATTCCTCCCTCTATATCCTTGGACGAATACGAACAGGTTAAAAAAATGTGGAAGAATCAATACGAAAGAGGAGAAGTGCCGGTCTCCGACACTATCATAAGCAGAGGCGATTGGGTGATGCAAGATATTGCGTTTATCACCAATATTTTGAACAAGTTAGTATCGGACATACCGGATATCAGACAGCGGGGACTGGACGAGATCGGATTAATTTTGCCCATATTCCTGATCAATAATCTCAAAGGAGAGCAGTTGCTGGTTTATCTTAAGGCCAAGCTGGAAGCAGCCAAAGAAATTCAGACCGTCCTCGAAGCCAGAGAAGAAGGTAAGGCCGAAGTTGAAAAGGAGAAAGAAGAAGAATTGATCGAGGTGGAAAAACCCAAGGCCGAAGAACAAGAAAAAACTCTGGAGATGAAAGCGGAAGTTAGTGAAGAAGCTAATGAAAAAAAGCCGTAACTAAGTTTTTGAATTTTCCTAAGTATGGATTAAAAGGAAATTCTTTATTGATTTTAATAATGTCATGCTGAACTGGTTTCAGCATCTGATTTTAGTTTCAAAATAATCTGAATATGAGTAGAAACAGATCCTGAAATAAATTCAGGATGACAAAAAAACAAACCGGGATAATATAATCCTTTCGGAAAAATGAAATGTTGTGTAACAGCTAATGAAAAAAAGCCGACCTCTTGACAAGCTCTTATTTTTAAGTTAATCTGAAGTGAGAATGTATCAAGATAACTTTGGCAGAAATCACAGACTTGAGTTACTTTTTCATCTGGCTTTGGCCTCAATTGTTTTAAGTATAGGGGTAATGACCGTAGCGTTGGGCGCTTCCTTGAATAATTTAAGCACTGAAGCCCAAACCTGGTTTGAACCTACGCAAAAACAGGGGACTTTTGATTTTACCCAGGTCGCACCTAATCCAACCCAGGGTCCGACACAAATTCCGGTTACAAAAGCACCCGAAGTAGTCGGGCCGCTACCAACCGGAGGCGCAGTCCCTCCCACGGCGCCAGTCTACTGCATTGACGATGAGGAT
>MGAN01000016.1:1668-2460 GCA_001789745.1 Candidatus Roizmanbacteria bacterium RIFCSPLOWO2_01_FULL_40_13
GAGCAGGCGGTGCGGGCGGCACCTGCGGGTCCGTGATCGAGCAGGCGCATAAGCTGGTTAATTCCTTGCCGCAATACTTAAAAGGAATGAGAAACAGCCTCAATCCCGCAGTCTCAACCAGTTGTGGTTCGACCGGTCCTTATTCGGCGCCGGACTACATCTCGACTTTTTTTGTCATTGATGCTTATAATCTGACTGGTTTTTCCGAGCTGTCCAAAAGCAATGCAGCCCATGTCAATGGCGCAAGTCTACTCGACTGGTGGAAAGCAAATCCCGCCGGCTACAAATTTATACCCTATAGCCCGGCTGTGATCGAGCAGCACGCCAGCGGCAGTCAGGATCTGACCGGTTGTGTCATGTTTCTTGACATGGGCGGCGGCAAGGTGCATCCGGGTATTTTCAATGTCTTTCAGCAGGTTAATTCTGCCGGAGACGGAGTAGTCTCGATCCTGCAGGCTGGGACCAGATACTTTTTGGACAGATTTGTGGTTGCCGGCTGGGCGGTCCAAAATACTCCGCAGCACCAGACAGTCATCAGCGGAGTAGCGGGATTTGGTTGTAAACAATAGAAGCGAAAAGCATGGTATCGGGATTTTCTAAAAAAATAAATGGAAAACAATTTACAAACCATGATCACCAATAAGAAATTCGTCATTTTTATGGCTGTTTTGAGCGTTTTACTGCTCATCCTTATTCCCCTGGCTACCAGACCCAACATTGTCCCTTCAACTACCGTACCTCAACCGGACCAAGAATCCCAGACCTTTACCCAGCCGGAATCCTTCAATTTTA
>MGAN01000016.1:2467-9175 GCA_001789745.1 Candidatus Roizmanbacteria bacterium RIFCSPLOWO2_01_FULL_40_13
CATACGACAGCTGGCAGGATGGCAATCGAGAGCTCTACAGCTGGATTCGAAAACTTCCCCTTTCCGCGACCAATTACTTTGTCTATTTTGATCTGAACAGGGAAGTCTTTATCGGCCGGCTATATCCGGCGCCCGGCGAAGACACAGAACGGTTAAAGAGCGATATCTTAAACACGCTCAAACTGGAGAAAGAAATCCCCGTTGAGAACTTCAAATTCGAATGGCTGGTGAATCCTTAAGTTTTGTAATTTATTGCGAAAACCCTCTTTTTTTGTTAGTCTAAAAACATGAAAGTAAAACACTTCTTACCTGAAACCAATCTTGAACTGATAGTGCTCACCGGAATCTTTTTTTTCATTTTATCCCTAGGTTATCTCACGGTCAACCTCGGATTCAATCTGAACCTTTTCTCACAAGCCCAGACGCCGTGGCAACAGCAGGGTACTTTCGAGTTCGCCCGGTCAATTAAAACCGTCAGCGAATTGCCGACGGGAAAAAGCATGCCGGGCGACGCTGCAGTTTACTGTATTTCCGATGAGGATCCGACGGGATGCGGGGAGGGGTCGGGTTTTCACATACCCAAAGGCAGCTCCGGCGCGACCGGCAAGTGCGGCACAGTCATCTCCCAAGCACAAAAAATTATCGGTGCTTTGGACAGCGATGAGGCCGGTTTAATAAGTCTAATTAACGCCGATATTTCCGACTGCAATTATAAGATAACCAAAGAAGGTCAAAATTATCTCTCAACCTATCTGGTCGTCGACGCTTTTAATCTGGCCGGATTTAAGGAGTTATCCAAAGAAAACCCGGATCATGTCCTAGGTTCTAACCTGCTTAAGTGGTGGCAGTCCCAACCCAAAGGTTACAAATATATTCAGTATACCCCAGGCGCTTTGTCCGATTACGCGACCGGCCAATCCGACCTTACGGGCTGTGCTATTTTTCTCGAGTTTCCGTCAGGAGTGCACACAGGCATTGTCAATTCGCTGCAGATGGTTAATGCCAACGGCGACGGAGTCTTGTCATTTTTACAATCCAACGCCCATTATTTAATCGAAAGAATAGATGTTGTAGGCTGGAAGTTCAAAAACTCCACCCTAGATGCCAAAAAGTGGAATTCTATAGTCGGATTTGGCTGCAGACAATAATATAATGATTGCAATCCCAATTAATACAGAACTTACGCAGTCATTCTGGGGAGCGATGAGTTTTGGAGCGACTCCAGAATCTAACTACGATTCTGGACGCGTTCGTACCTCGCTTGCCAGAATGACGTTGTAACAATCTAAATGATTATAAAGTGCGTAAGTCCTATTAATAGAAGTATACCAATAAAGGATAAAGGCAAAGTAAGCAGCAGATAAGGTAAGGAAAAATCTGACAGAATCTATTTTGCCTGAAATAATATGGACAACGATTATTCTCAAACTCCAGACAGCAGTTCGTTACCCAGATTAGCTGTGACGACGCTGATTATCAGTTTAATTATATTTTTTGCCTACGTGGTTAAAGATATCTTTGACGCAACAAGAGAGGGTACTGTCCCCAAGATTGTGCAACTGACGAATTATTTCGTCAACCTGGGGGAAAATGCCGGGGAGCTAAAAAGCGCCGTAGAAAAACAACAGTATGCAGATGAGGAGTTTGCCAACTTTGAAAAACGGGTCGCAGGTAAATTCCCCTGGAGAAATAAACTGCCGCTGACATCCGTCAAATATTTTGTTTTTTTTGACATAATCATTAAGCAGTTTACCGGTCGTATTTATCCTGACAATGACGATAATGTAAGAGAATTAGAGGCGGAAGCAACAAGGAGGCTTAAAAAGGAAAAAAATATTCCGTTGGAGAAATATATAATGGATTGGGACATGTGGCCGCGCTCCGCCCTTGATCCTTATTAGCGCTAAACTCTTAGTGGTATTTTATAAAAATTCTATAAGAAAATTTTTACATTTATAAACCAATTTTGTCACATACCATCTTGGATGCACGTATGTCCTAGATGGTAGATTAATTTCAAGCTACGTTTATTTCGGTTGTTGCTTTGATAAAAAAATCCACACCGTCGCTTTCGACTTTGAAACAGGCAGTATTTTGAACACTGCGGGGGGTAAATCTTTACCGTCGTTAAAGTCAAGGCTGGATAGTCCTTAACACTCCTCCATAAGTGACCACCAAGACATTTATTCCCTGATATACCCGTCTTAGTTGATTTTGCAAATTTTCAACTAAAAATATCTTATTAAATCAACTTAGAGGGGTATATACTGATTGCAATCTCAATCAATAGAAGTATAAGCGAAAGAGATTTTTCGCAAAAAGGGTATGATCCTTGCCATAAGGCGCACGTCATTCTCGAAACCCCGATAAGAAGTCTGTGTAAATCTTTCTTTTGCGGACAAACTGAAAAACTTGGAAAATAATTTCTGGAATCTTATATTTCCCCACGGTTTACCTTCATATTTGCCAAATCTTCGCTCTCTTAAGGCGGCCGTGGTTTTAACCGCGATTTTTTTCTCCAGAGCTATAATTTGAGTTGTTCTTTTGGCTCTAAGTTGATCGGAAGAAAAACAACGGAAAAGCCGATATCGTCCAACCTTTTGGCCAGTTCTTTTGCTTGACCTACACCAGCGGCATTTAAGTCTACGTCGGTTTGGTCTTGAAGAAGTCCGCTGACATTCCGGCTCGTTTTTGCGTGTCGGACAATATATAAAGTACAGTACTTTTACTCACTCTAAAGATAAGTTCTATCATACCATCTTGAATGCACGTGCATGCTATATGGTATACTTATTTTTACTATGCAAAAAGGTAAAAAGAGTAGTCGCTCCGCCTCCAGTCAGTATAGTTTTAAGCCGGGAGAGATTAGACAAATTGTGTTATCGGCTTTAGGATTGGGAATTCTTCTGGGCGGGACTTTTCTAGTGACTCCGAATTTTCCCATAATTTATTCTCTGTTTGCCAGCTTGATTAAAGATATTAGTAGGAAAGATATTCCAAAGGCAAAGATAAGAAGAGCTCTTAAAACTCTGGAGAAAAAGGAAATAATAGAATTGGACCAGAGAGGCGGGGAAGTATTTGTCACATTAAAGGGTATGTTTACGCCCGTGACCTTAAAATACTCTCTAAAACCCCTGCTTGAACTAAAAAGAAAGAAGCAAAAGTGGAGTGGTAAATGGTTTATGGTTTTTTTTGATATTCCTGTAAAACAAAATAACAAAAGAAATTATCTTAGAAAATATTTAAAAGATATTGGCTTTTACCCCTATCAGCAAAGTGTTTATATTTATCCATATGAATGTGAACAAGAGGTGGTATTAATCAAAAAAATTGTCGAAAGCGCCAAATATCTAAGTTACGTTGTCGCCGAAAAGATTGAAAATGACAAACCGGTAAAAATATATTTTGGTCTGTCTTAAATATTTTCAACACCAATTGCAACCCAATTTCAGACACACAATGCTTAAGTAGTGCAGGACTTACGCCGTCATTCTGGGGAGCGATGAGTTTTAGAGCGACTCCAGAATCCAAACAACGATTCTGGTCGCGCTCGTGCCTCGTTTGCCAGAATGACGCTACAACAACCTAATTATTAAAAAGTGCGTAAGTCCTGTAGTGGTTAAGTAGTTCAACTTACCATCTATGATGCACGTGCATCATAGATGGTATATATTAAATACAGGAATAAAAATTGTTATAATAAGTTCAATTAAGCCGAAGTGGCGGAATTGGCAGACGCGCACGGTTCAGGGCCGTGTTCTCCTTTAAAGAGAGTGTGAGTTCAACTCTCACCTTCGGCACTAAAATCCCAATCCGAGTTTTGCACGGTTCTTCACCGGCAAAATTTTAATTTTTATCAGGTGGCTGAGCAGATGGTAAGAAGAACCGATAGAACCCTCTCAAAACTCCTCGCAGGAAGATCTCAAAAGTATAGAAAGGCTCGCGTACCAGGCTGGGTGCGGAATCTACTTGATAACCGTTTTCTTTTGCCCGACCGTTGATGATTCTTGTCATCTCCATAGATCTGTGAACTCCGAGAATAAAAGTGAAAATTGCAACTGGGATTAGAGTCCAGCCAAGCGCCTGAATGACAAAACTGTTAAAAAATTTTATAAAAGAAACACCGGCGATAAAAAGGGTAAGAGACGTACGAATATAAGAGAGGAAAGTCCTGTCAACCGACATCATGGTTCGTTCGCTTGCCAGGTAGTCGCGGAGCAAAAGCTCGTGTTTTAAGCGTTGTTCGTCTGATTTATCCATAAAAAATGCAGCTCACTTACTGCCTGTAAAACGATCATACCAGAACAAACCTTATTCTGTCAAGGAGTTGTTATAATACATTCCTAATGTTATATTTTAGGCTTTCCCAACAATCAATATAAACCTTGAGGGTTAAGAATGCTGTTGTAATAGGCTAAAATTGATATACTCATCTTACTTACGATTTGCAGCTCTCTCGGAGCGAAAAAGCGGATTAGACGGGTATATACAGAGTAACTCGGTTGCAAACCTTAAGTTATCGAAGTATAGTAATCGATTTTTTCGAATCATTTTTTAGCGTTGACGCAATTAGGCAACAATATCATATAGTTTATTCACAAGTCTAGTATGAGTGAATTTCCAGCAGTAAGGCCGCCACAGGAATTAGATTTTAAGCAAAGGTCATTTAATGAAACCGGAGCTAAGATTGGTGAATTAATAATACCTCATCTGCCGCTTTTATCTGCAACTTTGCCGAGCTTTCATAGAGTACAAAGGTGTTTTGGGCCGATAGAAAGCAGCAAAAGCGAATCAGTTATGGGCAATGCAGCTTTTGATTTAACATCCTATTGTGGCTATGGTCGTGATCCTTCAGAGCCGGCCAATCTCACTTTTTCCCTAATGGCGAAAATAGAAATAATCTTGTTAGAAGCCTATCTTCATAACAGCGTTTTAAAAGACTTTTATCCTGAAAGCAGACAGGAAATGATCTATGAGGCAATAACAAAAGCTCTCTGGAGAAGCTGGAGACCCTGGCTGGATCCGGAACCCATAGATTATCTTTTAAAGAGGGTTCAGTCAGGTATAAAATTCACAAGATACTCTCAAGCAGAAAATCCAGAGATAAGACTTCCGGATGATATTATTGCTGATAATAAATTTGGGAAAAATGGTTTTTTGCCAAGCGCCGAAGAAGAAGTGATGACAAATGAGTTAAGCAGAGAATTTCGAAGTTTGGTAGTGAATTATCCGCACCTGCAAGCCTGGGTTAACGGATATTCAAAAAGCGAATTAGCTGCGTCAACTGGTCAAAGTCAAAAACAAACTCAAGATATTGTAACAGGTGAACTTTTGCAAGTTTGCAAAAGAGGTAAAGCTCAATTTCAGTGGAATTATAACAACGTGCAGGAGGTGATAACCGCAGCCCGAATAAATGGAAATGGATCCGAACTGAATTCTGAATTAAGTCCGAATGAAATGTGGAGGGTTTTTGGGGGATTAAATTTGGTTCAGCTAATGGGAATAATTGAGACTTTACCCCCATTGCCTAGAATTAGTCTGCTTAGACGCTTAACTTATATAGGCAAGCCGGGTCAGACCATAAAAGCCTGGTGCGATGAAAATAAAATAACGCCTTTCCTATATCAGAGAGCTTTAAGAGAGGTTTTTTCAATTGTACACGAGTCGAGAAATGATCCTCCGATTCCACAAAAAACCATAAGACAATTAGCAGATGAAACCGAAGAAGCTATGATAAATATTGTAAGAAATAGCTTAGGAATTTCCCTGCCGGAGAATAACGGAGCGTATAGGATTATTTCGTTGATAGACCAAGGAGCAGACAAAGCAGGAACTTTGACTGAAAAAGAACGATCACTTCTTCGCATAATTGAAAAGACTTACCAAGAAACTGGTTTATTTCCGACAGCAGCAGAATTAGCCGTTAGTTCAGGATTAACGTTGGTAGTTGTAAAACGGTGCGTTAAAAATTTGCGGAGTTACGATCCTGGAAAGGTGAGATATGCAACTAAATCTTATGTCATTGAAAAAAGAAGTAGACGGCAGGAATTGCTGGATTGGTTAAATAATAAGCAAAGTGAAGAAAATCGATTAAACACCCTGCATCTTAGCAGGCTTCAACTGGAGGTCTTGCGGTATGCAACCGAGATTGACGGAGGTTACTATCTGACCGAAGATGAAATCGTTGAAAAACTTAAAAAAGATTTTCCACAAGCGGCATCTGAAATTTTAACCCAGACGTATACAAAAATTCTAAGAACACTAGACAATCCGCCGTATGATATGAAAAAGCTTGCCGAAACTGCACAAATTATAACATTTGCTGAAGATGGCGGTATAAATGCATTAGAAAAAACAATAATATTAGAAATTTTAAGACGAATTGAGAATTATGAATTTTTAGGTTACGGAGCTTTGACAGAAATAGTCAAAAAACTAGGTTGTGGAAATAAAGCAGTTGCCAAAGTATTCCGGATGCTACTTGCAACACAGATCTAGTTAAAATCACTTTTTATAAAAAAAATACCGGCTGTACAATCATCATCAATTTATAAGTAAGTATTGAAATACTATGAGATGTTTTGTATAATTCACAAAACATGGAATTATCCAAAAGTCCGGGTGACGGGTACCTGGTAAACTAGACAATCAGTCTCTTTCGGAACCCGAGTCCGACTCGGAAACGAAAGAAACTGTTATCAGTTTTAC
>MGAN01000017.1:0-25332 GCA_001789745.1 Candidatus Roizmanbacteria bacterium RIFCSPLOWO2_01_FULL_40_13
AATAGGCGTTGTAGTTGGAGTTCTAGTTGGAGTTCTAGTAGGCGACATAAATGGAGTTGGAGTACGAGTTGGAGTTGAGGTTGCAGCTGCACAAGAACTGCCTATGCATTGAGAACCTGCAATTGTACTTATACAGGTCAATCCGTTTGGGCAACAGCTTCCTACAGGAAACCCTCCTGAACAGGGGGGTAAATGTGCTTGAGCCCGAGATCGGATTTCCCGAGGTTGGTCTTGATAAATATAGGAAGTCACGACAGCGGTTATCAGAATCACCGCTCCGACTATAAGAGGAATAAGAGGCACCGCGCCCTTTTTAAGGAAATTTTTAGGCATGTATTTTATTTTTTATTATCTTTTTTTTTGAAAATGATAATTAGGCAATTACCATAATGATAAAAGCTATGATCATTAATATCGTATTTAGGCTATTTATGTCCATTTTCTATTTCTTCTTACCAAACCATAAATAATAACTTCCTTTAGCAAATAAACCCGCAAAAATCATTACCAACCAATAATACGTATCAAAATTCGCGCTCATTTTATAGCTACCGCAATACGAAATGTCATATTTGTCATCCTGAATTTATTTCAGGATCTTGTTGTTTATACTTCTGTTAATTGAAATCTTAATCAGTATATATACCCATCTTACTCCGATTTGCAGCTCGCCGGAGCGCGAAAAAGCGGATTAGGTGAGTATATATAAATATACAATAAAAATAGTCTCTTTGTCGATAATTGTCAAGGTATCAGTTGTTTAAAAGTCCAGCGAAAAATCAAAATAAGAGTAATTGCTAATATATACAAATCCAGAAGCGCATTTTTTTTCTTGATGTACTCCAAATCCGACTTCATCCACTCTGAAAAAGTTAATTTATGAGCTCCGTGAATAACCCATAAGGAGGTAATACCCGGTTTTACCGTAAATCTCTTCTTGTATTTTTCAGGTATTTTCATAGCTTCATCAACCGGTAGCGGTCGTGGTCCGACAAAGCTCATCTCACCTTTGATGATGTTTATAAGCTGCAGCATCTCGTCCAATCCTGTCCGGGAAATAAATCTGCCAATCGGCGTCAAACGAGGATCTTCGCGAATTTTAAACACCGGTCCGTCAGCCTCGTTTAGACTTAAGTAATCTTTTTTTCTCTCCTCCGCTTTTTCCTGCATTGACCTGATCTTAAAGATAGTAAAAGGTTCGAAGTTTTTTCCCGCTCTTTTCTGGGAAAAGATAAAAGGCCCGGGGGAAGTAAACTTGACAATTAACCAGAAGATCAGAATCAAAGGAAAAAGTATGATTAAAAGTATTAAAGCGGATAGGCGCTGCATAAGTAAAATCGAAATCCTGAACAATTTTCAAAACTTATATAAGCAAAACTCAAATCATCAATCCTCCCCTGTCTCCCCTCCTTGTTTAAGGAGGGGATTAAAGGGGTGGTTGTTTGAAAAATCTAAGTTTCTGAATTATCTAATTCTACAGTCTTTAAAACAGGAAACAATATTCTCGTTGCTGTCGCAGATGCCATTGCCGCAGAAATTTTTGATCAGATTCTTAGGCAGAGTAATTTTCGTCAAATCGAGTGTTAATTTTTCCTGATTTTTATCATCAGATAACACTAGTTTCTTGGCTTTCGGGAAAAATGGCAGCAAAAGGATAATCTCATCTAGAGGTTCTGCATCTGGCGATGCACCTTCCTCGTATCTACGTGGTGATGCAACTTCGTAAGGAGGGAAAAAAACTTTATTCTTCTCTGCCCTGCCGGAAAATATCTCTTTTTTATTGGAATCGAATATTTTGATCGTGTAGTAGCCAAAAGGCTGCGCCAGCTTATAATCCGAATAGTAGGAATTCTCAACGGACAGCGCCTCAAGAGATAATTCGTATCCTTCAGACTGATTTAGTTTGACTCTGACTGCGGCATGCGATACAGGGGTGTTTTTTTGCTTGGGAAGATATAGTCCGGTAATTAGTAAAGCAATTACCAGGATGATTGTTACCGGTAAGATAAATTTAAGTTTAGTCATAGTTTTAACATTACGATTCCGGGATTCCCAGAATGACTTTAAAATCAATTAAAATATTTTAACACCTCATCCCAGCCGTCCACAAGCGACGGTTCATTAAAATCATAAGAAGCATTGGCTCCGCCCCTGTCCATAATGCTTTTCTGCATCGGTCTAAAAAAGTTGGTATATCCGCATCTTGGGTAGCAGCCGGTGTTGGGAAATCTGGCGGCCCACTTAGGACAAGGAGTGGTCTGACTTGAAGAACCCAGAGGAGCACAATTTATTCCTTCCTTGGTTCCGGGAAGTGCGGCAATTCCGAATGAATACTCGTCGCTTAGTCCGGCCATGGCATGGCCTAATTCATGGGGAACGGTCGGATAGTCGAAGGCGAAATTATAGATATAGGCGCTGCCCCAGATTGCTATCCCTCCCACAGACCCTATCCTGTGGGTATCGTTATTCAAAATCAGGTGAATGTCACCTCCGCAGGTGGATAGAGCGTATTGGGCGGCTTTCGCATAATTCCAACAGGCAACCAGAGAACCTTTAGGCGTGGGACAGTTAAAACCCTGAAAATAGGATTGATTTAGATCCAAAAGCGCCCAGACATTAATCTTCCCCAATCTTTCAGGTCCAAGATTAGTTTTCGTCAGAGCCATAACTCCCTTATCAACCGCCGTGATAAATTCGTCATGGCTTTTATAATCTTCAGCCAGCGCTACCAAATCTGCTTTGGTTTGAATGTCACCCGTACCCATCCTCAATTGACAGACCGCTTCACACTTGATTTGATTACTGTTTGTTTGATTTCGGCAGACCCGGCCTGTCCCGCAATAATTTTGTTTAGCTACCATCTGGTTGTTGCCCTCACAGAGATTGACTGCATTTGTCCGCTCGTCACATATGCCTTCTCCTTTTACTAATGTTTTGCTCCCCGCCCGGCAGGTATCGGATACTGTTTGAGTCGGAGACTGCATTGGTGTCGGGCTTATAACTTGAGTGGGGCTTAAACTTAGGGTTTGACCGGGGGCAAAAGTTGTTGTTAAATTCGGGGGGGGAATCAGAGTTGGACTGAATGAAACAGTCGGTGATATCAATAAGCCCGGCTCAAAACAGGAATATATATAGGGGCTTTGTTGAGCGGAAACAGAAATAGTCAGCAGTAAATATACTGTCACAAAGGGAAGAAAAATTGCCAAGATCAAATAAACTTTCATCACTTCATATGATATGCCCGTCTTACTCCGATTTGCAGCTCGCCCAGAGCGAAAAAGCGGATTAGATGGGTATATGCTGAGTAACTCGGTTGCAAACCTTAAGTTATCGAAGTATAGCAAATGTCAAACAGGGAAATTTACATCTGAAATTACTTTCGTTTTTTTCTTGTTGACAAAGCCCATTTTGCATTTTATAATTCAGACAATGACAAATAAATTCAAATCGACTACAAAAGTATCACTGTCAGACTTACCGGATCTATTGACGATTAGAGAGGTTGCAGACCTTCTAAGAGTTTCTCCGCTTACTATTAAGCGTTGGGGTAAAAAAGGCAAGCTCCCGGCCATCCGCATCAATTCCCGAGGAGACAGGAGATATAAAAAGGAAGTGGTACAAAGGTTGCTGGGAGTAAATCCTTCATAATTTCTTCACAAAATTCTAAACTCTGAATCCTAAACTCTAAACAAATCCTAAATTCAATTTAACAAAACTCAATAATATTTAGTATTTTGAATTTATTAGACCCTATACGAATTAATGAATCAATTTGTCATTCTGGCTTGCCCAGGATCTACAAATTAATAAACAACGATTCCGGATGCGGTCCGACTTAACGTCGGACCTTACCAGAATGACGAAAACAACTCATTAAAATTCTTATTACGCAATAGGTCTATTTTGATATTGTTTAGAATTTAGAAATTAGGATTTAGGATTTTCAATAATATTTGCTATTATTGATTTATGCTCTGTCCTAACTGTAAACAAAAGCTTGATTCCGACGTTATAGATGAGCAACAGCTACTCCACTGTTCCAACTGCGGCGGAACTTTTTTTGAAGAAAATGGAATAAACAGGATCACCGTCAAATCAGCTCAATCTTTAAGTTCCGACCTAAAAACTACGGAATTTTCTACCGAAGAAAAACAGTGTCCCAAAGATCAATCTCTGCTTCGCCCGGCCAGCGGTACGGAAAATATTCCCCCTGATGTGACCCTTTACTTTTGTAATTCCTGTAAAGGAATTTTTGCTCTTCCTAACGATCTTTTTATTTTTAAAAGAGCCCAGTCTGCCAAAATTGACTATTTCAAAATCTGGAGAATTCCGCTTCCATCCATCAGGTCGGTAGCCGTCTTAAGCGTTTTTCTTTTTATCTCGGTCTTGAGTCTGGCAACATATCTTTACTGGCAAAACCAGTATGCGTACAAAATCGAAGCTGAAGATCTGATAAAGAATAACTATGTCACTGTTTCCAGTCGCTATCTGTTTTTTACTTTCACTACCGATCTGCCGCTTAAATCAAAGATTGTTTTCAGCGATAAAACAACCGGGCAAACTATAGCAAAAATTATAAATCTCGAACCCGACACTTTCCACCAACTTATTACCTCGGAAATTAATATTAATAACGAAATTTATTATCAAATAATTATTTTTGACGAAAGGGGAAGAGAGGGAAGAACGGAGATGAAAAGACTAGAGATAAATTGACCTAATTAACCTAATTTCTAATTTGCCTATTTTTTTTGTTATTTTGTCATTGGAATTTGATTAGGTCAATTAGATTAATTAGAAATTAGAAATTTATTAGTATTTCTTCAATCTCCTCAACACTCCCATCATTTTTCTCTCCACCCCCTTAAGCTCCAAGGCGGCTTCCAGAGGATCGACGATATTGACATACAATCCCGTCCCCAGCTCAAAACCTGCGCGATGAATAAACCTGGGAATTATCCGCAAATACCAGTTTTCCTTATGATAGAAATAATAATTATAGCCAAACGGCAGACTTGACAGTCTTTGGCTTTGATAGATATGCTCCAGTTTTTTGAGCATTTTAATCATAAGTGTGGAAAGTTCTTTAATCTCATCATCGGTAATATCGCCAAAAAAACTGCCTTCTTTTATGGGTACTATCCAGATCTCGTAAGGCCATTGGGAAAAATCCGGGCAATAGATACGGAATAACTTTTTCTCTTCCACTTGGTTATTCAACGGTTCGCGAATCAGGGTGTCCAAATTGATCTGGGACGGAATCACCACCAGCTGGGCGTGCGGGTGAGTTAGAGACGCGCCCGCATGTTCGCCGTGATTGCAAAAAATCAACACCTGACCTTTTTTTCGATAATTGTTAAAACGCTGCCGATAAGACGAAAGAATTAAATTGACTTGCTGTAAGTTTAAATTTTCTATATCTTTGACGTGATCCGGAGAGTGCAGGATGACTTCATGGATATCGGTAATCGAATACTTATTCGGTACCACCCTGATTTTCCAGCCGGGCTTATTTGCCTCACCCTCCCCTATCCGATAAACTTCGGGGGGGGTTTCGCTTTCGCGATTCTCGCAAAAAGGACAAGATTTAGCGCTATCCTTATGCTTTTTGGCATACTGGTCGGGTCTGCTTAATCTCTGAGGAGAAATTACCACCCAACGATGGGTAGAGATATCGGGAACGTATTTTGACATAAAACCAGTATAAAGAAGTAAGAATTAACTATCAAGTATTTATTGCAAATGGCTTGTTTCATTCATTATTAATGCTTAATGCTTTATACTTAAAACTATGAAAATGATTGTTGGCTTGGGAAACCCCGGTCCAAAATACCGGAACAACCGGCATAATGCAGGATTTATGCTCGTCGACTACATCAGGCGCGAACTGTCCGGGTCTTTGCATTACCAATACAGTAAAAACGCAAAAGCGGATTATGCCTGGGTAAAAATAAGCGGAGAAAAAATCGAGTTTCTCAAGCCGAATACTTTTATGAATAAATCAGGCGCATCCGTATCTTATGCTTTTAAAAAACATAAGGAATTGAAATTAAAGGATATCTATATTTGCCATGACGATCTTGATCTTCCTTTAGGGAAATTCAAAATTCAAGCGGGTACCGGCCCTAAACTCCATAACGGAATTGCGTCTGTCGAAATCTCATTGGGCAGACGTAACTTCCGTCGCATCAGAATCGGTATAGACAACAGAATGAATACGGAACGGATTGACGGAGAAACCTACACTCTTCAAGACTTCAAGCCGGAAGAAAGGAAAATGATTTCAGAACTTTTTCCCGCAATTCTTGACCGTTTGAAGGCAGAATTTTTCGCCAAAATTATTTGAGGCTTCCTGATGGTTTAAAAGTAAATCTTCTTATGACAAAACTGTTAAAGGTGTTATAATTACGGCTGTACCCAACTTAGTTGATTTTGCAAATTGTCAACTAAAGTTATCTTATCAAATCAACTAAGGAGGGGTATACTTCGATAACTTAAGGTTTGCAACCGAGTTACTCAGTATATACCCCTCTAATCCGCTTTTTCGCTCTGGCGAGCTGCAAATCGGAGTAAGATAGGGTATATATACTGATTGCGATTTCAATTAATAGAAGTATAATTATGAAAGTTCTTTATCTTTACATGTTTCCGCTTTGGGGCAATGGATCAGGCGCTTGGCTTCGCCGTTTGACCCAGCACCTTATTATTAAATATGCTGAAGAATATCAAGCTGCGATAATCGCTCCGGAAAACCGCAGGTTGAAAACAATCAGAATCTTCGGACTTAAGCCGCCGGTAATGGGTGTCTTTGTCGGCAATCCCGAGCTTCTCAACGCCAAGAAATATGCCAAATTTACCAATCAGGAATTTATTGAACTTTATAATTATTACTTGTTGCGATCTGCCAAAGCCATAGAAAAATTTAAACCTGATCTGATCCATGTCTTCCATACCGCTTTCCTGCCGCCTATAGCAAGAACACTAGCCAATCTTTATAAAATCCCTTTTATTATAACTACCCACGGCTCGGATTTGCACTACTTTACGGAAGACGGCAGATGGAGAGCCAATGTACGTGACGCTTCTTCTCGCGCTAAATTTATCACAGCCAACAGCAACTTCACCCACGAATGGTACCTGCAGATGTTCGGCAGGGATCTGTCCAAAAAAATAAAGACTATTCCGGCAGGCGTTGATAATAAGATAGATTTTGAAAAAGATGTTTCCTGGATCGACCGCAAATACAAATTCAAGTACCCCGATATGGTGCTCTTCACCGGTCGGCTGACCGTACACAAAGGAGTCGAGTATCTGATCAAAGCCGCACGGCAAATAAAAGCAGAGGTGGTAATCTTGGGCGACGGCCCGGAAAGAAAATATTTGGAAAGCTTGATTCAAAAATACAAATTTACCAACGTTCATATGCTCGGGTACTTTTCCCAAAAACTCGGAGAGATTAATGATTTTTATCTGCGGGCAGACGTCTATGTGGCGCCTTCCGTCTGGAACGAGCCGTTGGGGCTTGTCATTCTTGAAGCTATGGTTCATAAAACACCCGTTATTGTAACCCGCAAAGGCGGTGTGACTACGACTGTAAAAGACGGAATCAACGGTTTTTTTGTCAGAAGAAAAAGTTCGAACGAAATCGCCAAAAAAGTAAACCTCCTGATCAACGACGAAAAACTCCGCTTCAGAATGGGAGAAAACGCATACAAAAACGTAGTCGAACGCTTCAACTGGGATAAAATCGCCGCCAAATTCTACCGGCTTTACGAGCGATCTTTAAAGTGAAATACCTCTTTTAAGTAAGAACCGGTTATGCCCGTCTTACTCCGATTTGCAGCTCTCTCGGAGCGCGAAAAAGCGGATTATACTTCTATTAATTGAAATCGCAATCAGTATATATACCCATCTTACTCCGATTTGCAGCTCGCCAGAGCGAAAAAGCGGATTAGAGGGGTATATACTGAGTAACTCGGTTGCAAACCTTAAGTTATCGAAGTATACCCCTCCTTAGTTGATTTGATAAGATTACTTTAGTTGACAATTTGCAAAATCAACTAAGAGGGGTATAGATGGGTAGATACTGAGCAACTCGGTTGCAAACCTTAAGTTACGAAGTATATAATAATTTTATGCGAATTCTTATAGTCTCAACACTCAAAAGAAAAGTCACGGCCGATGAGACCGCTTCCAGATCGCAAATTATTTATAAGTTGGCCTACGGGTTAGTTAAAAAAGACCACGAAGTCTCTCTGCTTGGCACCGGCGACAGCCTGATTCCCGGAGTCAATACCATTTCTGTATTGGAAAAAGGCTGGGTTGACCTGCCATCTGTCGAAAATCCTTTTTTCTTGGAGATTTCTTCCCTGATTCAGTTGCTGAAAAAAATAGTCGAAATCCAAGACCGATTCGACATTATCCATAATCACCTTTATCCTGAATTTTTCACGCCCCTCATCGAAAAGGAATTAACCAAACCTATGGTTACAACCGTTCATGTTCAGGCAACAGACTTTATCGATACTACTTTATCGCTTTTCCGAAAGACTAAATTCGTTTCAATCTCGCAAGCCCATCGGTCTCTTTTCCTAAAAACCAGAATGGATAAAGTCATTTATAACGGAGTTGATACCGACCTTTTTAGCTTCCGGGAAAAAAAAGAAGACTATCTGTTATGGATCGGCCGACTATCTAAGGCTAAAAATAAAGCCGGTACTTTTATGGATCCCAAAGGTATCCGTTGGGCTATCAAACTGGCAAGAGAGACCGACAGCCGTCTCATCCTGACCGGCAACGTGGAAGATCAACAGTTTTTTGAGGTTGACGTAAAACCTTACCTTAATGATAAAATTACATGGCACGGGCCGGTATCAATGAAACAAGAGCTTCCCCACAAAGAAATTGCCGGTCTGATGCAAAAAGCAAAGGCATTTCTTATGACGGTCAATTGGTATGAACCCTTTGGGCTGGTTATGGCTGAAGCGATGGCTTGCGGTACTCCCGTCATCGGCTTTGACCGCGGCTCGGTAAAAGAACTCGTCAAAGACGGTAAAACCGGATTTGTCGTTTTGCCGGGGGAAGGCGTTGAAGGATTGAAAAAGGCGCTAACCAAGATCGGCCAGATCAATCCCCAAGACTGCCGCAATCACATAGTCAATAACTTTTCGGTGGAAAAGATGATCGATAATTATGAAAAATATTATAATCAAATTCTAAAAGCATGAAAAAAATCGCCCTGCTTCACTATGCCTATCCTCCGAACATCGGCGGGGTTGAACTTTTGCTGCAGGAGCAGGCGCATATACTAAAAGACTTGGGTTACAATGTTGTCGTGCTGACCGGGGACGGTGAAGAAAATGACCTCGATATCACTCTGCATAAACTGCCCGAACTCCAATCGATTTTAAATACCAATCCGCGCTTACAGGAAAAAATAATTGATAAAGGAATTATCGATGAGGAATTTTACCAGACAGCAGATCAGATCAGGAAAACTCTTGAAATTCATCTCCAGGATGTGAATGTCGTCATCGTCCACAACATGCTTACCGTCTACCGCAATTTACCCTTTATCTATGCTTTTCGCGAGTATCTGACTACCCAACCTGGCAAAAAAGTTATCGGCTGGGTGCACGACCATATGTACATCGGGATGGATAGGGTCAGGACGGACGAGGTAGTAAAAACCGAACTCGAAAGAGAGCTTTTGACTACTCCTTTGACTAACGTTGAATATGTGGTCATCTCCGATACTTTCAAAAAACAACTGCTTAAAGTTATGCCTATTCCGGAAAAAAAACTGCGGGTGATTCCCGACGGTATGAATATCAAAAAATTTCTGGAGCTGGATAAGGAAATCTGGAAAGTGATCAACGAGTACAATTTATTAAAAGCCTTCCCGCTGATCCTTTCTCCGGTTAATATACTTGAGAGAAAAAATATCGAATACAGTCTGTCAATCGTCAAGGAGTTGAAAAAGCATCATCCCGATATCCTCTATCTCATCTCCGGTCAGACGTCCCGCCACAGACAGACACTTCAATACTTTGACAAAATCAAAAAAATGATCAGGGATTTCGAACTCGATAAGAATGTGCTCTTTTTAGGCAAGGATTTCACCAGGTCGCTTGAAGATTCTGAAGTTCACGATCTTTATCAAATAGCCGATCTGATTTTTTATTTTTCCAAAAGTGAGAATTTTGGACTTCCGATATTGGAAGCTGCCCTTAGCAAAACCCCTATCTTTGTCTCCGACCTCCGGGTCTTTCACGAGGTTGGAGATAAATATATAAATTATATCGACTATAAAACCGTCTCACCCGATAAAGCTGCAGATAAAATCAAAAACTTCATCGGTAATAATTCCCTGCTTAATCTTAACTACCAAGCGCGTACCAACTATAATTTGGAAGTAATCATCAGAGAAAAACTCGTACCTCTTTTATGAACGAAGACTACCGCTACTTAATAAAATCCATATTTAAACTGGAAAAGCTGTCAGATCCTTCCTTCATCCAGGGCTCAAAAAAATACAATCATCCCAAAACTCCGGTCCTGCCAACAAGTTATAAAAAAAGACCATATGTGATTTATAAGGCTATAAAAAGCGGTAAACCGGTCGTTGTCAAAATTTTGCTTAGAAAAAACTATAAATTATTTTTTGCCCGCGAGCTTTTTGTCATCCAAAACTTAGGCAAACTGATTCCCCAATCTGATAAATATCTTCCTGAATTAATCTCTTTCGGGCTTCATCCTGCGCCTTACTTTATCATCAGGTTTTATTCCGCATCTGAACCAATGGGTAATTACAATTTATTAATTGCAGACCTCCCGGCCGGGACACTGACAGAATTGGTCGGGGCGATTGAAACTTTGCATCTTAACAGGCTGGAATTTGAGCAAAAAATCGCAGGGCTAAAATTGCGATCACCTTTTGTCAATACCGAGCCTTACAATTTTTATATATCCAGATTTTTTCAGGAGACAAAAAAATATTTGGTTAAAATGTTCGGACTTGCTAAAACAACTCGGCTCCAGGAATTATTTAAGCAAAGCAAAAAGGCTTTTACGAATTCACCCGAATATTTTTGTTGGGGCGACGCCAATCCCGCTAATGTTCTCTACAATAAAAACACCGGTAAATTCATCTTTATAGACTTTGAAAAGGCAGGATATTCGTATCCGGCTAGAGATTTTACCACCCTTTATTATTCAATCTATTTGAAAGATCCCAAATTTGCCGAACATTATGTAGCGCTCTTAAAACAAAAATTTACCGATACAGATTTCTGGCAGATTTTTTATTTCAAGCTTTTGATTTATAGCTTTCCCCGGCAATTCCGCTATTTCAAAGAACAAAACGAATATTTAAAGCAAAAAAAAATCGTCAGTTGTGCTAAACTCACGGAAAAGGAGTATATTAATTATTTTTAAAACAATGAAAATTGCCATCCTCGCTTCCAACCTGCTTCCGATTAACCAAGATGTCAAAAAAGGAACAGAGCTGTTTGTTTATCTGCTGGTCAGCGCGCTTGCGCATAAATCGGATAAAATTGATGTCACCTTGTTTGCCTCAGGCGATTCCCAAGTTCCGGTTAAATTAGAATCGGTAGGCGCGCTCTCCTCTACCGTCGATGCGCAAATCACCAAACAACATCATAAGATCTTTGAATTGGCTTTATTGGGTAAAGCTCTTCAGCAACAGTCGGGCTTTGACCTTTATCATGCCAATATCGGCAATGGCGAAATCGTCCTGCCTTTTGCCTTATTTAGCCAAAAGCCCGTGATTATCACTCTGCACGGATCACTCGATACCGTCTACAAAGATAAGTATTTTCCTCTTTTTTCGCAGCTGACAAATGCTTATTTTGTCTCAATCAGCGACCAGCAAAGAAAACCGCTGCCGATGCTTAATTACCTTAAAACAATCTATAACGGAATTGACGTTAAGCAATTCAGGTTTGATCCTATCGGCGGCAATAATCTAATCTGGGCCGGACGGGGGGTCCCGGAAAAAGGATTGGATATCGTATTAACTGTGGCGGAAATGACAAAAAAACCCGCTCGATTATTTGCAATCCGAAAAGATCACACGCTTGCTTGGTTAAAGCAAGATATAGAGGACAAAATAGTAAAGCTCAAAAAGTCTGTTGATTTGGAACTGAATTATGAAGTCAAACAAACAGAGTTATTGGGATATTATCAGCGGTCCCGGCTTTTTCTTTCACCTCTCCGGTGGGAAGAACCTTTCGGAATGGCCATGGTCGAAGCGATGGCTGCCGGAACTCCGGTCGTCGCCTACGCCCGCGGGTCAGTCCCTGAAGTCATCAAGGATGGAGAAACCGGATTTATCGTTAATGCTGGCGAAAATGACAAACGCGGTGATTGGATAATCAAAAAGACGGGAATTGAGGGGTTGGTTGAAGCTGTGGAGCGAATTTATGCCCTGCCTGAAGAAAAATATAAACAATTGCGTCATAACTGCCGCTCTCATGTCGAGAGAAACTTCACTCTGGATCGCATGGCCAGTGAATACCTCCTGCTCTACCGGCGACTAATTCAAAAAGGTTGAAATTTGCTCATTTTTAGAGCCTTGCCATAACCCGCTATGAACCTGCCAGGTTAATATTGGGTTAATGTGGCAATTTAAAGTCATGGGAAATTGGCTTTTTTTATTATGATTTAAAATATTAGGCCGAAGATGATGATGCCTGTAGCCATAAGACCAAAAAGGACTCCAAACGTGGCGATGCCGGCTGAAGGGATCTCGGGTTGATCTTCGGATGTCGTATCTGAACTTGCTGTTTCATTGCTCGTATCGGTCACCAGTACAATCTCCGTGGGACTCGGTTCCTCTCCCCCGCCTACCGGTGCAGTGCAACAACTCTCTTGTGAGGGATCTGCCTTGCAGGCCGTTTGATAGTTAGATTGAGAGCAGTAATTTGATCCGTCATCAGCCTGAACACAAACCAACCCTTCCTTACAAGGATTTGTCTCATCGTCACAGGATTTAGTCCCGCAAGCCAAGGGAATCGGCGTCTCGGTCGGATCTGGAGCTGCAGTCGGAGTAAGATTGGTCGATTGCGCCAAGCTCCTTGTTTCAACGGCCTCGGTAGGATTAACTACTAAACTGGTTGTAGGCGTAAGCGACTCTTCAGCAGGTTGAGCGACTGCCGCCTCATCGGTTGCCGGCGGGGTTTCCTCGCTTGGAATTAATTCTCCTGTAGGAACAATTTCTTCCGGGGGAGAAATTGTCGGAGTTAAATCGACAACTGTTGTGGCTGGAATATCTTTTTTTATAGGTTGTTGCAACACCAATAAATATCCTATTGTCCCAATCCCGATTACAAAAAAGATAATCAGACCGGTTAAAACATGGTTGGTAAATTTTTTGGGTTTCTTCTCTTCGGCAGATAATTTAAAAGTGTCAAGCGGTGTATAATTTATCTCTCCCTCCATATTTTTACATTGTTACTGATTTTGGCAAAGAATGCAAGTGAAAGAATTTAGATTTTAGAGTTTAGAATTTTGTAAAATATATTGTAACTGGGACATAAATGTCATTTCGAGCTTGTCGGGAAATCTCTGACAACTGCGATTGAGACGGATTCCTAGATTAGCTGCGCTTTCTCGGAATAACCATGAAACAGCTATGTCCCGCTCATATCATATGATGCATTCCGTAAAGGACATTCTGAAAAAATTCGATCCCCTCAAAGATAAGTATGTCTCGCGCGAATTCCAGTCATACGGAGTATATCTTTCGGAAAAACTGCTGGACGAACGAAGGAAAAGCCTCTATATTAAAATAGCAAAGACGATCCCGCGTCCGGTTCTTGAGGAAGCTTTGCGCTATGTCATTGATTCAAGAGCAAGAAATCGCGCCGCACTTTATATGTGGAAGTTAAAGGAAATGGGAGCATTCGAAAATAAATTAAAAACTAAAAAATGAAAAACGTCAATGAAAAGATACATCCACCCCTCTTCTTCCCTTCTTGACAAGGAGAGGATTAAGGGGAAGCTTATTTTTGACTTTTAAATTTCTTTTTTACTTTTTAGATTTTTCCTGTAAATTAAAAATGATTGATTGGTCTTTATATGATTTTAACCTTCCGGAAGGCCTTTTAGCCGATACCCCTGCAGCGCCTCGCGGCTCTTCCAGGCTTTTTATTTTTAACACCGAATCCAACAATATTTCTTTTGATATATTTCATAATTTCAATAAATATTTACCGGAAAAATCTTTCCTAGTTTTAAATAAAACCAAAGTGTTTCCGTCTAGGGTTGTGCTGAAAAAAGAGTCGGGTGGAAAAATAGTTGCGCTGCTGCTGATAAATGAAATTACCGATGCCCATAAAACTACCGTTAAGGCTTTGGTTGACCGTAAAATCACAGTCGGAAAAAAACTTTTTTTTGATCATCAATATCACTTCCGGCTGGTCTCCCGGCGTGATAAAATTTTTGAATTCAAATATAATTTTGGGTATCAAAAACTTATCGAAATAATTAATAAAAACGGCCAAACCCCGATCCCTCCATACCTTCGTAAAACCCCGCTAAAAGAGACGGAATTGCGTAAAAAATATCAGACCGTTTTTGCGGATGAATCGAATTTTGGTTCCGTGGCAGCCCCAACTGCTTCACTTCACTTCACAAAGAAAATTTTGTCAAAACTAAAAGAAAAAAGGACAAAATGCTTTTTCGTCAACCTTCAGGTAGGGCTTGGCACTTTTGCTCCAATTACCGATCAAAATCTAAAAAGTAAAAAACTGCATGAGGAATATTTTCAGATTAATTCTGCAGATTTTAGCGCCATGAATAAATTAAGATCTGAAGGATTCAGTCTGATTGCTTCGGGGACAACAACGGCCAGAGCTTTGGAATCTAAAGTTAAAGACTGCGAAGATTATCAGTCTCAAAAAACCGGACTTTTCATCTTTCCGCCTTATAAATTCAGGATGATCGACTGTCTTATTACTAACTTTCATCTGCCACGCTCGTCTCTCATGATGCTGGTTGAGGCTTTCTTACAATTTAAACACTCCAAAAAACACCTCTTAGAGTTGTACAATATAGCCATAAAAGAGAAATTTCGTTTTTACTCGTTTGGAGACGCAATGCTTATTTTATAGTTAGCGCAAAACAAAATGTCGTATTTGTCATCCTGGACTTGGTTTGGAACCCGATTGATAAGATGCCGAAATAAATTCAGCATGATACAGAATACAATCTGTCATTTCATTTTGCGATCGCTATATAAATGATAAAATTTTTTAAAGTTTTAAAAAAATCCAAAAAATCTAAAGCCAGATTGGGTCTGATTAGCACTCCTCATGGTAAAATCCAAACCCCAGCCTTCGTGCCGGTTGCAACCAAAGGAACGCTCAAATCGCTTATTCCCTACCAGTTGAAAAAAATTGGTATTCAAGCCGCTTTCGTCAATACCTACCATTTGGTAAGCCATCCGGGTGCCGATGTTATCGCAGCAGCCGGTGGAATACATAATTTTTCCCGTCTGGATATCCCCCTCATGTCCGACTCCGGGGGATTCCAGGTATTTTCTTTGGCTAAACGGAACCCTCAGGGTTCCCGGAACCCTGAGGGTTCCTTAATTAAAAAAGCAGATATTCGAGGCGAGGAGCAACCGCTGATTGTTAAGATCTCCGACGGGGGGGTAAAATTCCGCTCGCTATACGACGGGCGGCTGATCGAATTTACCCCTGAAAAATCAATGCAATTTCAGCAAAAAATCGGAGCCGATATCATCATGGCTTTTGACGAATGCACCTATTATCCCGCTGCACATGCGTACTCACGAATGGCAATGATAAGAACACATAATTGGCTAAATCGCTGTATAGCTCAAAATCAAAACTTAAAAATCAAAAATCAAAATGACAAGTCAAAATTAAAAAATAATCAGTTTTTGTATGGAATCATACAAGGTGGGACTTATGAGGATTTAAGAAAAGGGTCGGCAAAATTTGTAACATCACAGGGCGTCGACGGAGTCGCAATAGGCGGCGTCTCTGTGGGAGAAACAAAAAAAGAAATGCGGAATCAAGTGAAGTGGGTATCCGAATACTTACCGGAGGATAAACCCGTGCATCTTTTGGGAGTTGGTCATATAGACGATATTGCCGATCTTGTTAAATACGGCATCGACACTTTCGACTGTGTTGAACCTACGCGGCTTGCGCGTCTGGGACAGTTGTACAGAATATCCAACGCTCAAATTCCAGCATCCAACTTGAAGGAAATAGATATATTAACTGGAAAATATAAATTTGATCTTTCCCCCGTAGACGAAGATTGTGCTTGTTATACCTGCAAAAACTTCACCAAAGCCTATCTCCATCATCTTTTTAAACAAAAAGAGTTAACCGCCTATACATTAGCGACCGTTCATAACCTCTGCGTCATGGAACGCCTGATGACTAATTTGAGAAAAGCAATCGCAGAAAATAAAATCTAGCTGATGTCCCAAATGAAGCTGAAAGGATCCAGAGTGTAAATTTTTGAATTGTAGCTAATTTCTAACTTATCTGGCGATAAATTGTGTAAGGCAACCACCGCTTGATCTTTTGTCCTTCGCAGTAAAGCAAAAACTCTTTTATCTAAGTCTAATACTTCCTGACCGGCATCCGGGTGAAAAGCCGGAATATTTCTTTTTTTTTGCATTAATTTTTTCATCCCAGCAAACACCCGGTTCTCTTTGCTTGAGTCAGTCTTCAAACTCTCCTCCAATTTACCAAGCTCCAGATCAGATCTGTTTAGATCGCGCTTAATCTTCGTTTTTCCATATAGCACCCGGTCATTCTCTTGACCGAATAATGAGAGGTAGTATATAGCCGGTATGCCCTTAAGTGCGAACATCAGTGCATGCGAGGTAATAAATTTTTGCAGCTTTAAGTCAAATGATTCCTCCGAAATTTGATTTAGCGCTGACCACCAGGTGATATTAAGCTCCTGCAGCTTTTTATCTCCGTCAGGCAGGGAACGATAAGACAGACAGCCTCCTCGCCTTTGAATCTGAATTGATAACTCTCTGACTTCTTGCTCGGAAAGAAATCCTTTGATGCCGCTGAGGCCAATACCGTCGTGGACGGCTAAAATATTAAAAAAGCTCGTCTTTTGATCTGGCGGATTCATTTTTTCTGCCAAATCGTTAAGCTGTTTCGTATTTCGATTGTAATAAGCGTCTAAAATCAAAGGCGGTAATGGGAAATTATAAACAAGGTTGGCTTCTTTATTTTGCCCTCCCAAATAGGCCAAATTTTCTATCCAGGGCATACTTGATTGAGACAAAAGCAGAGCCCGCGGACATACTTCATCCAGAATTTGTCTAAATAAATTGATTATTATATGAACTTGTTTTAGGTCATAACAGTCTGTCCCAACCTCCTTCCAGATAAATGGTATTGCATCAAGTCGAAAAATCCTAATCCCCTTTTGTAAAAATAATAGGATTATCTTTATCATCTCCAGCAAAACTTCGGGGTTTTGGTAATTCAGGTCTATCTGATCGGTAGAATCCTCTACCGAAAAGGTCGTCCAAACCCGTCTCTCTCCATTTGCTGTCTTAAAAGGAGTCAGTAAAGGAGTTGCCCGCGGCCTGACAACTTGTTTCAGTTCTGCTTCAGGGATCTCCGACTTGTTAAAATGGATAAAATAATCCCAATATTTAGAATCTCCTGCCAGAAAGCGCTGAAACCACTCATGCTTAACCGAGACGTGATTGAGAACCAGATCGGCCATCAAGCGGAAGTTTTTGCTAATACCTTCCATCTCTTTCCAGTCTCCAAACTCTTCTTTTACTCTGGTAAAGTCGGTTATCGAAAATCCCCGATCCGAGGAATAAGGGGAGAAAGGAAGTATGTGAACGCCGCTTATTATTCCCTTCAAGTGAATTTTTAGAAATTTTGCTAATGTTTTTAATACTGGACTTCCTTTTTCGTAAAATGAGTCCGGATAAGTTATCAAAAAAATATCCTTTTCACTCCACAGTTCCCTATCGTCACAATTTATCATTCCTTTCACCGAATCAAGTAGTTTTAATAGCTGTTCATAAGTCTTTTTACCTATTTCTTCGCCGTAAAGGAATTTAAGTTTTTCCCGCATTGAACAATCTTATCAAAAAAAAGAGGAGATAAATGAAGTAATAAAAGAAATTATTAGAGATTTACCTGTTCCCACTCACCCGAATCTAACTCAATCCAGACAGTCTGTCCGGTAAGTGAAGCTGTTAATCTGGCCGTCTCTCTTCTAATCTCTTCTAATGCTCTCTGCCTCTCATCGGGTGAATTATGCTCTTTTCTTAATACCTCCAGTGAAGTTGATTGTGAAACATATTTGGCAATTAAAATACCACCTGGCCCAACTGTCATTTGTCCTGCATCTGAGACTATTGGTTTCTCCCACATTTCAACTTCTGGTTGTCTGTGCAGCTCCTCATCTATAGCTACCCGACGATGAGTACTTTCATGCATACCGAGTCCAATAAGTCCGTCTAATCGAACATAAGTGATATTATTAGGTCGAGCAGACTTCTCATTCCTTGGCAATGGTCCCCTCTCTAATATTGTCATCGACTTGTATTATACATACCTTTTTATTCCTGTCAATATGTTACGCTTTAGACTCCTGCAGCAGCCCGATTTCCAACCGCTGCGGTTGGATATTATGGCTTCAGAAATAGCCATATGCCCAGTAGGAGACGCTGGAGATTCCCTGCTCTTGAAGAAAGCTGGTTTTGACTTTAATCGATTCTTCGTCTTCAAACCAGACGATATGGTAGTCAATACGGTATATATTTTGCTCATCGGGAACAGGCGCTGAAATGACATAATTTACTTCCGACTCTTGCGATATTTTGTCTCTTTTGCTAACGCAATCCTTGAATTCGCATTTATCTAGAAATTTGCTTTTTATCTCTTTAAAGCTCAAGGCTTCAGCCGGCCTTATCGGACGTTTTTTTTCATCAACTAACCAGTCATAGCCGAAATATCCAAAAATTACCGTAATTTTTTCTTTGGGTACTTTGGTCAAAAAGTCAGAAATCATCAATTTGAAATCATACTGATATTTAGTTCCCGTATCATATGGGAAATTCGGACCCGGCTCTCCTCTGCTTTTGTGCAAGTCGTAAGCCATAATCATAATCCCATCGGATTTTTTTGCTAAGAATTCAACGTCGTATGGTCTTCCACGGTAAAAATTATCACCGTATACGGTCAGATATAATTTCCTATAGTCAGCAGATACGGCAGTATAAAATTTTTGAACAAAATCATTAATTTGGCTTGTAATTTCTTTATTCAGCAAACTCGATATCTCCAGATCTAAAACTAAACCGTCATATTCATATTCGGATAAAAGTTCCAGCGTCTCTCTGATTAATACTTCCTGTATTCTTATATTTGACAAAACCGAGTCATTTATATCTTCGTTAATCATCCGCAAGGCCAATAATTTTTCCTTTTTTTCCGGAATAATCGAATTGAATTTTCTTAAATTAGAGTAACCCTGTTCGCTCTTATTTATCCCGTTGTAAGAAGCTGTAATTCCAAAGTAGATAATTTTATCATAACCGGAAATGTCAATTTTCTCTTGGTCTAAACTCCAATACGGAACAAAAACAGATCTGGAAACGATAGGAACTTTTTCAACGCCTTGGACCTCTGGTTTAGTTTTTTGTACAGATATTTTTTCTTTGGGTTTGGCTCTAATTTTTAGATAACCGAGATAAAACCCCCCGACTCCGCCGATTAAAAGCAGTAAGATAAAAACTGTCTTTTTCATCCTACAATCATAACAAAATTCTCTATGAAAATTTGATTGGGGTTGACAAATAATTTCAATTACTTCATAATAAAATTTGTCTTTGTTAGAGAATTATAGTGAGTGAAACCGAATTATGAAAATTACTATCTATACCGTACCTGAGTGTGAGTTCTCCAAAAAAGAGAAAGAGTATCTTAAGTCAAAAAATCTCCAGTTTGAGGAAAAAAATCTTGAGGCAAATAAGGATTTTTTAACCGAAATGCTGGCTGTAAGCGATAATTTCGCCGGCACTCCGGTCACTAAGCTCGAAAAAGACGACGGACAGTCAGTCGTACTCAAGGGTTTTACGCAATCTGAGTTTGACGATGCGCTTGGTTTTACATCTGCAAAAGTTGAGGATAAACCTGCCGAAGCGCCACAAGTCCAATCCGAAGTTGCTCCACCCGCTTCAACACCGGTCTCGGCCCCTCAGGCCGCAACGCCTTTCACTGATTCTTCGCCACCTGCAGTTGATGAATCTACGCCTCCTGCCGTAGTCGAATCGCCGAATATCCCGACAACGGTTGAACCGCCGAGTCAGGATCCATCCGCGCAACCTCCAACTCCGACTAATCTTCCGGTCAACGAACCTCTTCAGTCAACGCCGCCGCCGGTGGACCTTAGTTCCAATTCCATTCCTTCATCCATGCCGCCTCCTTCAGTAGGACAAGACGCCTCAAATCCAATGTCAGACGAAAAGCTCTCTTCATTATTGGAAAATTTACAATCTAAGGCCAACGAGAGATCCGGTCCGGCCAAAACGGACGCAATCCAGCAACCTCCCCAAAATTTGCCCTCCATCCCCGACCCGAAGTTCGGGTAATTCTACACTAAACTCGAATTGATTGTGCTAAAATAATTTAATTTGATCTTGCCTCTATAGCTTAATTGGAAAGAACAGGAGTGCGCCCGCCTGCCAAAGCAAGCGCTCATAGTTCAACGGATAGAATGGGGGTTTGCGGAACCTCCGATGGCAGTTCGATTCTGCCTGAGCGCACAAACGACACAGCAGGCAGGATTTCTGCCTGCGCGGACACAAAAGAATTTAAAAATTAAATTTGGGGGCGTAGTTCAACGGCAGAATAGAGGTCTCCAAAACCTTTGATGGGAGTTCGATTCTCTCCGCCCCTGCAAAATGAACTTAATTTTAAATAGTATTCAATATTTCCAAAGTAAGAGTTAACTGCGTTTTAGCTTGGCAGAAAGACGACCAAGTTTTAAGAAAGTTCTCCATAGTAAATATAAATCAAGTCCTAAATTTGCATTTTCAGCATAAAAAGAATAACTATGGAAGCCAGCTCGTTCACCTTTCTTAGTAAAATCCGAACTTAATACTGTTTGTATGTCAACAAGGCTACCTCCACTTAATTTATAGAGCTCAATAAATTTTTCATATCTTTCAGGTTTCCAATTTTCCTGTAAATATTTCAGTCCATATAGCGGTGTTGCCCTTATACCAATTAGTGACAATTGTCCTAAAACAACTTGCATTAATTGCGGTAATTCTTCCAATTGATACTTTCTCATAAACTTACCTAAATTGGTATTTCTTGGATCATTTTCGGGCTCTAATTTTCTAGCCATATCAATATTTCCACCCTGTAAATCAGAATTCTCATGCATACAACGAATTTTTACGACTCCAATGGAATCAGTCATTGAATTTTTACCCAATCTCTGCTGAACGAAAAATGCTGTTCCACCATCCTCCAGTTTTTTCATTAATCCTAAAACGCCAATAATTGGAGCACTGACTATTGAAGCAGGAATTGAAACTGATAATTCCAAAGCTCTCCTACTCTTACCATTTAAATATTTCTCGCCTCTTTTTGAGTTTACTATTTTTAATAATTCACTTAAAAGAGTGTCTTCTCGTCGAAAGTATTTATCCGCTGCTGAGATTATATTAGTTTTAGCCTTTTCCATCAGTCTTATTATAATTTAGGACGCTATAAAATGCTTAGATTTCCAATAAACTAATTCCGGATAAGGTACAATTTCCAACCAATTAGTCGTTCGGAAATCATCTACGAGTCCCTGCCACAATCAGCTCGCAAGCTCGTGATTGTGGCAAGCCTTCATTTTTATAAATGATCATAAATCATACTTTACCTGCAGAATAAATTGCATGATTGTGGACCGCTATAATTGTTTTTAATGTACTACTTTTACATTATCCAGAGCTTAAATAATAAAAAGTTTTACCTCGGATATACTCCTGATTTGAAAAGAAGAATAAAATCTCATAATAACGGAGAAAATATAGCTACAATACCAAATATTCCATATGAACTCGTTTATTATTCAGCTTTTAAGAATAAAATGATGCATTAAGCTGTGAAAAGTATTTCAAAACAACTGCAGGCTGGAAACGTATTCACAAAATGCGTGAAAATACGTTAAAAAAATAAAGTGTTAACTTTACATTGCCGGTGTATTTTACCAACTCCCTCCACCGCCGCCTCCTCCGCCGCCGCCGGATGAGCCGCCGGAGAATCCGGAGCCGTGACCGGTAGTACTGGTAACGGGAGTTGCCGCCGAACGGACGCTCAAGAAAGATGAGTTAAGACTGTTGGCAAAGCTAACGCTGTTGAATTTGACTGTCGAGTAACCGCTGTACCAGTCGGGCGGCTTCATGGCAATATCGGCAAAACGCTGCGCCCAGATCTTCTCCACTCCGAATACTACGGCATAGGGCAGGAGTTTTTCAAAAAGCACCTGCCTGTCGACAGGCAGGTCTGATTTTTTAACTAAAAATTCCAACCTTCTTTCCTGGGAGGAGAGAAAATTTTTTAGGGATCTTGCAATGTTGGCAGTCTCAACGCCATGCATTGTCTTTCTGGGCATGTGTCTACCGAAAAAGAAAGCCGAAAAAGCCAGGGGAATACTCCCTGTAGCCAGCGCTAAAACACCAATTACTGAATAAAATGTCCTGATTTTGTTGGGATTTTGGGTAAAAAATCCTTCTTTAACCAGTCTCTCATAAATGCTGGTTTTAGCTTTCTCAACTTCCGTATATAACTTATGTTTTTTTATATGAAACTCGGCTCCGCCCTCAAAAATCTTATCGATAAAAATTTTTTCGAAATCAAGCAATTCTCCTTTTCCCGCCGTTGGCGGGATTCGGCGGACAAGGTAAAAGTCTTTCTTTTTTCTCTCCTCGATCTTGAGGTGTCCTTTTTGGGCAAGATATATCAACATACCCGATACATCCTCCATATCCGCCCGCTCGTCAACTAATGCTCCTGTCTCCTCCGGCGTCAGACTTCTTCCCGAATTTGTCTTGGGTGGATCAAACCAAGCTCTTGCTTCACCTACGTCCGTATGCTTCGGGTCGCGGCCTTGTTGGAACCACTTGATCGGAATCCAGATCGGATAGACGATATACCATAGAATTGCTGCAAATATTATCAATGCGAGTAGTGTTTTCCCCCAGATCGTTTGCCAAAATGGTACGTAAGGCTGGGCTTCCGATACCTCGACATGACCCTTGGGAAAACTTACGGCAAAAGTCATACCTTCGTACGAAGCGAGAGGGTCGACACCTGTGACTTCAATACTATTCTCTTCAATTGATGTTTTGCAATTTTGTTCCGTACTTCCGGCAGAACCGGTGTAACAAACAACGGAAATGTCATTTTGGCTTATCCCATTGGGCAATTTCACTCCAGAGGTGTAAGACGCGATTGGGACAGTCCAATTATTGCCGGTTGAATTCCAGTAGAGCTCGTCATGATCGGAAAAATAGGTGAGGGCGCCGGATACTTGGTAGGATATCTTATAGATTCGTATACCCGTTACGGTTTTGTCCGGATCACCGATTTTGAGGCGGATCTTCCCGTCAACAACGGATTTTTCATATTTATACCTGTTTTCGTTCCCATCAGTGACTGAAAAATTAGCAAGCTCGAGCTTGAATTTTTTGCCATCTTTGTTAGTCGTAATATAAGGAATATCGCGGTAAATGCCATGTCGGTTTAAATCGTCTAAGTCATACTCAATCCTCTCCTCTACCTTAATCGTACCGTTTTGATCGATGGTGATTTCTGTGTCAAAATTCTTAATTTGCTCTTGAGCATAAATTTTGGTAGATAAAAAAATAAGCAATAAAAGCAAAAATAATAATCGGAGTAATAATTTCATGATTTAATTGTATACCCGTCTTCGTTGATTTTGCAAATTTTCAACTAAAAATATCTTATTAAATCAACTTAGAGGGGTATATACTGATTGCAATCTCAATCAATAGAAGTATACAGCTAATATTGATTTTTTAAAGTATAATTTGTCAATGGCAGCTCCAATTGGACTAATCTTAGGCAGCGGTTGGGGAGGAATAATTGAAGGTATAAAAAATAAAAAAGCAACAGGGTTTGAGCGGGTTTTCGGAAATAAAGCCACCGTACCCGGCCATAGCGGAAAAATAATTTCCGGAACTCTCTACGGTAAAAAAGTCATCATTCTCTCCGGCAGATTTCATACTTATGAAGACTACACAACATCAGAGGTTGTAAAAACCGTAAAATATCTCCACCGGCAAGGTGTAAAAAAAATAATAATAACTTCAGCTGCCGGAGCCCTAAACCCCAAATACAATATCGGCGATCTTGTTGTATTGAACGATTTAATCACTCTCTTCTGTCCTAGTCCTTTAGGGGGAGCAAAATTCCAAAATTTATCAAAGCCGTTTAACCAAAGCCTGATAAATAAAGCGCAAGTATCTGCCTTGGAAGCTGATCTTTCAATTCAGAAAGGCGTATACGTCTATCAAAGGGGTCCGCACTTCGAGACCTTTGCCGACAAAATGGCTCTGCGTTTTTTTGGGGCGGATGTGGTCGGGATGAGCACTGTGCCGGAGGTAATCATGGCCAATCATCTGGGTATGGAAGTCCTGGGACTGTCAATTGTCACCAATCTCGCTTTTATCAAACACGACCACAGGGAAGTCCTAAAGGCTGTAAAAAATAAGGAGAAAAAACTGCAAACCTTTTTTATAGAATTATTAAAAAATATTAAAAAGTGAAACTATGAAATTTTATAAGGTCTCTTGGGAAGAATTAGTCAACGACTGTCTTGAGTTGAACAAAAAAATCCGTCATGATAAATTCGATCGAATCCTATGCGTCTCGCGCGGAGGTTTGATCTGGGCAAGGATGCTGTCGGACCTTTTGGGACTGCCCGTATCGCATCTGACAGTATCTTCCTATCAGGACCTGAAAAAGCAAAAAGAAATTAAAATCACTGAAACTCCCAGCGGCCTGCAAAATCAATATTTTCTGATTGTTGATGAAATTGTCGATACGGGCGGGACACTTAAAGTCGTCACCGATTACCTTAAAAGCCAAAAAATTAAAAAATTTAAGTCGTTGGCTCCGATCGTGCGGACTTTCAGCAATCCCCTGCCGGACTATCACCTTAAAACGATTAACGACTGGGTGATCTTCCCTTATGAGCTGAAAGAAACTTATGAGGCCTTTGTTAAAATTTATAAATCAAATGAAAAAGCCA
>MGAN01000017.1:25397-26134 GCA_001789745.1 Candidatus Roizmanbacteria bacterium RIFCSPLOWO2_01_FULL_40_13
CTCCGGAAATAAAAAAACAAATTAAGCTGTTGGTCAAAGAGCTTAACTTTGATCATATTAAAATCAACTATATCCACTGCATCAGAAGCTTTGATGCCAAGACCCGCGCTTACGCCAGAATCTGGGGTATGGCCAAGCTTTTTTCCGAGGTGGCAGGGCTTGAGCCGCATTACATCATCGAGGTTAACGCGCGCCGCTTTGATAAACTTAATCCCCGCGAGCAACTGAAGACCCTGATCCACGAACTGATGCATATACCCAAAACCTTCTCCGGCGCACTCCTCTCTCATCGCGGACCTCACCATCGCATTAACGATAAAGAAGTCGAAAAAATCCTCAAAAATCTTAAGTGATTTACTTCTCTACTTTTTTTAGGCCTAATTCTACGGCTTTCTTGCGGAAAAACTTTTTCAATTCATCAAGAGCGATAGGCTTTATCATATTTGGCAACTGCTTAAAATCCTCTATTTTAAGCATGTTCATGGCAATTATAGTTAGCGCAAAATAAAATGTCGTATTTGTCATCCTGAATTTGGTTTGGGATCTGATTGATAAGATGCTGAAATAAATTCAGCATGACACAAAAATACATTCTGTCATTTCGTTTTGCGATCGCTATAGCTCTAAATCAAGATCCGTTTTTTTAAATTTTAATTCAGCACTATAAAATAAATCCCAAACCGTATAATGATCCTGCAATATAATTTACAAATCCACAAAATCTTTTATATCGGTCC
>MGAN01000018.1:0-34990 GCA_001789745.1 Candidatus Roizmanbacteria bacterium RIFCSPLOWO2_01_FULL_40_13
ACTTTAATCATATTAAAAAGATGAAATATTAACTTTGGAGCATTATATCAGTTTAAAGTAGTTAGTTTAGACCCATTTTTTGAAACTTAAACCCTGAATTTATACCAGCGGTGAATCCTCGCCAACAGCAGTATGATGAATTTCGCCCAGATTGTTTTAAGAAAACCCGATTTGGGCGATTTTTTCATCAATCGTCTCTTTTCTTCGGCAAAACTGTTTTCAATCGAAGTAAAATTGATATTGTTCCTAAGTTCATAGGCTTTTGCATAAGTCCAAAATTCAAAAGACGCAATCTGCAAGGAGATGATAAATCCCCTGAGTCCGATCGTAAAAATTTTCCCGAATATATAATGCCTGATAAAGCTGACGATTGGCATAATTATAAGTTTCAATCCGATAAAGTCGGTTGAGACATGATATGCCTGTACATTTGAGTAGGAATTTAACATCTTCATCATGCCCTCGGACGTATTTACAGAAAAATGGTAGATCGAGTATTCATCAATCGGAGGTAAATAAAGAACTTCATCCGGTTTTACGTGCGAAGCGAATTTTCTTTCATGAACGGACTTATTTGTAAAATCAAGAGAATCCTTTTTAAAAAAATGAACGTTTATGTAGGCTGGGATAAAATCGGTCCCCGCCTTAAACAGCAAAGTCTTTTTTCTCTGAATAACCACTTTATATTTATTCTCCTCCGCAATTTTACAATATAAATCCAGACAACTTTTAGGTATAATTTCGTCTGCCGAACATATGCATAACCACTCGGTTTTTACGTGTTTGAAGATAAAATCCATCTGGTTTTTTGATTCTGCCCAACCTTTGTTCCTATACCTGATTACTCTGGCTCCCGATGACTTGGCGATCTGGACAGTTCTATCCCGGCTATAGTTATCCACCACTAAAATTTCACCATAAGGACGATATAATTTCAGCGGATACAATATTCTCTTTTCTTCGTTGAAAGAAAATATGATAAAAGTGATATTTGTATTTTTTTTGACTAAAATAGACATAAATGAAAAAAATTCTACCACACCTTCTCCCCATATTGATTATCATTGCTCTTTCTATAGTCGTTCACCATGTCTGGTTTTTCAATCTCTCTCCGATCACCTATGGAGACTGGACTATAGATTACGCAGAAAGATCCAAAGAACTTTTTTCGCTACCCTTAATCTGGAAAACCGAAAATAATTTGGGCTCGGTAGACCTGGGTGTCTTTTTTTGGCCGCTGCAATTCCTGCTTGGTTTATTATCTCAACTCAATTTACCTCCGCCGTTGGTTGAGAGATTGCTCACCCTTTGGCCGGTCGCCATTATTACTCCTTTGTCGATGTATTTTCTGGCCTATTCCGTCTTCAGAACTAAACTGCCCAGTTTTGTTGCCTCAATTGTCTTTACCTACAATACCATATTGATTGTCGCCCGATCCGGTCCGGTCCTATTAAATCTGGCTTTAAGTTTTTCTCCTCTTTTTTTACTCTTCTACATGCGGGCTTTGGAGGAAAAAAAAGTTGGATATGCCTTAGTCTCCGCTCTGATTGCCTTTATCATAAGTTTTTCGGAAATCAGGCTTTTTTATGTCTTGGTCTGGATTGCCCTTCTATATTTTATTTACCACATGCTGATAATCAAGCCAAACTTTAAAACCGGAATTAGAATTTTTTCATTTGTATTGATTAGCCTATCGCTGCCTATCTTATTAAACTTATACGGAATTTTAAGTCTGCTTAATTTGCAGTCTTTGACTGCAAATGAAGTATTCAACCGGGCCTTGTTCGGCGGATTCTACATCGACCTGACCAAGATTATGAGCTTATTTCATTACGATTGGACCGGAGGAAAAATCGAGGGGTGGGTAGTCCAACCTATACCTCTAAGATTTTTTATCATTCCGGTTTTTGCTTTTTTGGGATTTGTTTTATCCAGGCAAAAAAAAATAACTTTTTTTGCATTGTTGGCTTTACTCACCATCTTTCTGACTAAATTAAATCACCCTCCCTTTCCCGATGTCTATCAATGGTTATTCGATAGCGTACCGGGATTCAGCGCTTTTAGAGAATCGGGAAAATTTGCTTACTTTATGGTGCTTTCTTACGCCGTGCTCATCGCTTCATTTGTTCACATCCTCCTCGAAAAAAATAAACAAGGCAAAGCAAAAATTCCCGTGTACGTACTTATCTCATTTATAATTTTTCTTTTTTTATGGAATACAAAACCGGTTATTACCGGTGAACTCGGGTCACTATATGTGCAAAGGAATATCCCGAATGATTATCTGATCCTCAAAAAATTCATACTTGAACAAAAGCAGTATTTTCGAACCTTCTGGATTCCTTTATCTTCGCAGTGGGGAATCCGCACCAATAATCATCCTGTTGTCAGCAACTACCATCTTAATCAGTCAAACTGGAAGGAATTTATTCAAAAAAGCAAAAGTGATGTTTTCGGTATAAATTTTAACGATCGGTTGCTGGATTTAACTTCAGTAAAATACGTAATTGTCCCTCTGCAGGATAAAAAAAATGACGATGATTTCTTCCGCTTCGCGGGCAACCGCGAGTCTTATGTCCAAGAACTGGACAGTTCTTCCTATTTAACGAGAATCGAGGTAGGAACCGCCAAAGTCCTCGTCTATGAAAATAATAACTTCCGTCCCCATTTATACGCTACTAAAATAAAAGAATCAATAAAAAGACCCGTTCCGTTTTATCAAATTGATAGCCGGTTCATCGCGCCGCACGAATATCAGATAAAATTAACTGATATTACGGCTCCTTTTTACCTTAACTTTTCCGAAAGCTATGATTCCGGTTGGAAGTTGAGAGCCGGTTCGTTTAACTGGTTCAGGTCGATTCTGGATAAAGATTATTTTTTATCCGACGAACATCACTTCGTTAACGACGCCAAGTTGAATTCGTTCTATATCGATCCGCGGGCTGTCTGCAATCTGCAGACTTGCTACACTGACGAATACGGAAATACCCGCATGGACTTAGTCTTATTTTTTAAACCCCAGGCATATGTCTATTTGGGTTTAATAATCAGCGGATTAACTTTTATCATCCTTATTTCCGTTTTGATTTATTTTTTTCATGTATTCCCATCAAGTTATCTAAAGTATACGTCTTCAAAAATTATAACTTAAGTTTCAGCAGTCTTTCACAGGCCTCATCAATTACCTTATCCTCTTTGGCAAAACAAATCCTAACTAAATTATCTCCGCCGTTACCGTGATAAAAAGCACGACCCGGGACAGTGGCAACGCCTGTTTTGCGTAAGATGTACATTGCTTTTTCTCTGCTGTCCCTGCCGGGAATTCTGCCGACATCGGACAATACGTAATAAGCGCCCTGCGGAATATAAGGAGTTAATCCCGTCTTATCCAGAACCGCGCAAATTTTATCTCTTTTTTTCGCAAAAATTCTTTTTAGATTATCGTAAAAACTTACGTCTAACTTTTCAATTCCTTGAGCAACTCCCGTCTGCAGTGGAGCAGGCGCACAGACGTAAACCAGATCACTTATGTCGCCTATGGCTTCTTTATATCTTTCGTCACAGACCAAGTAACCGATCCTCCAACCGGTTATACTAAATGTCTTGGAGTATCCCGACACCATTATAGTCTTTTCCTGAAATTCCGGGAAGCTGAAGGGAGATACGTGCTTATTGCCGTCGTAGAGAAAATATTCATAGATCTCGTCGGTAAAAATCAAGAGGTCATGTTTTATAACCAGCTCTCCTATCTGTTTCAATTCTCCACTTGTAAAAACTTTTCCGGAAGGATTGGCTGGAGTGCAGATAATAATCCCCTTGGTTTTTGAAGAAATGCTTTTTTCCAGCCGGTCAAAATCAATTTTCCAGTCGGGTGGAGCAGTGCTGACAAATACAGGCTTTAAGTCAACCGCCAATACCGTACTTAAGTGATAACCGTAAAAAGGCTCCAATATTATTATCTCATCCCCGGGATTTAGCAGTGCAAGAAAAGCCGAATATAAAGCACCGGTCGCACCGGATGAAACTATAATATTTTTATCGGCATCGACTTCCAGAATATTATCCCTTTTCAACTTGCCGGCTATTGCCTGCCTGAGTTCATCCAATCCGTCATAACGGGTGTAGTGATTTATGCCTTTTTCGATTGCCCGCTTGGCAGCCTGTTCTACAACCGGATTTATTGGCAAATCGCTGACTCCCTGTGATAAATTTATTCCCTTAACTTTTTCACACTCTAAAGACATCGCTCTTATATCCGACTGTCCAAGCAGTTTGGCGCGATTGCTTAAATTAATCTTCATAAGTTTTAATATTTACTTAAGAAATTTTTAATTTTCTCTTTGACATATTTGATTCTTTGAATATCTATTTCTGGAAACACTCCCAACCAAAATGCATCATTCATCACTCTATCGGCGTTTTGTAGAGAAGCATCGCTATGCGTCTCTACAGTTTTATATTTTATATTTTTATAAGCGGGATGCCTCAACAGGTTACCGGAAAAAATATTGCGGGTTCCGATTTTCTGCTTTTCCAGATATTCGGTTAGTTCGTTGCGGGTAAAAGGAGCATCAGATCGTACAACAACCGGAAAACCGAACCAGCAGGGATCTTCATATTTACCCGTTTTCATCAGAATAAAAAACTTCTGATATTTTTGGAAAAACTCAAAATATTTTTTGAAGTTACTTTTACGTTTTTTAATAAAATTCGGGAGCTTCTTAAGCTGGGCAACACCTATCGCTGCCTGAAAGTCTGTTAACTTCAGATTGTAGCCTATTTGGGAATAAATGTATTTGTGATCATAACCGTGAGGAAGTGCTCCCAATTTCCAACCGAAACGGCGGCGGCAAGTATCATCACGGCCCGTATCACACCAGCAATCCCTCCCCCAATCGCGAAATTGCCGAATCGCCATGTGAATTAAAGGGTTATTGGTAATTACCGCTCCTCCTTCTCCCATGGTATTGTGCAAAAACGTTCCTAAAAAACCACCATAAAAATTTTCTTTTCCCGGTACTGAAAAATCATATACATATTGATCTTTATCATAGTCTATCTTTTCAATTTTTCTCACCTTAAAGAAAGTTAAATTATTGTTAACTAAAGAATATAGCTGAGAATTAGATTTAAGGTATTTAAGCAATCTTTTTTTAGAAATAATTTCTTGTTTTTTACTAACACTTATATATCTTCTAAATATCGGTAGAAGAGGAATTTGATCGGCAAGATTATTTCTTTCTTTTAAATTCTGCTTTTTTATGGTCTTATTACTATAATTATATCCGCTAAAACATAGAGAATAATTTTCACTACTGGAAGTTTTTACTTGTTTAATTAATTTATCTTTGTTAGATTTGTTTCTTCTATAGAATGAAGCGCTAATTCCTATTCTTGATAAAAGGTATTGAAAATCATTTAATAATTCTTTAGAAACACTAGTAACATCAATTCTATATGTATTATTTTTTAGTTTTTTAATCGAACCGTCTCCTTTTGTATAAGCATATATAAATGATTTAATACATTTTTCATCTGTATGATACAAAAACCAAGGAATTCTTTTATTTTTGGCACCTTTTTTAATTTTAAGAATATCTTTAAAAACTATTTCTATGTTTTTTGATTCAATTTCAACGTTTGAAATATTATGGTAAGTTTTTGATACTCTTGCTTTAAGGTTAAATTTATTTTTAGCTATCATAATAACATCTTCAATTAAATCTAATTCTGCTTTATTAAATGAAAAAATTAATCCATTTTGATATGATCCTTCAGCAAGAAAGTATCCGATTAATCTACATAATTCTTCATTAACTAAAATTGTTGCAGGGATTTTATTTGATTGCGAGATACCTAGAATAATTTTTTCTTTATTTAAATCATATGAAGTAAAATATTTTATCGGCAAAGTATTTCTCGATTTGAACTGCCATCGGTAATCCCAGTTTTTTACATTCTTTAAATTCTCATGAGAGAAATTTGAAACATAAGTATTTAAATTTTTAAAATAATCTAGTGTATTTAAATGAGTAACTGGTTGTGGAGTGGGAATAAAATTGGCTGAAACAATAAAGTCATCTAAAGTAAGTTCATTGACTTTTTTTGCTTCAATTTCTGCCGTTTCTTTATTTATAACAAAAATACTATGGTCTTGTGTTACGTCTACAAATCTACCATGTTGAGTTGTGACTCTGTACATTTTTTTCACAGATCCTAATTTATATCTTAAAATTGAGGATGGAGTAGTCCAGTTAACCTTACTATTTTTATCAAATGACAACACTTTTATTTTTTTAGGATTATTTACATATTGAAAATAGAGTTTTTCAATTGTATCGAGATTCCAAATTCCTTTCTCGTCTAAATAGGGAACAGGAGTATCAAAAGAACAACTCATCTGATGGGCCGGGTAAAAACTGAAAGTGGCGACATGCCCGAATGTTCCGACCAATTGACCGCCGTACTTTGATCCTAGTGCGTCACAACAATCCTCAATTAACCAAAGACCATGCTTTTTAACCAGCCTCATCACCGCATCCAGATTATATGGTTTTCCCAAAGTATGCGCCATCATGATCAGGCGCGTTTTTTTTGTAATTGCTTTTTCCAGCTGATCAATATTGGCATTCAGCGTATCAAGTTCGGAGTCGATAAAAACGGGTTTAAGACCGTAGAGTAGAGCGGGATTGACAGTAGTCGGGAAAGCGACTGCAGTTGTGATAAACTCGTCTCCGGCTTTTAGTCTTTTTTCACCGAATTTCTCGGAAGTCAGAGCCGCCAACGCGCTTAGATTGGCGGAGGATCCGGAATTAACCAAAGATACATAACGCACTCCCATGAATTTTTTAAAATCGTTTTCAAAACGTTTGCCGAATTCTCCCTCTGTCCACCAGCCGTCGCGCGCAACTTTTATGGCATTGTTAATTTCCTCTTGGTCAAAGACTTTCCCGGAAACTCTGACGTAAGTCGTACCGGGAATAAATTTTGAATTTTTCATAAACTAATTCCAAATTTTAAAATCCAAAGATTCAAATCAAGCTCAAATTCCAAAAATTCATTTTTTCTTAAAAATTGAGGAAAAAATCAGTGCTAATTCATGTGCTTCTTTCCATAATTTTCTACATTCTGACTTTTTATCGGGATTTGCAACTGAAATCATATGTATCCAGTGCATTGATTCTTTAGATTCTTTCTTGCAGGTATACCCTTCTTAGTTGATTTTGCAAATTTTCAACTAAAAATATCTTATTAAATCAACTTAGAGGGGTATATACTGATTGCAATCCCAATTAATAGAAGTATAGCAATTTTATGCTTAAAATCTTTTTTTGATTCAGCTCCGTCTGCTTCCATATAATTTGCTCCTATACTAGTTGCTGCTCTAACAAATTGGCTTATTAATGAAGAGTTAACCAGATTTTTCTGAAGACGCATCACAAAGTTTATTGTATCTTCACCAAATTTTGCAGTTCTTTCTTTTAAATCAAACTTGTTTTTGCTGTTTGGATTTTGGATTTGATTTGTCATTTGGTCTTAATTCTTTGGATTCGAACGAAAACGCCTAATTATAGATGTGAATCTATCGTTTTATATATCTCCTCCGCGTCCAGACCGAGTGCTTTTCACGAAGGAGGGTAAATGTGTGAAATTATTTTAGCAGATTGAAATTAAAGTTGACTATTGTTTATCCCTATATTAGACTGGATAACTGATGCCGGCAAAAAAATTAATTCTTGAAAAAATAAAGCAGGTAAAAACTCTCCCTTTTCCAAGTAAATTACTGACTTGTAAATTTGATCGGCTGACTTATAATTTGCTTCCACTGACGCATGAGTCCGTTAAGGACAAAAATGTCGTAAAACTATTGGCCAGATGGAGAAAAAAACATGAATTCTGGTTTCAATCACAGTTTAAGGTAACGGATAAAGGAACAAAGATCTGGCTGCAGAAAAAAGTCATCGATACTCCGGACAGAATTCTTTTTTTAATTAAAGCTGACGGCAAATATATCGGCCACGTCGGTTTTTTCCGCTTTAATTTTAAAGACTTAACCTGTGAAATAGATAATGTAGTCAGGGGAGAATTGCATTATCCGGGTATAATCGGCAACGCGCTTGAACATTTGATGGCCTGGGGCAAAAAAAAACTTTTTCTTAATTCTTATACCCTTGAAACAACATCCGATAATCAACGGGCGATAAAACTTTACACACGCTTAGGATTTGTCGAAGACAAAAGAATTCCCTTAATTTATGTGAAGAGAAAAGATTTTAGCGAATGGATCAAGGCAGCAAAAGACCACAAAAAAGAAATTAAAAGATATAATATTTTTATGAAGTTTGGAAGCCAACCGTGAAAATAAAACCCTACCCGAAAAAAATCAGTTTCGCCGGCCCTTCTATTACCCAGAAAGAAGTTAATTATGCGATCGACGGCGTTAAAAACGGTTTCTACGAAAACTATTTTTATCATACCAAGAAGCTGGAAAACACATTCTGTAAATATTTGGGGGTAAAATACGCTATTGCCACGCATTGTTGTACTCTTGCTCTTCATCTCGCTTGCGCCACGCTTGGTCTAAAAAAAGGGGACGAAGTTGTCTGTACCGATTTCAGCTGGATAGCTACGGCTTATGCCATAGTTTATACCGGAGCAAAACCGGTGTTTGTCGATATCGACCCCGATACCTGGTGTATAGATCCCAAGGCCATCCTGAAGGCTATTACTGCGAAAACCAAAGCGATTATGCTGGTTCATTCTTTCGGACAACCTGCCGAGATGGACAAAATCATGAAAATTGCCCAAAAGCATAATTTAAAAGTAATCGAAGACGCTGCTCCTGCCTTTGGCTCAAAATACAAGGGAAAAAATGTCGGAACCTTTGGAGATATTGCCTGTTTTAGTTTTCAGGGAGCTAAAATAGCCGCAAGCGGCGAAGGCGGGATAATGGTAACGAATAACAAGAAACTTTATGAAAAAGCTTTACTGCTGTCATCGATGGGCAGGACCGACAGCCAGGCTGTTTTTTGGTCGGATATGATCGGTTACCAGTATACTATTGCCAATCTGACTGCGGCGCTGGCTCTTGCCCAAGTCGAAAGGATCGACCAGCTTGTGGCAAAAAAAAGGCAGATATTTTCCTGGTATTATGACCGCCTGAAAAATATTCCGGGGCTTAAAATAATCACTGAACAACAAAACAGTTTTTCAAATTACACCTACCCCTCAATACTTTTGCAAAAGAAATTTGGATTATCCAGGGACTCTATCTTAAAAATTTTAAAAGAGCATAACATCCATGCCCGTCCCGGTTTTCCGAGAATGTCGCGCTTTCCGGTTTTTGCCAAACCCCGATTTAAAAATCCTGAAGCGGAAAAGGTGGAGAAATACGGCATTTCCTTACCGGCAGCAGCCAACCTGAATAAGAGAGATGTCGATTTTGTCTGCGCTATACTGACTGAACTGTTAAAATGAAAAATCTTCAGCAACTCAGCAAACCGGATGATGAGATTTTTCGACTCAAAGCGGAGTTTGATAAGGACTCGCGAACAGAAAAAATCAACGCCGGAATAGGAATCTATCTTGACGAAAAAGGTAAACCTTTTATACTACCCGTCGTAAAAAAAGCTGTCAAAAAACTTGAAATCAAGAATTTTAATTATTTACCGCTCTCTGGAGACCCATTATATCTTGAAGAATCTGCAAAAATTGTCTTGGGGAAATACCTTTATCAGGAAACCGCTAAAAAAATCGCCAAACAGGGAACTATAGGGGGAACCAATGCACTTTATATGTGGTGTAGATTGATCAAAGCCGTCGATAATCAGCCTGTCATAATTTTAAGTAATCCGACCTGGGAAAACCATCTCAAGATGTTTGAATATTTCGGCTTTAAGATAATTGAATATCCCCAGCTCAAAAAAGACAGGTCGTTTAACTTTGAAGGTCTTGCATCAACGCTGGAAAAAAACCGGAGCGCTTGCATACTCTTTCAAGCCGGGCCAACGCATAATCCTACAGGCATTAATCCCGATAAAAGCCAGTGGCAAGAGCTTGCCAAAATGATTAAACAAAATAAAAATCAGGTTTTGTTCGATTTTGCCTACCTTGGTCTGGGGGAGGGCATTGATTCGGATAGCTTTTGCCTTCGCCATTTTATCCAATCAAAAATTCCGACTTCCGTCGCCGTCTCCTACTCAAAAAATATGTCCTTATATCAACATCGGGCAGGAGTATTAATGGTTTCATCCTCTTCAATCCGGGAAAAGGAGTTGATCGAAAAATACTTGCAGAATGCTTTTAGATTGGTAAATTCTAACCCGTCGGCCTTTGCCGAACAAATCGTAAAGACTATCTTAGCCAGTAAGCAGTTGATTTCCGAGTGGCTGATTGAAATCCGCAACATCCGCAACAGTCTTAAAAAACGAAGAGATATGTTTATGCAAAAATCTTCCAACCGGTTTGAGTATCTTAAAACAAATCGGGGATTATTTTCCCTGCTGTTTCTAAAAATTGATCAAATACATAAACTCAGGAAAAAATATGCTATTTACATGCTTAAAAATAGCAGAATTAATTTCGGTGGAGTAGCTGAAGATAAAATCAAATACCTGGCTGACGCTGTCCTTGACGTCACCACCTGATAATTTAAAGCGACAGGGCTGCTTTAAGATTGTCTTCACCGATAAATGGGGCCAGGTCTTCATAAGGACTATTTATGAATCCTCCTGCTTTTCTGACCGAAGTAATTCGCGGTTCTAATTTTTCCCAATAGGGAGTTTTAATTTCACAAAGCACGGCTCCTTTCATTTTTAACGAATCAGCGATGTTGTTTGAATAAGAAATGCCATAAGCTTCGGCCACTTTTTTAAAATTTGGGAAACCTAACCCGCTTCCGGCTCCTTCTCCAACCAACCTGTTCCCGCAGTGCGTTTTTTGCGTATTCCTGATGAGAAGATAACCGCTGTTATTCAGGAGAAAAATTTTGATATCCAATTTATGCTTTACGACTGTCGCCAGTTCCTGTATGTTCATCTGAAAACACCCGTCTCCCGTAATGCAGATTACCCTTCTCTCGCTGGCCAGACTGGCTCCGATTGCCGCCGGCCAGTATCCCATGGTGGATATTCCACCGGTGGTGATATATATTTGACCTTTTTTAATCTGCCAGACCTGCGCCACTACATGAAAAGATGACGAAGTATCTACTACGATTACATCTTCTTTTTCTGCCAGATCTGATATTTTTTTAATTTGTCCGTAAGAACCGGTCTGTTGCAAGGGATACTTTTTCTTCCAGCGCGCAATAAGCGAAAGCCAGTCTTTATAGTCTTTGTTGTGTTCATATTTTTTTAATTTGTCGATAAACATTTTCGCGTCCATTCTTACTTTCAAATCTATATTTATTCCCGGTTTATTCAACTCCTCTTTATCAATATCGACTACTATTTTCTTGGCTTTTCTTCCCCAATCTGAAAATGTATAACCGACCATTCCTGTATCAAGTCTGGCGCCGACCGTTAAGATTAAATCAGCTGTTTGAACCGCAAAATGGGATATTCGATCGGACACCAGGCCGGGCCTGCCGATAAAATAAGGATTGTCGGACTCGATCAGATCAATTCCCAGTCTGGTTGTGATCGTGGGAAGCTTTAAACTCTTGAAATCACTTCCCCTTGCGCCGTTGCCGACGATTAAGATCGGCCGGTTGCTTTTTTTAATTAAGTCTGCTGTACGTCTAACGGGATCTCGAGCCATACCGGTCCTTTTCTGCCAGTTGTCGCTAACTTATAACTTTTTTCCATAAGTGCTTCTATGTTTGTTCTTCTGGTAACGGTTTTAAAATACTTGACGATTGATTTGGCTAAAGGCTCTATGTAAATTCCCTGAAGTCCGTACTGTCTGATTTTCGTCTTTGCCATCTGGATCACGTTAAATTCTGAAGAAGCACCCGATAAAATTAACAGCGGGGACGAATCTACGTAGGCTCCAACAACTCCATTGATAACATTGACGCCGCCGGGACCCGCCGTAACCAAGACAACCCCCAATCCCGAAATTCTACCGTATGCCTCAGCCGCCATTCCCGCAGCTTGTTCATGATGGCAGGGAACATATTTTATTCTGCTCTTATAAATAGCATCCGTAAGAAACATAATTTGACCTCCGGCAACCAAAAAAATGTGTCTGACGCCCTTATTCTCTAAAAACTTAATTATCTTTTCGGCTTTATTCATGCTTTAAGAATTTGGCAACTTCTATAATCTGATCCTCTTGGCCCGCCACAACTTTCCTTTTTCCCAACTCTCGGAAAATGTCACTGGCCTCTACCTTATATTTGTGCGCGGCTTTGATAACCAGCGGCGCAAAACCGGAAAATACTCCGTTAAGACCGGACATTATCGATAAGGGTGAAATGAGCTGCGGTTCTTTTAACTTGGCAATAACTTCGCTTCCCTTAAAAAGGGAATATAAATCCACTTCCGTATCATACCCTAATTTTTCTAAAACCGCCAGTACAACTTCCAGTTGGGCGTTGCCGGCTCCGGCGCCGAATCCGCGCGTGGTTGCATCGATCAGGGTTGCTCCGTTTTTAACTGCAACAACGCTGTTTATTACTGCCATGCCTAAATTATTATGAGCGTGAAAACCAACCGGGATAGTCAGGTTATTTGCCAAAAAGTTTATCTTGGACTCAACTTCTTCCGGCAAATATGCTCCGGCAGAGTCCATGAGCAGAACTCCGGCGGCCCCGTAATTCTCCATCAGTTTTGCCTGCTCAAGCAATTTTAATTTGTCAGCCATATGGCTCATCATCAATACGCCGTAGGTGAGGACTTTTGAATGTTTGATATATCTTTTGGTCACGTTAGCTTCTGTGCAATGCGACGCAACAAATAATACCTCAACCCCTTCGGATACTGCCAGGTCAATATCTCTTAAGGTAGCAAAACCCGGTATGGCAAACGCCGCAAGCTTAGTCCTTTTTAGTTCTTTTTTGGCTGTCGAAAGCATCTCTTGATCTGAAACTGCTGATTGGCCAAGATGAATTGATGAGGCGCTAAGACCGTTTCCATGCCCGACTACCAATATCTCGACACCCGCCGACTCTGCGGATTTGGCATAATCTTCGATTGCATTTTTGGGAATTTGGTGTCTTATAGCGTGACTTCCATCTCTTAAAGTAGAGTCAATGATTGTTATTTTTTGCATAGGCTTCAGCCACTTCAACTGCAGTTTTATTTATAATGTCAAGATTTCCTTCCCATTCTTTAAGATAATCTCCGTTTCCCTTGATTTCAAATTGTATAACCTCGGGTTGATTTTTATTTTTGAACTTTATATAGATGGTATTAAACATGTCAATCGGTGGTTCAGCCGGATTAATTATAAAGATGCTTTTTGCCGGAATTCCAAAAAATTTGCCGATTGACATGGCGGTGGTTTCCAAATATTCGGACATATTATCCCTAGTCCCGATACCTGCCGAGACTGAAGAAATTGTCGTCACCACTTCTATATATTCGGCATTCTTTAGATTTTTAACTCCGGCGATTTTAGGGAGCATTACTTGAGCGCCGCACGAGATGAGAGAAACTTCGCTGGATTTTAATGCTTCATCGAGGTTAAGGCTCGGCACACACATTAAGCCCATTTTTGCAGGTGTTAAATCGATGACAAATCTGTTCTTTATTGGAAAATATTTCTTGTGGATTTCTGCCGAAGTAGCATCAAAAATTATTTCGGCATCGCTTTTTAATATTGCTTTTATGCTCTCTGTTGAGGTGTTTACTTTTAAGCTTTTGGCGAAGGCGATCCCCGGCGATTCTTTGCGGATTCCGGAAAATATGACACATTCCAAGAGCTCGGATTTTAGGATTTTAATTAAAAGATCCGTACCTACTTTACCCGTACCGATAATTCCGACTTTAGTTTTTTTCATTTTTTATACCCATCTTAGTTGATTTTGCAAATTGTCAACTAAAGTTATCTTATCAAATCAACTTAGAGGGGTATATACTGATTGTGATTTCGATTAATAGAAGTACAACCTGCTATTTTAGCTTTTAAGTCTATCATATAGTTAGCGCAAAACAAAATGTCGTATTTGTCATCCTGAACTTGGTTTGGGACCCGATTGATAAGATGCTGAAATAAATTCAGCATGACACAAAAATACAATCTGTCATTTCATTTTGCGATCGCTATATTAATCATGGAAAATTTTTAATTTAATACACCCGCTAAAGACATTTATTTTAATTGCCCAAATATTGTTGAATGGATTCCCTGAAAATCCAATCCCAACTGTTTACGCAGATAAGATCTTAATCCTACCTGGCTTATAACATTAGTATCTGTGCCTATTCTGACAACTTTAACTCCCGGACAAAATTCCGATAAAATCTCGGAAACCGCAGACCCCAAACCTCCAACTTTACAATGTTCCTCAACCACGAATATTTTTTTTGCGTTTTTCGCTTTGCCGATGATCAAATCTTTATCAATTGGTTTTATGGTATGGATAACTATGACGGCAGTTTTAATTTTATTTTTTTCCGTCAGAATTGTTGCGGTTTTTAAAACTTCGCTCACTATTGGCCCTGAAGAAAAAATGACGGCATCTTTGCCTTCTCTTAAAACCACTCCCTTTCCAAATTCAAAATTGTATGGTTTTTCGTAGACGTCCGGCTCTTCCCGGCCTCCGATTCTAATGTAGACCGGATGCTGGTATTTCTGCAAATATTTCAATCCCAGTCCGGCTTCTAATTGGTCGGCCGGTGAGAAAATACCGATATTGGGCAAAGATCTAAGAATTGCGACATCTTCCAGAGCAAAATGCGTACCGCCCAATACTCCATAAGCCAAACCTGCCCCGATTCCCAGTAAGGTTATATTCAGATCGTGAAAACAAATATCATCTCTAATCTGTTCAAAACAACGCATGAGCAGAAAGGGGATGATGGAGTAGACGAATACTTTCTTGCCGGATAACGCCAATCCTGCCGCAATCCCTATCATATTCTGCTCGGCAACTCCCGCATTGATAAAGCGCTCCCTGAATTCACGTTCAATCTCCTCAAGTGAGTGAAACCCCAAATCACCGGTCAAAAAATAGGTGTCTTTATTTTGTTTCATCTGGTTGTAAACTTCTTTTAAAATTGCTGCGCGCATAAGTTTAATAGCAAATGTTTTTTACAAATTTGCTTGAAAATCTTTTAATAATTTTTCCTTCGTCTGCTCGTCTATCGACTGATAATGGCTGTCAAATCTGCCTTCAAAAAAGGGGATGCCTTTTCCCTTAACAGTCTTTGCCAGAATCATCTTCGGCTTATTCTCATTACCGGTTTTTAAAGCCAAAAAAGCATTTTCCAGACTGCCAAAATCATGTCCGTCCGCTTCAACCACATTCCAGCCAAAAGTTGTCATCTTTTGGACCAGCGGAGAAAGGTCAATGACTTTTTTGGTTTCGGCATAACCTTGAAAGCCATTGACGTCGACTACTGCTGTGAGATTTTTTAATTTATGATGCGCGGCATACATGATCGCCTCCCAATTCGATCCTTCATTCAACTCGCCGTCTGACATGAGTACTACAATTTTATTATTTTTCCCGTCGTTTAAAAAAGATGTGGCAATGCCGACTCCCACGGGCAGACCGTGACCCAAGGAACCGGTTGACACCTCAACGCCCGCAACCTGATGGTGAATATGCTCCGGCAAATGCCCGCCGTCTTGATCGTAGGAAAAATAAACTTCTTTTGGAAAAAATCCTTTTTGATAAAGCACTGTGTATACGGCTAAAGCCGCATGGCCTTTGCTCAAAATAAAAATATCCCTATTTTCTTTTTTTGGATTTTTTGGGTCAATATGAAGTACTCTGTAATACAGATAAGTTAATATATCGACAATCGAGAAAGAACATCCTATATGATGGGTTTCTTTGGCGCGAACCGCCTGAAGTATCAGATATCTACTTTCCCTGGCTATTTTTTTTAATTCCCGAAAATTATTTTTCACTGCTGATTTGGGATTTAATTATCTTTTTATACCAAAAATATATGTTTTTACCAACCGTCATCAAGTTAAACTTCGGTTTCCAACCTAGAACTTTTTTTATTTTGGAGTAATCCAGAGATTGATAGGGTATTTCGTTTTTTGCACTGTTTAGAATCTTAAAGTCGATTTTTTTATGCAAAATTTTTTCAAACCGGTTAATGACCTCGATCACCGATAAACTTTCTTCCGAGCCAAAATTAAATGCTTCACCCTGCGCTTTATCGATATTATCTGCCAATAACAAATAACCACTCACCACATCTTTTACGTAAAGATAGTCTCGGACATAACTTCCGTTGCTTCTTACTTCTAACTTCTTGCTTTGTACTACTGATTCAATTATTCCCGGAACTATTCTTGAGAAATTCAGATCGCCTTCGCCATAGATATTGCCGAATCGGGTGATGACTACAGGTAAATTATAAGTCCTGTAATATGCGGTACTGATTAAATCCGCAGCTGACTTTGACACTTCGTAAGGATGATCTCCCCGCAAAGGATCAGACTCTTGATATCTTAATTTTGACTTTTGACTTTTGACTTTTGACTTTATTTTGCCGTACGCCTTATCCGATGAAGCCACAATCACTCCTGTAACCTTAGGATATAATCGTGCGGCCTCCAATATATTTATCGTTCCCGTAATATTTGATTCCAAAGTCTTTCGGGGATTGTAATAAGCTGTCTCAACCAGAGCTTGAGCCGCCAGATGAAAAATAAAATCTGTTTCAAATTTTGTAACAATATCCGTCATGCTTTCAAAATCCGCCACATCCGCGTGCACCATCTTGACTTTTTTATTTAATCCCTGGCTAAAAAAGTAGGATAGGGGAGAGGTGGATATAAAAGTAGTCACCACATTAGCCTCTAACCTGACCAATTCCTCGACCAAGTGAGAACCTACAAATCCTGTCCCACCGGTAACTAAAATGTTTTTACTTTTTAAATTTGTACTGTAACTTTTCACTTTTCACTTTTAACTTTTAATTTGTTTATTTCCACACCTTCCACGCCGCCTTACCGGTAGCCCAGATTTTGTTTAACTCCTCAAACTCGCGATAGGTATCGATCGCATACCAAAATCCGTTATTCTTAAAAACTGCCAGTTGCTTAGCTCTTGCCAGTCTTTCTAAGGCCGGATGTTCTGTTTCACCGGGCCTCAAGTAATTGAAAAACCTCTTGTCAAAAACCATAAAACCTCCGTTTACCCAGTTGTCCAAAATCGGCTTTTCTTTAAATGATTCAACCATTCCGTTTCTTCCGATCATCACCAATCCATACCTGCTTCTGGGATGGACAGCGGTAATGGTTCCTATGGTTTTTTTGCTTTTATGAAATTTTACTAGTGCGGCCAAATCAAGATTCGTCACGCCATCCCCATATGTAACCATAAAATATTTGTCACGCTCGGGAATATAATCTCTGCATTTTAAGATTCGCTCACCGGGCATCGTCTCGAGTCCCGTATCGACAAAAGTAATTCTAAAATCGTCAATCTCGGATCTGTTTTCCAGAAAGAATTTGGTATGGTGATTTCTGGTATTTAAGGTGAAATCCGAAGTGAAAGCTTTTTGATTGAGGAAAAAATCTTTGATATAGTCGCCTTTATATCCGAGCGCCAGAATAAATTCGTTAAACCCGTAGGAGGCATAGATTTTCATAATATGCCAAAGGACGGGTTTGTTGCCGATCATCACCATCGGTTTGGGTTTGAATTCGGTTTCCTCCTTCATTCTGGTGCCGCGTCCGCCGCAGAGTATGATAGCCTTCATAAATATAAAGTATATAATAATTTGATGTCCGACCGTAACAAAGCTATTATAGCAATTTTTCTCAGTTCTATCTTCGGAGGAGCTGTGTCAACTGTCATCAAAATCGCCGTCCGGCAAATTCCTCCTTTTAACTTTTCTTTTATCAGGTTTTTGATCGCCTCGATATGTCTTTTTCCGCTTTTTATGAAAAAAAAACCGAAATTCGACGTAGATTTTGGCAAATTAATTCTGATTTCTTTGCTCGCCACTGCAAATATCGCGTTTTTCGTTATCGGAATAAAGACCACAACTGCTTCAATAGGACAGATGCTTTACGCAGGAACCCCGCTAATCGTCGGAACTTTAGGCTATATTATATTTGGTCATAAACTTCCCCTTAAAAAATGGTTTTTTATCTTAATCGGTCTTGTCGGAGTTTCTGTCGTGATTATTCTTCCCATAATTCATAAAAAGTCAGCTTTTTCAGGCGATTTGATCGGAAACGTATTAATTTTACTGGGAGTAATCTCTTGGTCTTTTTACGCGCTACTCTCTAAACAAATGCAAAAAAAGTACAGCCCGATTGTTATTACGGCGGTTTTTTGTTTTGTGGCAACTTTCCTCTTTCTTCTTCTCTCTTTTTTTGAACTTTCCCAAAATAATTATTGGTGGAATAATTTAAGCCCCGGGGCTATCGTCGGAGTACTCTACGTTTCTCTGTTTGCCACAGTCGGGACTTATCTTCTGAATCAGTATGCGTTAAAATTCTCTAACGCGGTTTTGGGTTCTTTAAGCCTGTATCTGCAGCCGATTTTTGCTTTTGTTACCGCTTATCTATTATTGGGAGAAAAGTTAAACTTCGGTTTATTCCTCGGGACTGTCCTCGTCTTCACGAGCATTGCTTTGACTACTTATTCAAAATAAATAACTAATCTTTATGAAACTCCCACGAGCTTATCCACCCTCCGTAACATTGCTACTGCGGAGGGCGAGCGGGGGATTTCATTTACGTACGCTTTATAACTTTAAACATGCCTTAGCTTAGAATCGTTTCAAAGATGCTTCAATGCTATGTAGCATTGAAGCAGAGATGACTTTGTTTATAAAAATTATTTAAGTCTGCATGAGTTTTCTATATAAAGATTGTTATAGTGATAAAATCTATTTTGTACATCCATTTAATTAAGGTATTGAAATTAATATTCATATTTCTTTTTGCTTCAATGCTACATAGCGCTGTAGCAAAAGTACAAAATTATTTCGTCATACAACTCGGGATTAGTCAATTTATATTTTCTGGAAGGGAAAAATCATATTGCTCAAACACTACAACACTACATAGCGCTGTAGTAAGTGGTTATCTTTATATGTTACAGACTCTCATTCTGGCAAATTTAGCAGTTGAGGATATTGGGCAAAATATTCCGGAAAAACTTCTTGCATTTTTACACCGGAAGGGGCGCAATACGCTTGTCTTATTCTATATTCCCATGCATACGGAGGAATATTTTTAAGTTCAGCAAACAAATCAATACCTAAAATAGAATTAACCGTTGATTCAAAGGTTGTTCCGCAAGATTCTAAAGTTTTTAAAATTTCACCAGGAATATCTTTTCTGTATTCCCGCAGTCTGGCAAATCTTGATTTTAGCTCTATAGGTGATCTTTCAAAAGTCCAGTCAACATAAGTTAAGATTGCGTCAACTATAAACGGGAAGTATTTGCTACCTTCTTCACCATCTATAGCTCTTTCTGCCAATTGATGAACATGATCTTCAATTCTGATTAGATTTAAAAATTCAACCGGAGCCTTATATTTAAACAATAAATTCCGAGCCATCTCTCCCGGACTTTCCCCTGAAAGACCCGTAATATTTACACCGTCCGATCTGCGTTCGTCCCAAATTCTTCTTGATAAGTGATCTATCATCATGAAGTCTCTCACAACTCCCGGTTCCAAATCATCACATTCTTCAAAAGAAAATCCTGCTTGCTCAAATGCTGCTCTTTGTTGCGGAGTCAACTGCTTAAAAAGATTAAATACGAACCAAGCTTGTCTGGCTGTACCGAGTCCGTGTCCAAATATCCCGGGCCATCGTCTCGCATCATCCGGATTTTCTAAGCCAAACATACCCGATCCTTCAAGAAGGGAATAAATAGGTCTGGAGACTTTGTCAGGTTGGAGTCTATCAGTTGTCCCACTAGACTCTCCGCTTACTCTACCTAACATATAAACTAATGGCGGGTGCAGTTTTAAAACTTCCCTTACTCCGGGATTATTTACTCCAAATCGATCAATAAATAAATTGACAGGAATACCATAATTAAACCTGGTATCTGTAGTTATTAGAGCTTCCAACGGTAAATTTATTGCAGGTCCATTATCTATTAATTGAGCAGTCATTTATCCTGATTTTATCAAGACGTATATCGATTTGCAAATCAGGTCAAGCCAGATGGGAGTGGTTATCGCCCGGTTTAAAGTAGGCTCCGCACTCGTGGCACTTAAGTACCTTTTCGAAGCTGTGGCCGAAATGAGTGCAGTCCTTGGTTCCGCATTTCGTCAAGCCTTCTTCATATTCTTTATCTGATACCTCGGCATGGCAAGTACCGGTACAGACATATACGACTTTATCCATATTTGGTCTTTAATTTCTAATGATTAGATATATAATTGTAGCAGATGAATGATAGTTATTCCAAAAATCGGATCAAAAATTAATTGGGAGTTGTTTTTCATCATTTTGCTCTTTGCTGTTTCTTTTTTGTACCGGATATACGGTCTCTCGACCCATAATCCGCCTTTCTGGGTCGACGAGTTTTCTTCGGCTAACCAGGGTAAAATTTTGTTAAAGCACGGATTTTCCGCATTCGTAAATCCCGAATTTGTCATTGAGCATTACAATGTTACCACTCATTTGCTTATTGCCGCCACATACCGGCTTTTTGGGGTCAACGAACTTGCAGCCCGCCTGCCGATTGTCTTAATCGGATCTTTTGTCCCAATCGCCGTATATTTACTGGCGAAATTTTTATTCAACCAGGCTGTAGCCATATCCGCTTCGCTATTGACTCTCTTTTCCTATTTTGAAATTGTCTGGTCGCGGCAAGCCAGGGGTTATATTATTGTTCAATTTTTGCTGCTTTTGACGCTTTTGTTTTATCTGCGGATAATTGGCCAAAAAAAATCGCGGCCCTTCTTGATTTTATTATTCTCATTCTCGATTCTGAGTGGAATACTGACTCATCCCTTTTTTTACCTGGTGTTATTGACGCTGGTTCTTCACTTCCTCATCACCAACTTGAAGCGAATTCCCAAACTTATCAAAAATCCATTTTTCTATCTGACAGCCTTGGGTCTGGCAGTATCAGCTAGCCAGATAGGACTGGTAAAAGGCTTAATCTCGCAATTTAAAGCTGGCACTTTTGTCAGCAATAATCTGTGGTATTATCACTCCTTTTTATGGCGCGAATATGGGATTCTGACTCTTCTGGGAATTCTGGGATATCTTATCTACTTTTTCCGGAATAGAAAAACCGCCATTCTGCTTTTGCTTTATCTGGCCATACATCTGCTTTTCGTCTCTTTTGGTTTTAAACCCTATGTATCAAGGTATTTGCTGCCGGTTTTTCCCTTGTTTTTAATTGGTATGTCTTTTTCTCTCTGGCAGCTCCTTTCAACCTTACCTTCAAGACATAGTCGTTTCAGGGTAATCTGGTTAACTTTGCTGACGCTGTTTATCGTACTAAGCGGTCATAAATTCACCGGCAAGCCCAAAAAATATTATTCGCTCAACCACGATTTCAGGGAGATTGCCAATATCGACTACAATCTCGTCTATGATATTATCAAAGCTAAACTGCCGGAGGATAGGGAGAAAAGCGTAGTTATAGAAACTTGGTGGGACAGAGCACGCTGGTATCTTGACGAAAACTTTAAAAACATCAAGATTCTTCGTTGGAATGATGCTGGTTATATCAATGGCCTTCCGACCAGAACTGAATGCTCCGTAAACAGTATTGGTGAAAAAATACTCAAGGGAACAACGGTAAAATTAGTGTTGGAAAAAAAAGATCTCGAATTTTACTTGAAAAATTATCCGGTTGGTTTTATCTTTATCGACGATTCCTCCCTGCCTAATGATGTAATCGAATTTGCCGAGAAAAATTTTAAAAAAGAGCAGTATCTTGATCATTATCCCCTCGACGATAATCCTTATTCAATCTGGCCGGCAACCCTTTATAGTTGGGGCGTTGAATAAAATAATTTAACCACCCCGTATCCCCCTCCTTGATAAGGAGGGGAGAGAAGGGGAGGTATTCAAATAATGTTCAAACATAAAAAACGGGAAATTATTTTAATGTTGTTTTTATTAATCGTTTATGTCTTTGTCAGATCGGTAAACTACACCTATCACCTAAATTTTTCTTTTGATCAGGCTTGGATTTCATCCCGGGTTCTTGAAATCTGGCGGAATAAGGAGTTGACGCTGGTTGGACCCGGAAATTCGATCGTCACCGGCGGAAAACAGATTCTACAAGGGTCTTTAATCTATTATTTCCTGTTAGTCTTTCTGCTCTTGGGTAATTTTGATCCTATAATCTCCTCTTATCTTTTTATGTTATTTTCGGCCGTGATGCTTTTCCCGCTTTATTTTGGAGTAAAACTCCTTTATGGAAAAAATGTGGCTGTATTAATCGCTCTTCTTTATACTCTAATTCCGCTGTATATCGATTTTAGCCGTTTTTTCTTTGGCCCTGGATTCCAACTCGCTTTAATTCCCCTATTAATATTATTTTCAGGGTTATATAGAAAAACGCAAAAATCATTATATCTTTATTTGCTGTTTTTTCTCATTGGGGTGATTTCCCAAATTCATTTCGCTAGTTTAATTTTGTTGCCGATATTTTATATATATGTATATTATGGACATCGGTTCAAAAAGCAAGCTGGGTTCAAGTTGTGGATGACTTCTTTTCTTGCTTTTGTCGTTGGCTTTTCTCCGATCCTGCTTTTCGAACTTAAAAATAAATTCTATAATGTGATCGTATTTGTAGAATACCTGAAAAATTCAAGAAGTTTCTCGAACTTCAAACTGCTCCCGCACCGCTATCTTTCTTTAAGTTTAATATTTATTATTTTCCTGGCGGGAAAATTTAATAAAATCATTACCGGCAGGGTAATACTTTTTTCTTGCTTCTTACTTCTTTTTTTGGACCTGGTTATCTATCTGCCGAAACCTGAATCTGCCTTTGGCATGGCTGACCGCTGGAATTTTCTTATGGAAAAAAAGGCTTATGGGATAATTAAAAAACTAGGCCTTAAAGACTACAATGTTGCCAATCTTATCTATGATAACCTGGCGGTCGTCATAAAATATCAGTTGAAAAAAGACGGAATCAAAATAAATTTCGACGATTACTATAACAATAAATATCTTTTCGTCATTGACGAAAGCGAAAAACATCTTGCCGAAAATCCGGCCTACGAAATAGCTGCTTTTAGGCCAAGGAAAAAAATCAGGCAGTGGAATTTAAACGATACTTACAATTTATATTTGTTTGAAAGATTAAAACCGCAATGATCAAAGATCTATTTAAACATTCGGGAATTTTTTTTGCCGGTTCTATCGTCAGCAAAGTAGCAACTACCTTAGCCTGGATACTTTTGGCTAAAATTCTGGTTCCCCCGGAGTATGGCATATTTACACTCTATTTCATGATTTTGCAACTTTCAACCTTTTTTGCCGATTTTGGTTTGAACCAGTATTATTTAAAAAAAGTGGAAGGGTTTGACAAGAGCGGCTTGTTCAATAAAATACTGGCGGTAAGAACGCATACTTTAGCAATCAGCATAGTCGTATTATCGGTTATTTTATTCGGCTTAAAAATTTTTACGCCCGCGGTCAACCTGATATTTTTGATCAGTCTTGTTCCCATGGCATACTTGTCCATTTTGGACGGATATTATCTGGAGCAAAAAATGGGTTTGCGTGTCTCTTTAAAGTTGGGGAGTATAGGAGGAATCTGCATCATGGGTTTTGTATTATTTCAACCATATCTTGACTTAACCAGAGTCTTTCTGCTTTTATTGTTTGCGTTTTCCGCTACTTTAATTTGGATAGCGCCTTGGAGGAAAATTAAATTAACGTCGATTTCATTTTCGGATTTTTTGTCTGTGATAAAATCTTCATCCCCTTATGCTTATTTAACATTAACCTCATTTTTCTACAATCGGGGGGACGCATTTCTGGTTTCCTATTTTAAGGGAGACGCGGCATTGGGAATTTACGGTCTGGCATACAGATTTTTAGAGTCTGTCGCATTGTTTCCCTCATCACTAATCCAGGTGCTTTTTCCCGTAGCTGCTAAAAAAACAGGTATTTCGGCCGGGCAACTTATTAAAATTACGCTGGCAATGGTTCTGATCGGAATTTTATTCGGCTTGGGAATATATTTAATTGGTCCTTTTTTTATCCTGACATTTTTCCGACCGGAATACTTTCAAGCTGTTCCCATCCTCAAAATATTCTCGCTTGTGCTTTTTTTGTTTTTTTTGAATTCGCCTCTGGCAACTGTGGTACAAAGCTCGCGTCTGGTCGGGAAATTTTTACCCTACGGAATTGCCAATACTGCGGTAAATCTTGTATTGAATATTGTCTTTATACCAAACTATGGTATTATTGCCGCGGCTTGGATTATGGCTATAACCGAAGTAACGGGTTTTATTATAAATCTGATTTTTGTTAAAAAATTGTATCAGGCAAGACGCTACAATGCTACATAGCACTGTAGCATAAAATTGTTGTTTACCAATCGTCAATAAAATTGAAAAAATATTTTTGTGAATGGCTTGGGATCCCCTATTGGGGTGAAGCCGAAACAAAAAATCGTTTTTGCGATCTTAAATCATATCAAATCCGCTTGATCACTTTGTCATTCCGCACTTGATGCGGAATCTATTTAATAGACTCCTGCTTCCGCAGGAATGACATAATGTGTATTATTCAAGAGGATCTGATATATGATAAACACGTATGAATAATACTAAGGTTACGGTAATTATTGTCCATTGGAATACATCGGAAAAATTAAAGAAGTTGCTCTCGTTAGTCGCAGTCAATAACAGTTATCAGGTCATTGTCGTCGACAACAATTCTAAAAAAAGACCCGACTGGTTAAAGAGCAACTATTCACCGGTTGAACTCATGCAAAACGGATTCAACCGAGGTTATGCCGCAGCCTGTAATCAAGGTATGACTAAAGCGCTAGGAGACTGTGTATTGGTTCTCAATCCGGATGTAGAAATCACTCCGTCACAGATAGATAAATTAATTATCTATGCGAAAACTAACGATTTAGACGCCTGTTCCGTAAGAACCACGGAATCGTATCGGAAGCCCTTGCCTTCCTGGGGCTCGCTTCTTGTCGAATTTACTCCCTTAGCTAAAATCTTCCCTTTAGACATTTTTAAAACAAAAACACTATTCGGCGGTTGTCTGCTTTTGAAAAAATCCGTTATTAAAAAGCTTGGGGGATTTGACGAAAGATTTTTCCTTTGGTTTGAAGATAGCGATATAACCAAAAGGCTGATTGATAACGATTACAAAATCGGCTGGTTTGATTTACCGATTAAACATAGTGGAGGAGAGTCTTTCAAATTGTTTGCAAATCAGCTGAAAAGAGATATTTTCTTTTCGGCGATGGAAATTTACGCAAACAAGCATTTTTCTGCTTTCGGCAAATTGATTATATATTTACTCAAAAGAAAATACTCAACCGGCAAACTGCTTCCACACCTGCAAAATATAACTTCTATTACGGTTCCCAACCTGAAAACCCGACTGCTCGGCGACTTTTTTAAAAAAAATCAGATATATATTGATCTGAAATCAGGATACACCTTACAGGTGGAGTGGATTGTTGTGACAAGCTCCATAACAAATTCTCACGTGTGGCAATGGCGAAGAAAATATCCCGGGGTCAGATTCATTCCCATCGACAATAATAAAGGTTTTGCCTCAACCGCCAATATAGGCTTTCGCGCCTCCTCCGGCAATTGGCTTGGAACGGTAAATGATGACGTGCTCTTGACAAAAGACTGGCTGAAAAACTTACTGTCTTCTGCCGATAATTTAATCGGCTCGCTTAACCCCGTAATTAAAAAACCCGGTGGGGAGATAGAGTCTATGGGAGTAAAGATACTGCCTAAGGGTAAAGCCGAATCCATCACTGAAAACCGCATTGCTTCCCATCGATCAACAACGGTATCTAAAAATAAACGGGAGGTGGACGCAACTAATGCCGCCTGCGTAATTTACTCTAAATCGGCATTAAATAAGGTAGGAATATTTGCTGAAAAATTCGGATCCTATCTCGAAGACATAGATCTGTCTCTGCGATTAAAAAGTGCGGGGTTTAAAAATCTGGTCTCACCGGATTCGGTAGTGATCCACTTCGGTCAATCTACCTCAAAAGACTTACGCTGGAAAAAACAATATCTCGACTGCAGGAATTGGTTTCTGGTAATACTTAGGAATTGGAGCGTAAAAGATTTGATTATAAATTTTCCTGCAATTTTACTTGAGAGGCTTAAAAATATTTCCGGACTCCTAAAAGCTGTTTTCAACCTGTTTTAACCGCTATCAGCCAAGTCAGACTTGGTTTTAACTCTCTTGAGATCGGCTTCAACCATCATCTTTACCAACTCTTTAAAACTGACCTTCTGCTTCCAGTTTAGGAGTTTTTTGGCTTTATCTGGTTTGGCTTTTAGTTCGTGCACTTCTGCCGGTCGCTTAAAGCGGGCATCGCTCACCACATATTTTTGCCAATCCGAAATTCCTCCATATTCAAAAGCCAATTTGACAAACTCCTTAACACTATGGTTTTCCCCCGTTCCGACTACAAAATCGTTTGGTTTTTTTTCCTGCAGCATGCGGTACATTACCTCGACGTAGTCCCCGGCAAAACCCCAATCGCGCTTGGCGTCGAGATTACCGAGATATAATTTGTCGGCCAGACCGAATTTGATTCTGGCAACCCCGTCGGTAATTTTGCGGGTTACGAATTGAATTCCTCTGATCGGCGACTCGTGATTGAAAAGAATCCCGCTGCAGGTAAAAAGCCCGTAGGATTCTCTGAAATTTATCGTCATCATATGAGCGTAGACTTTGGCTATACCGTAAGGGCTTCTGGGATGAAAATTCGTTTCCTCATCCTGGTATCCGTTTGAGTTACCGATACCGTACATTTCCGACGTTGAAGCTTGGTAAAATCTGGTCATTGGTGAGAAAAGTTTAATCGCGTTTAGCAGAAATAAAACTCCCAGAGCATTGACTTCCGTAGTTAACTTTGCCATCCGCCAGGAATCTCCGACGAAAGACTGGGCAGCCAAGTTATAGACCTCATCGGGTCTTACAACTTTTATCACGTTAATCAGAGAGGACTCATCAGACATATCTCCCTCGATATAGTCTATTTTGTCGGTGATGCCAAGATAGTCTAAATTTCCAAAATTAGGATTTGAGTAGCGCCTGATCATCCCGTAAACCTTGTACTTTTTGCTTAAAAGAAGTTTTGCCAAATACGGACCGTCCTGACCTAAAATTCCTGTAATTAAAGCGGACTTTGACATAGAATAATACATTCTAACAAATCAATTCCCAATTAACAATTAACTATACCCGTCTTAGTTGATTTTGCAAATTGTCAACTAAAGTTATCTTATCAAATCAGCTAAGGAGGGGTATATACTGATTGCGATTTCAATTAATAGAAGTATATATCTTTTTTGCTACAATTATGCAATGATCCCCCGAATTCTTAACTTCATCAAAAGACCCACCAGCAAGAATGTAATCATCAACACAGTCGGCAATTACCTGAATATCTTCTTCACTGCTTTTTTTGCCTTAATTTTGGTGCGGATCCTGACTCCTGCTCAATACGGAGTTTTAAGCGTACTTCTGGGCATTGCCTATGTTTTAGCCAACATTCTTGATTTTGGCATCACCGCAACCATCTATTCTTATTTTCCCTCGCTTTACGAAAAAAGGACAGAGGAGCTTTACAGCTTCATCAAAAGTACCTTTTTTTATCAGTCCTTTCTGTCTTTACTGGTAATTGCGGGTTTATTTATCTCATTTCCCTCCCTTGATAAAGTATTTTTTAAAACCGGTGCGCCTTTATGGGAGTTGTGGCTCACCTCTTTTTCCGTACTTTTCTTAATCTGGCAGAATTTCTTTCAAAATATTCTTTTTGCCGCGAAAAAATTTTTAAAAACCAATATCTACCTGAATCTTTCCAATATCCTGAAAACTTCGGTCATCCTCTTTCTTTCATCTGCTAAGCTGGTGACCGTAGGCTCGATCATTTTTGTTTTCGGCATCATCGGCCCGGCTATCTTCTTTTTGTTTATTTTTATCGAAAAAAGGGAAGTTGTTAATAAGATCATCAGGTCTGCCCTGGATAGAAAAGAGGTTAGGTTTGGTTATACTTTCACTTACTTTATCGCGTCTCAATTTTTCAATCTGGGACTCCGGATGGATTTGTTTTTATTGTCTTTTTTCCGCTCCAAAACTGAAGTTGGATTCTATGGACTTTCGCAAAAGATAATTTTGACTATCATCACGACCGTCATCAGCATCACCCAAGTTCTCTCTCCTTCATTCTCCAAAATTAGACTGAAAAACGAAATTATAAGCAATCTTAAGACTGGCTTTATGTATCTGCTGGTTCCTGCTTTTTTATTTTTGGCCTTATTTTTCACTCCCGATCAAGTCTATGAACTCTTCTTTACCCGAAGTTTTAATCAGACATCCGCGATTACCAAAGCCCTGAGCCTGCCGTTTATACTTTATGCATTGGGGAGTCTTCCAATGCTCTTTCTGCTGTACACCGTCAAAAAGCCCGGCTACATACTGATATCAAATGTCATCTTTTTTGTGATACTGACTCTGGGTTGCTACTTCTTAATTCCACGCTATGGAGTCTTCGGACCTCCTTATGCCATCGCTTTTGCTTTGATCGTAGCGATCTTTATCCAAGTTTACGCAAGTCTTGTCGAATTCAAAAAAATGTTCTCAAGCTGATCTGCTTCAATGCTACATAGCGCTGTAGCGTTTCCACTTTTCCAGTTTTAACCCTCTAAAATCGATTTGTCCCTGCTGCCGGAAATTTTTTTTAGCCAAAATTGCTCTGTAATCTATCCTGTGAATATCGGCAGAGTAGGGGATTAGATAAATCTCCTTGTCTGACAATCTCATGCTACTTAATTCATTTAAGTCAACAGTCCGGATGTCTCCTCGGTAATACTGCAAGGGATCCGACGAACTGTAGATCATGTACACCTCATCGCTTTTTATGGCATTAGCCAAGCTTTTCCAGTCTTCACGGTAAAAAGCAGGCACCAATAAATATATTAAAGTGAAAACCATAAACCCTGCTTTGATTAATCGATTAATTGAAGCATTCATACCCGATACAAGTAAAATACTCATGATTGGAATCAGATATATAAATCTGAAGTACTGAAGCAGGGGAGTCCAAAAAGAAAAAATAAATCCCAAACCGATCGGAGTCATAAGCAGATATAGCAATAATTTTTGTTTTATGCCTCCCTTCACGACATTAAACCAGGTAATAATTGACCACACTCCCGCAGCAAACCAGTAGATCCATTTCGGCTTAAAACTGATTCGACCAATCGAAAACTTCAGAGGTATAAGCAGCAGATTCTTCAGATTGGCCGATCCCAGAACCTGCGACCAATCGGCAACCAACTGCAACTGTTGTTTAGCGTTCATCAGTTGGCGGTAGAGTAGGGGAGACAGAAGTAAACACGCAACACCAAACATTAAGCATGAAACATAAAACATTCTGAATTTCTTTTTAAAAAGAAGATAAAACAACATCGAAGCTGTCAAAAAAACTGAGCCGTAGAAAGTCAAGAAACTTAAAACAGAAAAAAGCGTAAAAAGTACTAAATTTTGAGCTTTGAACTTTGATTTTTGAATTTGCGACTTTTTTTCTTTTAACATTAAAATTAAATAAAAAATTGATATAGAAAGAAAAAAAGTCGTCATCATATACATCCTCGCCTCCTGACTATAATATACTATTAAAGGATTAAACAGAAAAAAAACAGCCGCCCGGATTCCAACTTCCCTCTTAGCCATCCCGCCTATGGCGGGATCGTTGTCTCCAATTTTTTTTCCTAACAGGTAAACCATATAGCCTGTTGCCAGACTAAAAAGTACCGAAGGCAGTCTTAAAACAACTTCGGCGTAACCAAATATATTAGTCCATAATTTCATCAACATGTAATAAAGTGGGGGATGAAAATCATGAGGAGAGAATTTGGTAATTATTTCCCAATAATTATACCGTTGTACGACTCTAGCCGTCGTCGCCTCATCCAGCCAGAGTGACTGGTTGATAGCTATAAGACGAATTAAAAATGCCGCCAGGAAGATAAGTGTAATTTTATATTTCACCTAACTATTGTATAATTAAATCTTGAAAATTTAGGATTGATTAAAAATCTATAAGCGGGATTAGTTGAGCGGTTCAATGTCTCCCTTCCAAGGAGATGAGACGGGTTCGACTCCCGTATCCCGCTCTAATTGTTCACATCAAGATCAGTTCTATTTTTCTGAAGCTAAAATAAAAAACAGATTATTATAGAATCCTACAAATCGACCTGAGGCAAATCCTACAACTTCAAATTGTCTTTTTGAAGTATTATATCTTAGTATCGGCGATCCACTATTTCCGCATTTCAGGATTTTATCCGCTTCAAATGTAGTTAAGTAACATGCCTGCGATGCGCAATCACCATAATCATAATTGATGGTCTCCCCGGAAAAAATAAACGGCCAACTCACCGGGTGATCCAATTTTTGCTCTCCCGTTGCCATACTTATGCTATCCTGATTAATTGTAATCAAATAAAGTGTCTCGCCTGTTTCGGGAGGATTATCTGATATGGGTATAAAACTTTTTTGACTGCCTTCCAAATTATTAAAATAAAAGGTCACAATACGATTAGATAAATCTACGGCAGTCGGTTTTGAATCTTGTGTTAATTTATTTTCCGAAAATAAATAATCAATGCTTAAAATCGGTAATGCTGAATCACTGAAATCCTCCATAATGCAGTGTGCAATCGTTGAAATTTGATTTGGACCTACGAAAACACCCGAACAGGTTTTGTAATCGTTTCCGCTATCTAACATCTGACTAAAGTTCAACTTAAGAAATGTAATGCTGTCATAGACGTCTTCTAAATTTGTCGCAGCGCTTACACCAGTCTCAGGAGATATCAATTCGCCTCCGGTAGATACTGGGATGCAACTTGATAGTAAAATAGCTCCAAAAAAGATTGCCGCCAGTCCTGAACGAACATTTTTTCGAATTGAGATGCGTTTCTCTTTAAAAAATGAGGCGGGTGAAAATCTTTTAGCCCTCTCTAAAGCTCCCATAGACTCAAGAACATGATATAGCAATTAACTTAGAAAGTCTGTGATTTGGGATACATATTCTTTAGTGAGATTCCCGGATCAGGAAGAGAAAGAAATTAGTTGAAGTTTAAGAAATGTTCCCAGCTATTTGTTTGAAGTCCGAAAATGAAAATACATAATTTGGGTAAAGATCAATACTACGAAAAGTAAAAGTAATGGCACTATGATTGGATAATTTAATATAATAAATCTTGATTTTTCTTCAAATGTAGCATTAACTGCAAGCAGAACTGGAGGTTTTTTAAATACATATTTGCTGAAAAATACATTTGTAGCATAAATTGCCGAAATTAATAATACGATAATTATCGATTGTTCGATAACTATTTTTTTACGCTTGTTATTTTTTTTCCTCAACAGCAAATCTTTTACTTCAATAAAAATCATCACCGCTACGGAAAACATATAAAACAACCCTCCTATCCCTGTACCCGGTAATCCAGTATTCATAATTTAATGACCCTTTTCGTATTGGGTCAGTCGTTTTTTAAGAATAATTTCCGACCAGTACGCCTCCATGATAAATACAGCATTAACTATTCTTAAAACAAAAAAGGCTGGAAAACTGATAACGATTTTTAACAATTCTTTTCTCTTTAAACCTTGAATAAAAGCCGGGATAAAGACAATCGGAGCATCAATAATAAATAACAACAAAAGCCACGGAGATTTGAATAAAATTGAGAATATAGGTATTACTAATAAGTACATTATCGACGCCACAATAGAATCCCACGTCATTACCGCAATAATATAATTTAAGTAGGGAACTGCCAATACATCCTTCCAGTGCAGCATTAGGTTCTGAACAAATCCGTGCGACCAGCGTATTAGCTGCTTTTTCATAAAAGTAAAATTTTGCGGCTCAATAGGATAACAGACAGCTTCGGGAATAAATCTGACATTAAACTTTTTTTTATGGAAACTCCAGGTCAGATCCATATCTTCAGCCATAGTGCGCGTAGGCCAACCATTGTTTTCTTTCAAAAATTTAGTCTTATACATGGAAAAGCAACCCGAAGAAATCAAAGGTTTACCGAAGTACTCCTGAATAGGTTTGTAGTAAGTAAAAGCAATAAGATATTCTATATATCTGCCTCTTTCCCAGACTGTATTTACAAATCTTGGGATTACGAATCCGCAGGCCGCGGCTGTTTTTTTATCTTCAAAAGCATGAAGAAGCTTTTCAACCGCATATTTATCCATCGTCGTATCTGCGTCAAGCGCCATAACATATTTGGTCTTAACTTTTGTCAAAGCATAATTTTGTGCTCCTGCTTTTGATCCAGTATTGTTAGGAGTTTCTAAAACAGTAAAGCCGGCTTTTCTCACAACTTCGGCTGTCTTATCTGTCGAGTGATCGTCAACAACTATTACTCGTTTTGGTTGAATAGATTGGCCGTTTATGCTCTGCAACGTATCATTAATAGATTTTTCTTCGTTGTAAGCGGGAACGATTATTGAAAGATCGGCAACTTTAGTTGACATAAATTGATTCTAAACAAATTTTAATGATTAAAAAGATGTAACTCTATTGTCTGTTCTCTGACTCTTTGATAAATATTACCAAACTGAACACCCGTTAATTTTTCGGTTAAGTATCTGCCACTATTTGTAATGTCTCTGTCTCTCTTTTTATATTCGTCCGCTGAAATTTCCCAGATAGTACGTACATGTTTTTTGTCTCGGGCAAAAGCTTTCAGCGGAAACCTCTTTTTTTCAGTTTGGTAATCAATCCACCGGTCATGTGACATTCCCTTATTAAAAATCGTATCGGGGTCAATCAATTTACCGTCGCTTCCCTTACTAACAACATCTATAAGTTTTAAAATTAAAGCAATTTTTTCCGGATTGCTAGCTGTATCGGGATTTGGAGGCTCGACCTCTCCGATCATCCACCTAAAAGTATGGAAGTAGGGTATAAAATCTTTAGCTACCTCTTTGCCAAACATTTCGGTCATGATTCTTTGTTCAACTGCATCCGAAACTCTTTCGGTATAGTCCAGCGGATACTCGCCGTTAATCACATACCTGGTAAAATCGTGCAGATCTACCAGCATATACAGAAACTCAAGCGGTTTTCCATCAAGCAATTGTCTAAATTCGGGATATTCGTAAAGTTCTTTAAAATACATTTTCATTATTGTAAGATGAGCAGCAAAAGTCTCACGGTTAAAAGTATCTTCCTCGCTTGATTGCACTTTATCTTTAGGTATAGCTTCGATAAATCGTCTAAGTTCGGTTGTATAATTATTAAAATTAGTTTGAAAACAGACATAATCAATTGACCCGTTAATCATTTGAGGAGGCATTGGCCTATCACTAGCCAAATCAGGATGTTTTTTATGCCATACTGGAGCATCCAAAGTTGCCGACATTCTAAAGGCCATTAAAGGATATCTATGTGTGTTTTCCATATATATCGGACAAAAAAATTAATCTTGAAGATATAACTTCTGACTTATTTGCAGCTCCGGTGATTTGTTGATCCCTATTCCCACTTCTTCGAAAGGAACTTTAAGTCCTATGACTTTTCTGCATTGCTTTACGGCAATTTGAATTAATGAGTTAACGTAATATTCGCCAGATTTTGGCGATTTTTTGATTTTGTCTATATTCTTATTTAAGAATTCATAATCAAAGCAGTAAAAACCCGCATTAATCTCTCCTATTTTCCGCTCTGCTGCAGTTGCATCTCTTTGCTCTATATTATCGATGATGTAGCCTGCACTATCTCTTATGATCCTGCCCCAGGCCAGTTCATCCGGGCTGTTATGCTTTACGGTAATCAAAGATACTGCAGCCGAATTTTCCGCATGCAGATTTATTAATTTTTTAACAGTCTCTTTTTTATAAAACATCATGTGGTCTCCATACCCGACCAAGACAGCCTCCGGAGTAGGGGAGTATTTCTCTAAAACTTCCAATCCGACTTTTACCCCATGACCCGTTCCTAATCTCTTTTTTTGGTCTGCGTAAACAACTTTTACTCCTTTAAGGACTTTTTTTACACTTTCCGAATAAGCTCCGACCACAATGATTAACGGATTTACCATCCCCTTAAATAAATTAACTCCGTAGGAAATGAGTGGTTTACCCAAAAAGGGGAGTGCGACTTTATTTATCTTGTGTGAATTAATTCTTGTGCCTTTTCCCGCAGCCAAAATTATTCCTGCTATCTTCATATAAGACCTATAATTATAACATACAATTGTTTAATTTGAACACGAAAAAAGAATTTTATCACCTTTTTTAAGTTATTTCCAGCCTTGAGGATTATTTTTATACCACGCAGACAAAGACCTGATCGAATCTTCGATCTCACGCTCAGGTTTCCAGTTCAGAAGTTTTTCCGCTTTCGCAATCGACGCTATCATCTTGGCATACTCTCCCTGGCGGGGAGTGGTATTTTTAAGCTTCATCTGCTTACCGGTTACTTGCTCAACTGTCCGTACTATCTCCAGCACTGAATTGCCGGTACCGGTACCCAGATTAAAGATCTCGCTTTTTCCTCCCTGATTCAGATATTCTACAGCCTTAAGATGAGCCTCATTAAGATCGACGACATTGATATAGTCTCTGATTGGAGTTTTATCCGGTGTATCTACAGTAACACAGGTCAAGAAAAAAGGCTCGATCCCCAAAGCGCCGCGGA
>MGAN01000018.1:35001-102976 GCA_001789745.1 Candidatus Roizmanbacteria bacterium RIFCSPLOWO2_01_FULL_40_13
GTCAGAAGCGACGAGGGTTTTTTGGAATCTCCTATAAGTCCGTCGTCCGAAGCGCCGGCGACATTAAAATATCTTAATATCGCATATTTTATATCATGTAGCTTGCCGTACCACTGGATTATACGCTCTGCCATCAGCTTTGACTCGCCATAGGGATTGCTTGGATTGGTCGGGTGCTTCTCGTCAACCGGCACATATTCGGCCTCGCCGTATACCGCACAGGTTGAGGAGAAAATAAAATTCTTGATGCTATTTTTAACTAACCCATCAAGAAGATTCAATGTACCCAAAACATTGTTTCTGAAGTATTTACCGGGCTTTTTCATCGACTCGTCGACCGAGCAGGTTGCGGCATAATGAATGGTTGCGGTAATATTCTTTTCTTCCTCAAAGATCGGGGAGAGATCAGCTGTCAAGTCCGCTTCATAAAATCGGAGTTTTTCAAATCCGAACTTAGTCTGCAAAAGTTCAAGCGGTTGTTTGTAACCCGTAGCAAAATTATCAATAACAACCACTTCATATCCTTGCTGCAGAAATAAGTAAGTCGCCACCGAACCGATATACCCTCCCGCGCCCGTGATCAGTATTTTACTCATACTTTTGACTATTAATTTTTGACTTTTAATTTATCTATCGGGTGCCAATGCAGTCTCCCTTCTGCAATATAAATTCCTCCAAAAACCAAGATCGATCCCAGGAAAAAATATAGATCGGGATACTCGTGTAACAGAGGTGCGGCAATAGCTACAGCTACTATCGGATCAACATAAACAAAGATTCCCACCTCTTGGGCTTTAATTTTGCCCAAACCATAGCTGTATAAATAATAAGCAAGAGCAGAACTGAAAAAAACGCCAAAAATAATTCCCGTCCAGCCGTTAAGACTAAGTTCATTAAATGACCAGGATTTCAACTCTCCCAGCATGAACGGTAAAAAAGTAACCGCACCTACAAAAAAACTGATCAGGCTTACTTTTAGCGGCCCGATTTTCTCAATTACATTTTTTTGCAGTAACGAGTGCAGCACTGCTCCCAGTGTTGCGATCACGAAAAAAAGGTTCCCCTGCAATTCACCCGGAGAAAAAGTTTGACCATTAAAAATTACCGGTGCAAATATGATTAATAAAACCCCAAGCAACGCCACCAACATTCCCGATAAGACTTTGAGTTGGGGTTTTTCCCTAAGAAATATTATGGAAAGAAAATACAAAAACACAGGACCCGATGAGATAATTACGGCTGAATTTATGCTTTCCCCCCTTTGCAAACCCCAAAAGAAAAAGGTGATATTGACGCTGATGCCAAATATCGCTCCCAGAAGCAGCTCCAGCCACTCAACTTTTCTTAAATCAACTTTTAGATTTTTGACAAATAACAAAATAAGCAGTCCGGCGAAATAAAAACGGATGAAAGCCAGAGTGAAAGGCGGAATATTCTGGAGCGCGAATTTGAATATCGGCGGCGCTGCACCCCAGATTATATTGGCGATGATTAAAGCCAGTATCGGATTCATATCATTTAATTCAAATCTCAAAGTTCAAATATCAAATCCTTGATCAAAATTCAAATATTTATAATTTTTTAACTTTAATTTCGCCTTTGATCTTTGATTTTTGATATTTGATTTAAATATACTATCAATTCTCCGATAATCCCTGTCATGATAATCTGAATACCTATGATGATTAAAAGAATTCCCAACCATAATAGCGGACGGGTAGAGAGCATGACGCCAAAAAACAATCTTTCGATGGTGAGAACAAACGAGACCAAAAACCCGGTTAAAAATAAAACAGCGCCTACTCCGCCAAAAAAATACAAAGGTCGCTCGGCAAATTTGTAGAGAAAAAAAGCAGTCAGGGTATCAAGGATTCCCGCCATCAATTTACCTGCTCCGAATTTACTTTTGCCAAACTGCCTGGGATTGTCTTTAACCTCGGTTTCTGTCACCTTAAAACCATTATAATATACATATAAAGGGAAAAAGCGGAAATTATTGCTATAAAATGGAAAGTCTTTTATTACGCTTCTTTTGAACGCCTTAAATCCGCAGTTTATGTCTTTATAAGGAGAGCGGGCAAAAATCCGCAAAAATTTTTCCGCTAGACTGGAGTAAAGACTTAAAATAGGGCTGTTTTCGTGCCTTCCGATTCTTACTCCGTTGACAAAGTCATACCCCCCGTTAATTTTGGCTAATAAGCTTGGCAGGTCTGCCGGGTCATTCTGCAGATCCGCGTCCATAAAAACCAGAATATCTCCCGAAGAATTTTTTATCCCCGTACTTAACGCCTCTCCTTTCCCCAGTCGTTTTTTGTGTTTTAAGACTTTAAACTTTTCACTTTTAATTTTTAATTTTGACACCCCGGCGTCGCATGATCCATCATCCACCAATATTATCTCGTATTCTTTTCCGATTTTTTTACACTCAAGGACTAAACGGTCTATAAGTATCGGCAGACTCTCAACCTCATTATAAAAGGGAATTATAATCGATATCATAATGTTTTTGATTTTCGACTTTTAACTTTTGACTTTCTTTTTATAGACTTCGAAATTTTCCCGTTTATATATTAACTCAAAATTTTGGTCATTTCGCAGTCTCTGATAAACCGGAATTAACTCATCTTTTTCCGGATATTCAAATACTTCATTTAACCTTAGTAATACATAATCTGCCAGATAATAGCGGGGCGAAAAAGTGTAAAAATACCTTCGTGAAGTAAAAAAAGGCGAGAGTTGACCGGTAGTCGAGATTTTTAAGTTTTCATCCTTAAGAGTTCTTTCCCATAAGGCTAGATCGTTTATTTCCGACTGCTTATAAAATAAAGGGCGGGTATTTTTATTTTTGGCAAAAGGAAGCGGCCCGTATATATAAGCAGAGTATAAAGCGAAGATTAAAAGATAAGTTAAAACCATGCTTGATTTTCGCTTTTCAGTTTTGCTCTTTGAAATTTGACTTTTTAATTCTATTAGTTTTCTCCCACCGTAAATTGCAGAGATGAATACAAAAGGAGTTATCACGGCGGTGTAATGGTATATGATATTTCTCATATTGGGATTTTTTGAGAGTAAATTGACGGCAAATTCCGGTAATGCAAGCAAAAGTTGAGCAGGGGAGAGTAGTGGTAAAAATCCGACAGGTGCAAGCAGTTTAACTAAATAATCCCACGTTGCCTTGCTGAAGATGATCTTTGCAATACTATATGGATTTGTTAGTATTCCTATAATAATCTCTATAGGTGAATCGCCGAATTCCGTGTATCTTGCAACCGCAAAATGCTGACCTCCCCGAAAGATTGGAATCAAATAAAAAACCGATAAAATAAACCAAACTACGCTCAAAACAATTATGACTGAAGCAAAAACAATATTTTTTTTCTGCTTATTTTTTGCTACAGTGCTACGTAGCATTGAAGCATATAAATATATGCCGAATATTAAAGTAACTAATCCGACTTGCTCTTTGCTTAACAAACTCAATAGCAAAAAACCCAAACTTAACCAATATCTTCGAACCAGCCAAAAATAAAACATAAAAAGTAAAAATACGGTTGCCAGGGTTACCGCATGAAAATCGTAGATATTGCTTAACTGAAGCGGAGGATACAACAGGTAGGAAAAAGCGAAGCCTAAAGATAAGACATTTGCATATTGTAATTTTTGCAATATATATTGTGAGATTTTAAAGACCGCCAGCGCACCCAATCCGAGGATAAACGACTGGATAACTAGAAGCGTCTCCGGACCGCTGTGGATAAAATAGAAAGGAGCTATTAGAGCTAAAAGTAAATCATTATGAATTGCCATCCTTTTAATCTGAGCTATCCCTGTGGGATTCGTCAGCTCCAAAAAGCGGCCGTAATCCCCGGTCTGCAGGGCTTTATAAGTGCTATAGACAGTCTGATGCATAATTCCGAGATCATAATAGGAAGCATAAAGAGTATTTCTCATGCGTAAGACTGTAAAAATAGAAAAATAAACCACATAAACTAAGATCGATACCCAAAGCAAAACATTATGCTTTTTACTCGGCAGAAATTTAAGCATTATGAAATTAATTCTATCAAATTATGAAATATTATTTAAAATTAAGACACTACAATGCTATAAACCGCAGATATAAAATTTTCCGGTGGGAGGAGTTTGGGCATTGACCTCAACAGAATTGTAGGGAATTTTTTTCTCTCTAAGCTTAATCATATACATACCTACCGCCAACAACAGCAGTAATATAAAAAAAGCCGATCGACCCTTGATCACTTTTTTGGCTTTAAACATAACACTGTTATTATCTTAAATTATTTGTTGCCGGAATGATATCTCTCATGTACTTCGCGCAGCCTTGCATTAGTGACGTGGGTATAGACTTGAGTAGTCGCTATATTTTTATGCCCCAGCATGTCTTGTACAGAGCGAAGATCTGCTCCTTCACGTAAAAGATCTGTTGCGAAAGAGTGACGCAGAATATGCGGTCCGATTCTGAATAATATCCCGGCTTTTTTCCGATATTTTTCAATCATTCTTTCAATCGACCTGACCGAAAGTCTTAATTTCACATCGGTCAGGTCGCTGTCTGCTTTCGGTCCGGAATACCTAATGAATAACGGCTTAAAAGCATCTCTGCGCATTGAAAGATATTTTTCCAACCATTCTTTGGCTCTCTTTGAAAGGAAGACGACCCTGATCTTGCTTCCCTTACCCATCACGCTCATCTCACTGGTCTGGAAATTAATTTGCTCTCGATTTAAGGAAACAAGTTCCGATACACGAAGTCCGGTAGAGAAGAGTACTTCCAGTATCGTCCTATCCCTTACGCCCATCTCATTTTTGGGAGAAACGGCTTCAAACAATGCCTTAAGCTGATCGTCTCGTAAGAATTTGATCTCGCGGTCTTTTTGTTTGCCCAGTTCGATTTTATCCGGCGATATCACCTTCATGTCCTGTCTGATCAAATATCGGAAAAACGACCGCAATGCAACTAAAAAATAACTCTGTGTCTGCCTTTTTAACTCCCCTTTGAATTTATTTTTATACTGATGTGATAAATACAATCTAAACTCCCTAATTATATTTTCGTCAATTTTCCCAACCTCAAAAGTCATATCCGTAACTTCCGAAGTTGAAGAAGAGCGTAGCGACGGTAGAACCTCGGAGGTTGATTTCCGAGAATTTAAAAGCCACTCCTGAAAAAACTGAAGATAATAACCATACATCCTTACGGTCTTAAGTGAAAGGTTTCGATCCAGTTCGCAGTATTCCAAGAATCTAAGTATAGCGTTTTTAATATCCATACACATATCTTAAACGACGCTAATCTGAATTGCAATAAAAAGTGTTATAATTTAAAAAGGCAGCACTGGAAGAATGACAGAACTGCAAGACGTGCCGTAGCCCCGATGCTGGAATCGGCAGACAGATACGGCTTAGGACCGTATGCCCAAAAGGCGTGGAGGTTCAAGTCCTCCTCGGGGCACTTTTAGCAATTAAATAGCCGAAGACAAATCCCCCTATATGGGCAAAGAAAGCAACTCCGCCCTGATTAAGATCATAGACAACAAGCGATCCTACACCTGAAAATACTTGTATAACAAACCAGTACCCCAAGAAAAACCATGCCGGGAGTTCAATAATATGCAAAAATCCCAAAAATCCCGGAACCAGAGCTTCTATTTTTGAATGACGAAAAAAGGCAAAGTAGGCGCCGGTCACACCGGAGATTGCACCAGAGGCTCCAATCATCGGAATGCGGCTATCTACACTAAAAATATATTGAGTAAATACGGCGGCAGTTCCTGCCAATAAATAAAAAATTAAATACCAAAAATGCCCCAACTTATCTTCTACATTATCGCCAAAAATGTGCAAAAACCAGAGATTAGATCCTATATGAAATAATCCCCCATGAAGAAAAATGGAGTAGAGGATAAAGAGGTATGAATCCGGATCGAAAAAATCAAATCTGGCAGGCACAAAACCGTAGCGGAAAATAAATTCTTCAAAGCTGGGTGCGGAAATTTGAAGCAAAAACACATAAATAGTAATCGCAATTATTAAATAGTTTATTATTGGGGTCGATCTAGATGGCGTGGAATCCTTAATCGGAAACATATTCTATTTTGAGTAAATCAACGTCAAACTTGAAAAACTATTTGAAAAACTGATTAATTATCATTTCACAATAAGCTCACCAAAATCTCAATATAGCCTCAATTAATTCTTGCTTCAATGCTACATAGCACTGTAGCAGATATTAATTTCTGCTTTTTTGCTTTTTTTTATATATCTCGTCGACTGCTGACTGTATTTTGTCAAATAATTCCTTTTTTGTTTGAGTATTTTTTAAAAGGTTTTCCACTTTTTTCTGCTGTAAAAATGATTTCAAATTGAGATAATCTTCCCAGATTGCCTCCGGTAATCTGTATTGTCTAAATCGATATCCTGCGATATTTACCTTCTCTTGTCTTTTGGGCAACTTTGAAATAATATCTTTAATTCCGAATCCTGCCTCATCCAACCAGACGCTAATTTTTGCAATTGTGGCAAAACTCGTATGCGTCTCATCTGTTATTTCACGGTGCGTTTTTCCATCAAGCAGCATTTTTGTAATCCTAAGCCGTTTACTGATATTTTTTATCTCACTCGGAGCTAATAAATCCTGCAACAATAATGAGGCTTTACTCGGTTTATTGACTAAAGAAATCGCATTAATCAAATCAAAAATCAGGTCTAATTGTTTGTCTTTTGACAACTTATTTGGTCTTTTCTTTTTTTCTTTTAATATCAATGCCATCAATATTAGTTTAACATAAAAACATTTTCGTGCGTATTTTTGCTTCAGTGCTACATAGCGCTGTAGCATTAGTTAGCAGAGACTTAAACTTTACGTTTTCGGCCGTGATATAATTTCAATACAATTTATTTCAAAATCGGGTTGACGCAACTGGCATTGTCTTTGGAGAGGTGGCAGAGCGACCGAATGCGTACGTCCCGAAGGGAGGTCTTTGGTCCTTGGAGAACATGTATTACCTATACATTTTAAAAAGTGACAAATATAAAAAGATTTATATCGGAGTAAGTCAAAATTTAAGCGATAGATTAGTAAAACATAACAAAGGATGGAGTAAGTCTACCAAGCCATATATTCCCTGGAAAATTGTATACCAAGAAAAATATCTAGATAAAAGGAAAGCTTATAAAGGGGAATATTATTTAAAAAATCCAAAAGGATTTTTGGAGAAAAAATCAATTATCTCTAGATTTATTTAATTTAATAATTGGATAGGAGAGGTGGCAGAGTGGTTGAATGCGTACGCTTGGAGAGCGTATATGGCAGAAATGTCATCGGGGGTTCGAATCCCCCCCTCTCCGCCATATAAAAAATTTTCCAAGCAAAGTTATACCCATCTTACTTACGATTTGCAGCTTTCTCGGAGCGCGAAAATGCGGATTAGATGGGTATATACCGAGTAACTCGGTTGCAAACCTTAAGTTATCGAAGTATAGATTGGAATTTTTGATTTAGCGGTACAGCAACTTTTATTTCATTTGATATAATAAATTTGATGAAAAAAATTGTTATTGCTGCTCTTTCGATAATCGCAGTCTTTGCCTTTTTACTGATTGCCTATAATCTGACCAACACTCCATCCGCTCCTGCCTTTCCTGAAGTCAGTAAAATTAAATCAAGCGACCAGATTAAATGGGCTACGGATTCGGCGAATGTACTGGTCGAGTACAGCGATCTCCAGTGTCCTGCCTGTCAGAGTTTCCAACAATTTATCCAAAAAGAAATCGAGTCGAGCGGGTCAGCAAACCGAGATGTTACCAATAAAATTACCTTTGTCTATCGTCATTTTCCCCTGGTTCAACATCAGCACGCCCAGAATGCGGCTTATGCCGCAGAAGCGGCAGGCAAACAAGGAAAATTCTTTGAATTTATAGACATTGCTTTTATAAAACAAAAAGACTGGGCCGAATCCAGTAAGGCAATCGAAATATTCGAATCATATGCCAAAGAACTTGGGCTTGATCTGGAGAAATTCAGAATAGATCGCGATTCCCAGGAAGTCAAGAATAAAGTTCAGGCAGACCTTCTTTCCGGCGAACAAGCCGGCGTCAATTCGACTCCCACATTTTACTTGAACGGGAAAAAACTTGGCCCCATAAATTCCTTCGATCAACTCCTCGAACCACTTAAAAATCTCTGATATTACAAAGGATTAAGATTGCCACATCAATCCAATTCCAACCTGCCAGGTTCATATTGGAGCATGGTTGCAGGCTAAAATTAACTATTTTTTTGATAAAATTAGTCGTAATATAGTCAGCGCAATACAAAATGACCGGTTTTGATAAACGTCATGCCGAACTTGTTTCAGCATCTATACCCCCTCTTAGTTGATTTTGCAAATTGTCAACTAAAGTCATCATATCAAATCAACTAAGGAGGGGTATATACTGATTGCGGTTTCAATTAACAGAAGTATAAACAACAAGATCCTGAAATAAATTCAGGATGACAAATATGACATTTCGTATTGCGGTAGCTATATGTATTTAAATCAAGCGGGAAGAAAAATATATTTTAATATCAAAGGAAAGGGGAATCCGATAATCTTGGTTCATGGCTGGGGGGGGAGTTCCAAGAGTTTACTGCCATTGGCAGAATTACTGGCAAGAAAATTTAAAGTAGTTTCTCTCGACCTTCCGGGGTTTGGCAATAGCGACAAACCCAATTCCGACTGGGGAGTAGAGGAGTATGCTCAATTTATCATCGACTTTATCTGTGAGCTAAAATTAAGACCAGTTTATTATTTTGGTCATTCATTCGGAGGAGCTTTGGGGATTTATCTGGCAGCTAACAAACCACAATATATAAAAAAATTAATCATATCGGGAGGGTCTTTTAAAAGAGAACTACTCAAAGTAAACCCGGTTGGTATGTTCTTTCGCTGGCTTCCAACCAGTCTTAAACTCATTATTTATAGAATTGCCTATCCGAATTCCGATATTTATAAAATCCGGGCGCTTGAATCGAATTTTAGAAAAATCGTAAGACAGGATTTAACTCCGCTTCTTTCCTTAATTAATATACCATCTTTAATTCTTTGGGGTGAAGAAGATAATCAAACACTCGTGAAACTTGCCTTGGAATTAAAGCGAAAATTAAAGCAGTCAAGATTAAAAATATTTCCCGGCATCGGCCACAATTTACCCCTTAAATATCCGCAGTTGGTTTTTTCCGAGATAGAAAAATTCCTATGAATTTTATATTGCTTTTTTTTACTCTTATTGTCTATACTCTAAAGTCGCTCGACTTTGTCTACCTTTTTCAAACCAAAGAATACCGCTTAGACCGTTTTTTCGTCTTCTTACGGGAAGAAGATTTACTCAAGCTGCTTTTTGGTCGGAGAATCAGGATGCCAGGCGCAACAATCCGCAACTTACTGATTCTCCAGTTGGTCTTGTTAAATACAATTTTGTTTACTTTATGGTTTAGCAATACGAGTCTAATTCAACTTCTGATTGGTTTGCTTTTATCTCCCGTTTTTGCCCTTGCAACCATCTTCATTGGAGTTGTTTTAAGCGATGTCCCTGTCCAAGCTTATCGCAAAAGAATAATCAGTCAGGCTCGGGTAAAAATACAAAAATCAAAAACAATATTTATCGGAATTACCGGTTCTTACGGCAAGACAACGACAAAAGAATTTCTTTTCCGGATACTCTCGCAAAAATTCAAAGTAGCTAAAACAGACAAAAACTACAACTCCGATATAGGCGTAGCCATATCTGTTATAAAAAACCTGCAAAAAGACACGGATTATTTTATCGCCGAGATTGGAGCCTATAGAAAAGGAGAAATTAAAACTGTCTGTGATTTAATTAAACCTAAGTACGGCATATTAACCGGTATCGGCAACCAACACTTAAGCTTATTTGGCTCCAAAAAAAATCTGCTGGAAGCTAAGGCCGAACTGCTGGAATCTATTCCTCACGGCAGTATGGTTTTTATCAACGACGACATCAAAGATAAGCGGTTCTTTAGCAACAAAACCAAAGCCAAGATAGTTTATTATTCTCTCAAAAATCTTCCTTTTGCCTTCAAGACTAATTTACCTGGGGAACACATTAGGCAAAATCTGTTGCCCTGTATACTTCTTGCGCAGGATCTGGGAGTAGAAAAAAGCGTCATCCTCAAAGCTATAAAAAATCTCAAACCGGTTGCCAACCGTCTGGTTAAATCAACCGGGGTTAATAACGCTGCAATCCTGGACGACTCCTATAACTCAAACGTCGGGGGATTTATGGCTGCGATCGAGACAGCCAACGATATGAATTATCGCCAAAAATTTATTTTGTCGCGGGGATTGATCGAATTGGGAGACGAAAAACAGGCATCTTATCGAAAAATAATAGACAGATTAAAAAGGTCAAAACTGGCACTGCTGACCACGGATCGATTATTTAAAGATCCTGTCTTTGCAGATAATCAGGTTATTCTCTTTCCCGATGAAGCCAAACTGCTAAACTATATCAAAGCCAAAGCCGATAAAAATACTTTGTTAATCATCGAAGGACGATTTGAAGCAAAGACATTAAAAGAATTATTAGCATATTCGAATCATTCGCCTAAAAATTAGCACCATTCGTATCAATAATATGATATTTACCGATTTCGCCCCTAACGAATCCTGGGACGATGCCTTGCTCTCTCTAAGATTATTATTCCAGCCTTGGAGATGGAAAAACGGTAATGAAAAAGAGCTGGTTAAGCAAAAAATTTTAACCTTATTCAATATTTCACGCCTCAAGTTTAATGTTTCATTATTCCTAACAGGCAGATCAGCATTATATAACTTACTAAAATCATTTAACCTGCCAAAAGGTTCTGAAGTTCTGGTTCAGGCTTTTACCTGTGAAGCCGTCGTTCTGCCTATCATTCAACTCGGACTTAAACCTGTTTATATTGATATCGAATCCGAAACCTATTCAATTTATTTCAACAAGCTAACGAGCAAATTAGTCAACCGGCTAACCAAAGTTTTAATATTACAGCACACTTTCGGCCTAACCCCCAAATATCGTAAGGATATTTTAAGGCTTGCGCAAGAAAAAGGTTTGATCGTCATCGAAGACCTGGCTCACGGATTTAATCCGAGCATCTTCAAACCCTCAGGGTTTGATAAAATTCGTTCTCAACAAACCCTGAGGGTTAATAACAAATTCTTCCACTTCTATTTATTTTCTTTCGGTCGATCAAAACTTCTTTCTTCCGTCTTCGGAGGAGCAATAATTTCATCACCCGTTAAATCCCCTTCTTATCAAGCAGGGGAAAAGGGTGAGGTTTTAAATGGAACGATGAGACTATGGAAGAATCCCGCTTATCCTTCTTATTTTTTCATTTTCCGTTGTCTCCTGTACAAACCTCTAACCATGCTTATCAAATCCACCTACGATATTTATCTAGGCAAAATTCTGCATTATTTTGTAAATAGGTTCGGAATTTTAATACCCGAAGTCACACAGCAGGAGAAAAAAGGCCAATTCAACTCGCTTTTCAATAAAGCCTATCCTAATGCCCTAAGTATCCTCTTACTCCATCAGCTCAACAAATTTGATCGCATTCAAAAACAAAGAAGGAAAATAAGCGGTTTTTACTTTCGTCATTTTGGTAAGCGGGTAAAACGGGCGGGTTCGGAATCAAACAACGATTCCGGAGGCTCCCGCTCAGGCGGGGGGTTAATCCGCTTGCCGTTACTGATCAAAAATAGAGATAAAGTGCTTTTAAAAGCCGCAAAGCAAAATATTTTTCTCGGTAAGTGGTACGATCAGGCAGTTGCTCCCAAAGACCTTGACCTTGATAGAGTAGAGTACAAAGCCGGAAGTTGTCCCGTTGCCGAAGACATTTGCAAGAAAATAATAAATCTCCCAACCAATATTTCCCAAAATGAAGCCGAAAGAGTAGTAAGAATCTTAAACGACGTTATATGATTTAACGACCCGTTCGCAATTAAACACTTAATTGCGATTGGCGATTATTTAACACTATGCAGATTAAAACCATCGATCAACCGGAAGTTTGGAATAAATTTTTTAATGACAATGAGTCGCCGAGTTTTTTACAGAGTTGGGAGTGGGGAGAATTTGAGAAGAGAAGCGGCTATGAAGTTTTAAGATTGGGAATTTATGATCAAAAAGCAAATGCAGAGACGCATAGTAATGCGTCTCTACCCACAGCAATTGCGCTGGTAATAAAAATTAAGGCAAAAAGAGGTAACTTCCTTTTTATTCCTCATGGACCTGTATTTAAATTGAGAATTGAGTATTCAGAATTCAGAATTATCATAAAAGAAATACTTAAACAGCTTATTGAAATAGCGAAAAAAGAGGACTTTTCTTTCATTAGAGTTGCTCCTACCTTATTAGATATACCGGAGAATCTTAAAATATTTTCCGGTCTTGGTTTCAGAAAAGCCCCGATCTACATGCATGCCGAAAGGCTATGGGTTTTACCGCTGGTAGAGACGCATAGCAATGCGTCTCTACAAAAAAACGGTGAAGATCCGTCAAAAATCCGTGAAAATCCCAAATCAGAGATTCAATTATTGCGGGAAATGCGAAAAACCACGCGTTATCTAATCAGAAAAGCCGAACGTGAAGGAGTAACCATTGAAACAAGAACCGATGACAAAGCTGTCGACGACTTTTGGGAAATCTACGAAAAGACGGCAGAGAGAGAAAAATTCGTACCCTTTTCCAAACAATTTATCAAAGATGAGTTTAGTACTTTTCACAACAATGAAAATAACAACGCAATTTTTCTTTTTGGGAGCGTCCCAGCAACATCTTTAACCCCCGAGGTTCAAGGTGGCGCTGCTACAATCCAAAATGGAAAAAATAATATATATTTGGCGGCAGCCCTGATTATTTTTAGCAAATCCACGGCTTTCTACCACCAGGGCGCCTCAGTTCATAGCAAAATTCCCGTAACTTACGCCCTGCAGTGGGAAGCCATCAAAGCAGCCAAAAAAAGAAGCTGCCGCTATTACAACTTCTGGGGTACTCTTCAGGCGGGCCGCACTCCCAAAAACTGGGGGGGATTGACATTGTTCAAGACCGGCTTCGGGGGAAATCAGGTTGATTATTTACCGACTCAAGATTATATTGTCTCGCCCAAATACTACCTTACTTACCTTTACGAAAGGTACTTGGGATGGAGAAGAGGAGTATAGGAGAATTTCTAAGTTCTATAGTTAGCGCAAAACAAAATGTCGTATTTGTCATCCTGAACTTGGTTTGGGATCTGATTGATAAGATCCTGAAATAAATTCAGCATGACACAAAAATACCATCTGTCATTTCGTTTTGCGATCGCTATAATTACTAATTTCTAAATTGAATCCAAAGTCATTCTGAAGTCTGGAGCTTGACGATGGAGAATTCTGAAACCTAGTAATGATTTAACGACGTCAAATCAATATACCTTGACCAGGCCTTTTTCCAGCACCTTGGCGAAACTTGCTTTAAGAAAAGCCAAAGAGAAAATCAGATAAACAGAATTAAGGGCGAAACTCATCATCAGCTTGGAATAATCCAGTCTTCCGCTATAAATTACTTCCCTTAATCCTTCAAAGATATAACTTGTGGGCAAGGCCGATGATACGATTTGCGCCCATTCCGGCAGAAGGGAAACGGGGTAATAAATGGCCGAGAAAGGGCCCAGAACCCAGACGAACGACCAGGCTAAGGTTTGTAATTTTGATCCGAATCTCAAGATGATTCCGGCAACGAAAAATCCCACGCACCAGCCGGTCAGAAGCAGTGAAATAATAAAGGGTATGACATAAAAGCCTAATTCAAAAACTTTAATCTTATAAAGTAAAAAGGCCATAAATACGGCAAACGTAAAACTGATGATCGCCTTAATCACTCCGACTATGATAAACGAGACAACCCACTCGGAAAATTTTAAAGGTGATGAAAAAATATTGACTAAATTTCGATTCCAAAGTTCTTCCAGCAGGTTTACGGTAATTTCGTACTGGCCGCGCCAAATAATTATCCAAAAAATAATACCGGACAGAATGACCAAGATTATCTGTGACCCCTGCGGCATGAATGACTTGGCATAGACGCTTGTCAAACCCCACATAACCAGATCGAGCGTAGGCCAATAAAAAGTATCACTGATCCTGTCAAAGCTGTGTTTAAAATAATACATATAACGCAATATCATGCCGTAGATTCTGTGATTTTTCATTTTTTAGATTTGACCGCCGCAATTTGTAAAAAATAATCTTCAAGCGTTGGCTTTTCTATACTGATTTCTTCATAATTTACTCCTTTGTTCATTAATTGTTTCAGGAAATCCGGGATCTTGTTTTCTTTAATGTCAACTACGATATTCCTGCCTCTAAGTCTGTATTTCATGTTTTGTTTTCGACAAAATTCGATCGTTCTTTTAAGACCGTCGGCAACATTCAGCTCCACATGCGATATGTCAATTGTTTTGGCCAGATTTTGCGGGGTGTCATCCGAGATTATTTTACCTTTGTTTATAAAAATGACCCGGTCACAGACTTCTTCCACTTCCGGCATATTGTGCGAAGTAAAAACCACAGACAAATTAAATTTATTTCTCTCTGACAACAAAAACTCCCGGATAAACTTGGCAGCTTCGGGATCCAAGGATGCCGTCGGTTCATCCAGTAATAAAATTTTGGGGAAATTCAACAAAGCCTTTGCCAAATTCACTCTCGTTTTTTCCCCGGCAGACAGCGCGTGAATTTCCAAATTCAGGATTTCCTTCAGTCTGAATATCTCAATCATTTTCTGCAGTCTGGCTTTCCTGTCTGCTATATCATATAAGTAGGACATGTATGTCAAATTCTCCCTCACGGTTAATCTCCAAGGCAGATTTGTATAAGCCGAGGAAAAATTTATTTGCTCCAATATTTCTTCCTTGTGATCGGCGAAGTTTTTATCAAAATATCTGATCATGCCCGAAGTCGGGGTTAATACACCCAGCATCATCTGTATGGTCGTGGTTTTTCCGGCTCCGTTTGGTCCCAGTAAACCCAAAATCTCTCCCTCCCGTAAGTCTAACGAGATACCATCTACGGCAACAAAAGTGCCGAATTTTTTAGTCAGATTCTTAACCTGAAGTACGTCCATGAAAATTTATTATAACAGGAATCCATATGACGGTTCTGAACCTTTCCTTAATGACTTGAATAATCTATACCCGTCTTAGTTGATTTTGCAAATTGTTAACTAAAGTTATCTTATCAAATCAACTAAGGAGGGGTATATACTGATTGCGATTTCAATTAATAGAAGTATAAGGAATAGAAACAGATTTTAAATTAATCCGTCAATGCATGATGTCTTGAGATTCTTCGACTAACTACAACAGATGGCAAAAATACAATTATCGAAGCGTTTTTTGCAAATTCCCGAAAGCCCGATCAGGAAATTAGTCCCTCTGGCGGCCTCTGCCATCAATAAAGGCGTAAAGGTATTGTATTTCAATATCGGCGACCCGGATATCGAGACGCCCGGCGTCATGCTCAAAGTGCTCCATAAATGGCGGAAAAATCCCATCGCTTACTCCAGATCTCACGGCGAGCCGGAGCTTCTTGCGGCTCTTAAAAAGTACTACCACCGGTTGGGATTCCCTTTCATCGAGGAAGGACATCTCTTGGTGACTCTTGGCGGCTCTGAGGCGATCTCGATGGCGACCCTGGCCGTAACCGAATATGGAGACGAAATCCTCACTTTTGAACCTTTTTATACCAACTACAATTCCTATGCCGCGGTCAACGGGATAAAAATTATTCCCGTCAAAACCCAGGCCAGGAACGGATTTCATTTACCTCCTGCTAACGTAATCGAAAAAAAAATCAGCAAAAAAACCAAAGCAATTCTATACTGCAACCCCAATAACCCCACCGGCACCGTCTACTCTCAAAAAGAAGTCGAAATACTGGTGTCTTTGGCCAAAAAACACGGACTTTTCCTCATCTCCGACGAAGTCTACCGTGAGTTCGTCTTTGACGGCAAGAAACACGTCTCAATTCTACAATTTTTTCAGGAAATCCCGGATCAGGCTATCTTGGTTGATAGCCTATCCAAACGCTACAGCCTTTGCGGCGCAAGAATCGGACTTATCAGCTCTTTAAATAAAAACCTCATGTCGGGAGTCATGTGCATCGCTCAAGGCAGACTTTCGGCCGGCCTCATCGATCAAACCATGGCGGCACAACTTACCCAAGTACCCAAATCATACTTCCTTAAAGTCCACCAAGAATATCAAAAACGACGCGACGTGTTATACCGGGGATTAAAATCAATACCCGGAGTCACCGTACGCAGGCCCGAAGGCGCATTTTATTGTGTAGCCGGCCTTCCGGTCAAAGACAGCGAAGATTTTTGCAGATTTTTATTAACCGACTTTAATCACCATGGCGAAACAATCATGATCGCGCCGGCTGCCGGCTTCTATGCCTCGCCGGGACTCGGAATGAATGAAGTTAGAATTGCCTATGTAGTCAACACCTCAAGTATCAAGAAATTGATTGTAATTCTTCGTGCAGCGCTGCTCGAGTATAAAAAATCCCGAAGTAGAGTAGTAAATAGAGCGTAATGAAGGCAAAAATACTTAAATCACTCCTCCAAATTTTATCTTATAATATGTAAAAAATAGGCCGTTATTAACGGAGAATAATAATCAAACAATTAAGCAGTGAATTGGAAAATAAATATTTATTTATTAGAAATTTAGGTTTATTGGAAATTAGAAATTTTATGATACTCCTCTTCCGTCAGGCAGGCTTTACGTCGTAAAAGATACAATTTACGACGTTTTATGTATTCCTCCCCCTGGTTTGTTTCCCATATAATTTAGCTGTCTTGACGGATTTACTGATTATGGAATAATTGATTAGACTCTTAAAAGAGAAGCATGCTTTTATTCCTTGTCAATTATCGCGCAAATAACCCTTCTCTTGTTTCAAATAATTTTACGGGTATCTTGACTGCTATAAAACACAAGAGAGGGGTTAAAATTGGCAGAATACTGCTATTTTTAAATAGAATTTTTAGCCTATTACAATACTATAAATTGCCACTTTCGAGGCTAAACAACCAGGTTCTGTGTAATTTCTTTTTCCTCCCCAGGAGATGTGAATGCATTCCGATAAAGTCGGATTTAGAGCGTTATATTAACCCAAAGTTAAATTATTGAGGCTGATTTTTTGGATTCTTTGCTCGGGTATCTATGTGCCATTTGGAGCATGATAACAGCCTAAATCGCTAATTTTTTACTATTTGGAGCGTATCAATAGTCCAATATTTTAATATCATGCCTGAATTAGGATGGGACTCCTGCCAAACTGGGATAGTCAACTTAGAGCATAATAGTAGTCTAAATATTTTTTTTAGCCTCAAATATTTGTGGTTATTCACAATTTATAACCCTATAATATTAAAGAGGTTTAAATTATTATAGGATATATCCTTCACGTCCGTAAAAGTCAAACCCTCCCCTGTTCTCTACCACCTTAATGCGAGCAAAGTGATAAAAACAACTACTATCCATACGGATATAAATTCTCGCAAAGTCTCTTTAAATAATCTTTGGTCCAAATAATTATAGACAAAACCCGTCAGGCTATAGTAGGAAGAGGCTAAGAATAAGGCAAAGATTGTGGATTTAACAGGTACGAAAGAACCGACCAAAGTGATTTCTGCCAACGCCAGAGCGATAAACAAAGCGTGAATTACTGTCTTACGGCCGATCACCAGGTCTAACTTGACCGACCAAATCAATTGGAAAGCCAACAATAATACTAATAAAAAAACTATCACGACATTTATAAAAAAGTTGAATCGAAATGAAAAAAGGGCGTTGCTAAATAAAAATATAACTATGGTTTGCAAGAAAAAGTTGATAGAGAAAGCCGCTCGATATAATTGAAGACTCTTCTCTACCCCGACATTAAAAATATTTGCCGACAGAAGGACAGCGTAAATTGAAATTAAATAAAAAATAATTAAAGGCAGCCTCGTCAACCATCTGATTGGAAATAGAAAATAAAACAGATAAAAAGAGACCGTCAGAATTATCGGCATGATAAACAAAGTCAACCACTCGATCTTTTCAATCCCCTCAAGTATGGAAAAATAAGTAACAAAGTAACCAAGCATTATAAAGACGGCAATAAAAATTAAGGCTTTTTCGAAGAGGAAAAAAGTGGAGAGAAAAAGTACAGCGCCCAAAACGAGAGCGCTTGCGACGAATCTAACTCTTTTCTCGATCTTGATGACTTTTTTTTCAAAAACTTTTTTTATCTGTATAAAAAAGCTTTTCATTAGTTAATAATTAGCAAATACTTTTTGTACATCATCCAGGTCTTCCAGCGCTTCCAATAACTCCTGTATTTTTCTGCCGGTTGCCTCATCTTCGACTTTGATTAATGAATTTGGTTTATAGACCACTTCCGTATTTTCCAACTTTAATCTTTTTAAAAACTCGCTGTCCTGTCCCAGAAGCTCAAATGGGAAATATACAGTGTAGTGCTCGTCTGTCTTATCTATGTCAAATGCTTCTATCTTATCCGCTAAAGCAAAAATTTCTTCTTCGCTAATGTCCTTGACATTGAAAGTCGCAGCTGTACACTTTTTGAATAAATACATCACCGATCTTTGATTGCCTAACTTTCCGGCAAATTTATCCAGAATTCTTCTGATTTCACTTAAAGCTCTGTTAATATTATCTGTTGTGACTAATATGACTATCGAGGTGCCGCCTGGACCAAAGGCTTCATAGATTATTTCTTTTAAACTGGATCTGTCAGGCCCGCTGGCTTTTAGGATAGCTCTCTCTATATTTTGTTTGGGTAAATTATAGGATTTGGCTTTTTCTATGGCCAATCTTAGCTTAACATTTTTTTCAGGATCCGTGATATTTCCGCCTTCAATTACAGAAAAAGTTATCTGACGGGCCAACTTGGAGAATATATTGCCCTTGACTTTATCCTTGGCCTGTTTTTCCCTTTTGATTTTTGACCATTTGGAATGACCGGACATAAATATGTGATACGAATCAACTAATGAATGCGAGCGTTGCGAATATGCTAATTCAGATTGTAAAGTCAGTATTAGTATATTCGTATCATTAGTATAAAGATTCGCAGCATTCGTATCATATAGTGCATTTATTATACTTGACATTACCCGTAATTTACATATACTTGAAACCTGATATTATTTAACCATTACACTATGGATCATACCGAACAGTTAGAAAATGAGTCTGTAGACGCAGCGGTTAACTTTGACTGGCTTTCGGCAATTGAAGCAAATAAAAAAATATTAAAAATCGATAGCAAAAATCTGTCTGCTTGTTTACGGCTCGGTTTTGCCTTTACCCAAATTCAGGATTTTATCAAAGCCGTTAAATATTATCGTAAGGCTTTAAGAATTCAACCGAGCAACAATATTGCCAAAGAGAATCTGGAAAGACTTAATGTCCTGCAAAGTAAATCAGCTAAAAACAAAAAAAAACAACCCGTAAATCTGGATCCCGATCTATTTTTAGAATCACCCGGCAGGACAAAGAGTATATCATTAGTCAATATCGGACAGAAAAATATCCTGGCCAATCTCAATACCGGTCAGGAGGTATTCTTTCGCGTCAAAGCAAGAAAAATCGAAGTTAGAACCAAAGAAAACGAATATATCGGCAACCTTCCAGATGACCTCTCCAGACGCTTATTGGTATTCCTAAAAGCTAAAAGCAAGTATAAGGTATATATTAAAGAGGCAAACTTGAGCAAAGTCACAGTATTTATTCACGAAGAAAAAAAAGGCAAAAAAGTGGATCAGTATTTATCTTTTCCGCAAAATATTCAAGCGCAGATCGGACAAATGATAAATGACGGCGAGGAAGAAGAAGATACGGCAGAGGTGGAAACAGAAGCAGACCTGGAAAAACTGGCAGAATCCCTGACTTCAGAGGAAAAAGAATATCTTCCCTACAAACCGGAGGAAGAGGATGAAGAGGAAGAATAGTGTTTTATTTTTTCCTTAAAAAACATTATAGTTCCGCTTACTTTATTAATTTTAAATAGCTGCCTTACTTCTTTGGGAACAGTAAAATCCTTCATCGAACCAAGAGCAAGGATAAATGACAAAACTAGAATTATGATCAGTATTACGAAAAGCATAGATGAATTCAAAATTATGACTTTTATTCGACCTCCCACTTCTCCTCTACTTCTCCCAGTTTTAATATTATATCGTATGCTTGGGTTTCTCCGATAGATAACCGGCAACGCAAAAACCGGCTGATTGCCAGCGCAGTTTGACTAAAGTCCCGATCGTCTTCAACTACTTCACATTTTTTGTTTGTCAGGCTTTCTTGGTTCAAGTCTACTACTCTTATCCCTTCGCCTTCCAAAATCTGACTAATAATTTGGGCGGTTAGATAGCTCTTTGTATACACTATTTGAACATTTTGTTTTTCTTTTCTATAGGATTCTTGGTAAAAAAGGCCTTGATATGACTTATAAAAATCGCCCGGTAAAAATATTGCTCTATTGCCTTGATTATTAATCGGAATTTTGTCTGTTAGCTTAAATTTGCTTTTGGTTTTTCCTAAAAATTGGCTGTAAATATAAAGTCGGTCAAGCAAACCGGCATTGCTTTTCGCAAAAAAAATTTCGCTAAACCGGGGTAAATAAAATTCGCGTCTGGTTTTTCCAAATTCGACTTGAGTTTGATCCAATCCTGTATCGGGATAAAAAAAATAATCTAAAAAACTCGAGGTCATAAAAGAATAGGTTTTTCCCAAAAGGTCAGGGTCCTTTTCCAAACCAGCCAATTTTGCCAGAGCTCCTAGCCGGTATCTGCCATATCCGCCCGGGACAATAATCTCCAAATCCGGATAAAAAGAAATAAAGTAATTTATATTATCTGATAAACCCAGCGAATAAAAAAACATCTGCTGGTTGTGGATAACAAGATTAATTCTATCTTTTTTCTGGAAAAAAGCAGAATTCCTCAATTTAAAAACTAAAAGATAAAAACCGATAACGAGAAAAAAAATTAATAGCCACCCCTTCAATCTCCTCCTTAACAAGGAGGGGAAATAGGGTGGTTTATTTTTTTGAATTTTTATCATTTGAATTTTGATATTGTTTCGAATTTAGGATTTAGAATTTCGAGTTTAAATCATTCCGTGTTCTATCTTCAACCGCTTTATCTTTCTGGCAATCTCTTCTCTATCCAAACCCTTCCAGAGCAATACGCGCCTGATGATAGACAAAGATGCTTCAAATTCCGGCTGAACCACTACCTCCGCACCCAAATCCTTTATCCTGTGGCGATCCTCATCGCGGTGTACCCGCGACAGGATCACTAGCTTGGAATTTAATTTTTTACCGTTAAAAATTATTGTCTCCTGCGAATAGATATTGGGAACGGCAGAGACAAGTATGCTTGCCCGGTCACATTCGGCATAATCAAGAACATCTATCTCCGTTGGATCTCCATAGATTATGTTAACTCCTTCTTTTTTGGCCTTTTCAACCACATGCAGGTTATAATCCAGGGCGATAAAGGGAATGTTAGCCAAAGTCAAAGCCCGGCCTATATAGCTGCCGATTCTACCGTAGCCGCAGATCACCACATGATTTTTCAGGGCCAAAACATCAATATTCGGAGTTTCACGGTCTAAATTATAAGCGATGAAATTTTCAAGAAAGCTAAGTCTTTTTTTGATAAACTTACGGATTTGCGCATAGATTTTATCATTGCTTCTGATGACAAAAGGGGTTGCCAACAGAGTCAGTAAAACCACTCCTAAGGCAAAATGAAAGGAATCACTGCGAACCGACCGGTTCCTTTCGGCCTGTAAAAGAATAATGAAAGCATATTCGCCTATTTGGAATAAATATGCGGCCAAAGCAAAGGCAATGCGCGTATGAAAACGAAAAAAAAGATAGATTGCCAACAATACGGTTGCCTTAAGCAAAATCACTGCCAAAACAAATCCCAGTATCGGTATTATATGTCCGATAACAAACCCCGGATCAATTGTCAGACCAAGATAGACGAAAAAAACAACCGCCAGAAGATCACGAAAGGGGCGAATTTGTGAAAAGATATGATGATGCTCAAACGTCTGGCCGAGAAGAATACCCGCAATAAAAGCCGCCAATAGAATGGATATGTCAAATAAAGAAAAAAATGAGAGCGTGAGCAATATAAAGACAATTACAAAAAGATTAAATACTTCCCGAGAGGTCTTTGCAATACGGTTAAAGAGCCAAGGAACAAGTTTATGTCCCACATAATAAACCAAGGTCAAAACCAGCACGGCCTTGAGCGAATTTACCAGCACGTTCTGTAATAGATTGACAAAACTGCCGGCTTGTCCGAATGATGACAAAATAATAATTACCGGTATAAATGCCAGATCTTGAAAAATCAGAATACCTATCGCCAATCCTCCCAACAATGAGCTCTCCTCTCCTCTCTCCTGAATTATTTTAGCAACCACCGCAGTCGAAGATAAGGCAAAAGCAAATCCGAAAATAATTGCTTCCAAACTGTTAAACCCAAACAAAAGCGATAAAAGGTATATTAAAATCGCGCTGATCATCAGCTGTATAAATCCGCCCCACAAAACGAATCTGCCAAAGCGTTTAATGATGGTAAAGTTTGTCTCCAGTCCCAAAGTGAAAACCAGCAATACCAACCCTGCAATCGAAAAATTATTTATGAACTCCTTGGGCAAAGATTTGCTAAAAAATAAATGCAGTAAAATTCCGCCCAGGATGTAGCCGATGACGGGTGAGATCTTATATTTGGAAGCTAACAATCCGCCGGCTAAAGGAAAAAGCAAAAAAACCAGCGCTCCCAAAAGCAAATTAAAGGGAATTTCGGACATACATCAGAGTATATACTTCGTAACTTAAGGTTTGCAAATGAGTTACTCAGTATATACCCCGCTAATTTGATTTTTGTTTCGAGGTTCGCGATTATACTTCTATTAATTGAGATTGCAATCAGTATATACCCCTCTAAGTTGATTTGATAAGATATTTTTAGTTGAAAATTTGCAAAATCAACTAAGATGGGTATAGATATTCAAGTTTGTTTTATTTACGCAGTATCCGTTCACACTCCACGTCATAGCGGGCTTCAGGCAGAATTTTCAGTCGCGTTAACGGAATAAGCAGTCCGCAACGCTCACAATATCCGTATTTCCCCTTTCTCATCTTTTCCAAGGCAATATTTACATCGGTGAGTTTCCTTCGCAGATCTTTAATTTCGGCTTCAATGGTCTCGTGTCCGACCTGTTCGCGTACATCCGTGTCAACCGCGGCATTATCTATAGCATGATCCGGATCCGCAAAAGGATCATTCTTTTTTAACTCATCGATTTGCTCATTGAGTTTTTTTGCCTCTTTTACCAAATGCTCCTGAAATTTTTTTTGTAATTTTTTTGTAAGTCCGCTTGCCATAAGTCAGTAAATAATCCCTAAAATAATAAAAGAAATAAAGCGATAATGTCAAGAGCAATATGCTGCTGACAATAAAATTAAAACTTAACTTCAGCTTATCTTCTGTGTACGGAATTAAGTATAATCGGCTTACCTTAAGCCTGTCAAATATACTATAAATTAAGGCAAAATACCAACCAAAGAAATAAAAGACAAAACCGTTGGGTAATTTCTCTTTCCTTACTTCAAAGATAAATCTATAAGACAAATAGGCCCCAAGTAAGAAAAACATCGATTCGTAAAGCGCGGTTAAGTGTCGCAGACCGTCGTAGCCGATGTATTTCACCGACAAAAAAAAATTAGTTTTTGCAGCCACCTCCGATCCGGAGAAAAAGCTCCCTAATTTTCCAAATACCAAAGAGACAAATAGCGGAGTGATAAAATAATCGGCAATTTGTCTGAATTTAATCTTGTTGAAGCCGCAATAGAAATATAGGCTCAAAAATCCGCCGAATATTGCTCCATAAAGCGATAAACCCGGATAGCCGTTGATGAGAATGAATTTGAGCAGATCGAATCCGAATTTATCAAAATTAAGAATGACAAATACCGCTCGACTCACAAATAACCCGCCGGCCAATGATAAAAATAACCCATCAAATATTTCCTCTTCTTTTTGCGAAGTCAATCTGATATTTCGCCATAAGATAAATCCCCCCCAAAAGAAAGCCAAAACCAAAAAAACGCCAAAAGTGTAAATCTTGATAAACTTGAGATTAAGTAAAACCGGCAACATGATTGTATGTTATTCTGATAAGCCAGGTACTCATTTTGTACCCGGCACATTATAACTCATAAATCGTAAAATAATCTAATTTTTTCATTTTGAAAGCTTGTTTTAAACTTAACTTAAGATAATCTTTAATTTCTTTATTATAATCATTATCCACTACAATGTTTCTGAATCCCGCCACTTCTTCAAAAGTTAAATTCATAAATTCCTTTCGGTTAAAAATCAGCATATCTTGCTGTGTCATAAACTTAATTTCTTTTGCTTTGTCAGGATTTTGAGCCAAGTAATAGAATGTTGTCACCGGGTGAATTGCTACTTTATTAAATTGTTTAGACGATATAAATGCTACATTATCGCTGATATTGTTTTTAAATTCTCTGTTTATAATCGCCAATTCACCCAATGAAGGAATAAATGACTGATTTTTTACCGCGTTATTATAAAATTCAAAAACACCGAAAAAAATGAGGAAAAGTATTAATAAATACAGTACCGAATTAACAACGGAGGTAAATTTTGGTCTAATAATAGAATATAAAAATTTAAAGGGAATACCGGCAAAAATAAAAAAAACTCCTATTCCGTTGACCCAAAATCTGGGCACATAAAGTTCGAGCAAAACCATCGGTAGAAAAAAAAGGGCAAACCAAATTTGCAGCGGATAATATTTTTTAATATTCAAAAGAGACAAGTAAAACCCTCCTAACGCTAAATAAACTATAGGTAAAAGAATTATCGTATCGTTATATGATACAACCATGTCGCTGGTTTCATAAGTCAACTCTTGAAAAAGCTGGCCGTTAATTGTTAAAAGATTTGCTTCAAGTTTAAGAATGTCCGGTTTAAATGTCTTCATGTCAAACGCGACATTTGCCGATGCGTAGTCTTTCAGTTGTGGTTCAAGAAGAATATTGTTTATCCATTTGGAAAAGATGATAATGAAAGGTATAAAAAATATTACCAGTAATAAGATTTTTTCTCTGATTTTTAGATCAGTCTTTAATAGCTGAATTATCAAAAGAAGCATCCCAAGGACAGGAAAAATAAAAGATAATGCATAAGAAAACGTCCCCAAAACAATCCCTAAAGTTGCGGCTAAGCTAAGAAAAATGTTGCTTTTTTTATTTTTTGTCGAAATCAGCAAAATCATTAAGATAAAAAAATATAAGAACAGATCGGCGTAGGCAGGTTCTAACGCAATTCTGGTAATTATCAATTTATAAGTGGATAATGAATAAAGAAGCGTAATACAAAAAGAAATTATAGGATTAAAAAAACTCCGCGATAAAAAATAAAAAGACACTACTGCGAATACGCTAAATAAAGTTAATATTTTCCTTGAAGAATAGAGATCTTTTCCAAAAAGTGTAAATCCAAGCTGATTGATTTTTATTGAAACCGGGTAAGATTTCGCCATAGTGGCGTTTAAAGCATATAGTCCTTTTTCCGAAGGTGAAATATCATGCATTGCGAATAAAGAAGTTATTCCCCATGCAAATGCATCTCCCTCAAATCCGTTTGGCAGCGCTTCGATTTTATAAAAACGGATTGCCAGTGAAGATATTATTATGATAAATACAAAAATAATTTCTGTTAAAAATTTTTTGCTTATTTTCATATTGTTAACTTTTATTTAGTATAATTTTTCATCCATGAAAAGACAACCTTTAAAAGTGGGTTTTGATCTGGACGGAGTTTTACTCTATAATCCCGCACGAATTTTCCGTCCCGTAATTGTTTTTTTTAAACAACTCTTTTTACCTGAAGAAAAAGATAAATTTCATCTACCTAAAACAGGTCTGGAAAAATTCATTTGGTGGATTCTGCATAAATCAAGCTTTATGCCGGCGCCGGGACTGAAAGATATAGAAAGTCTGGTAGAAAAAAAGCAAATTAAAGCTTATATAGTATCTGCCCGCTATGAATCATTGAAGTCGGACTTCAATTCCTGGATTAAGAAAATAGGGGTAAATAAGTACTTTTCCGGCATTTACTACAATAATAACGACGAACAACCCCATCTTTTCAAAGAAAACATGATTAATAAATTAAAACTGGATATCTTTGTCGAAGACAACTGGGATATAGTCAGTCATCTGTTCCGTAAGACAAAATCGGAAATTTTTTGGATCTATAATTTGTTCGACAGAAAAATCATCTATAAAAATAAGTTTTCGTCTCTAAAAAAAGCACTACTTAAAATCAATAGTATGATAAATTAATCGATCATACCACGATGAGAATTATACTTTTTTCAACCTATTTTTATCCTTATACTTCAGGCCTGTCGAACTATCCCCTAAAATTCTTGACACGTCTAGTTAAAAAACACGAGATAACAGTACTGACTTTTCGTTACCAAAGTGGATTGAAAAAAATAGATCTTTACCAGAAAATAAAAATCGTCCGCATGCCCTATCTTTTTAAAATCTCCAAAGGTTTTATCTCACCACAGTCTTTTATTTATTATTTAAAATACTTAAGAAACTCCGACCTTGTGATTTTAAATTTACCGAACTTCGAAGCGTTTCCCATGGCTTTTTTGGCATGGTTGTATAAAAAAAAAATCCTGTCAATTTTACTTTGTGAAGTACAGTTGGTTGGTAATATTGTCTCCAAAATTATTAATTTTTTTCTCGATCTATCTGTTTACTTCCAGCTCTTGTTAAGTAAGGAAATTGTAACAATGACCCAAGACTACATAGCGGATAAACTCGCCTATAAGTTATTTAAGAAAAAAATCAAGCTTGTTTTGCCACCGGTAGCAAAGTTGTCTATTGATCAATCCAAACTTGACGAATTTAGAAAGATCAAAAAGCGGAGTTTTTGGCTTGGATTCGTAGGTAGAATTTCACGCGAAAAAGGTTTAGAACATCTTATAAAAGCAGTTGCAAAATTAAGTTCAAAAATTCCAAACCTAAAGTTGGTGTTTGCCGGACCATATGGTAAACAAGTTGTCAGTGAGAACAACTATTATTTAGCCATTAAAAAGCTCCTCAAAAAACTAAGGGTCGATTATATTTTTTTCGGAAGCCTTTCTAATGAACAGCTAGGAGCTTTTTATAAAATAATCGATGTACTGATTTTACCATCCCTAAATAAAACCGAGGCTCTCGGTATAGTACAAATAGAAGCCATGCTTGCGGGAACGCCAGTTATTGCGTCCGATCTTCCGGGCGTAAGAGTACCTGTTAAACTAACCAAGATGGGAGAGACTTTCGATCCGAGAAATATCAACAAGTTGATAAAGGTAATTGAAAAAGTCATTAAAAACAAGAAAATTTACTCAAGTCCTGTTCTGGTTGAAAAAACACAAAAAGTCTTCAACGCTCAAAAATCCTATCGCATCTTCGATACGCTTATCGACGTCTAACTTTGCAAAATCCGATCATATATATATAATCAATAAATGGTCATATTTAATAAAATTATAATTTTATTAATTCTGATTTTTGGCTTGGCGCTTCGGATATACGGTCAGAATTGGGATCAAAATTTCCATCTCCACCCGGATGAGCGATTTCTGACCATGGTAACGACCGACCTTGCTTGGCCTGATTCATTATCCGAGTATTTGGATGCAGAAACATCTCGTTTAAACCCCCATAACCGCGGTTATGGTTTTTTTGTTTATGGCACTTTCCCAATTTTTTTAACCAAACTGGTCGGGGAAAGTTTAAGTCGAAACGGATATGGTAACATTACTTTGGTAGGTAGAACTCTTTCTGCATTCTTTGACCTCGGAACCCTGTTGTTCATTTTTCTAATTGCTCAAGAAACAGAACTCAAAGTCAGAAATCATGCTTTTCGGGTGCTTTTTCCGTTGCTTGCTATGCTTTTCTACTCCGTCTCGGTCCTCCCCATACAACTGTCGCATTTTTATTCTGTAGAGACTTTTCTAACATTTTTTATTAGTTCAAGTTTTTACTTTTTAATTAAATTAACCAAACTAACAAAAGAAGGAATAACCATTACGGCCAAACTGATTCTTTTTTCTCTATCGCTGGGTGCTTCGTTCGGATTATCTTTGGCTTCCAAAATATCCGCAGCTCTTTTTATCCCAATTGTCGGTCTCGGATTGCTGATTTGGTTTTATAGAATAAGAAATATTCGCCGATTTCTAACAGCTAGTCTGCTGATTGTCGCTGCCATGTATTTGACGCTGCGCCTCTTTCAGCCTTATTTATTTGCATCATCCGCTCTGATATCATTTGATCTTAATCAAAAAGTTCTTGACAACTGGAAAGAGCTACAGTCATTTGCTCAACCAGATATGGGGTTTCCTCCCGGTATACAGTGGATTAACGCTAAACCCTTAATTTTCCCCTTAAAAAACCTGATCGTCTGGGGGCTGGGTTTACCTTTGGGGATAATTGCTTTATCTGCCGTTTGGTATACGATATATTGGCTTGTAGGATATTTTCGGTCTGTCCGAAAGGATATAACAAAATTTACCCTAAACAACAATTTGATCGTCATCACCTTAATATGCTTTTGGATACTGTTTTTATTTATCTTTCAAGGCCTGCAATTTTCCAAAAATATGCGCTATTTTCATCCGATTTATCCTTATTTGGCAATTATTTCGGCTTTTTTCCTTGTCACCGCATTGGAAAAATCCAGAGCCAGATTCAGTTATATTATTACATTGATAGTTGCGTCGACACTCAGTATACTTATTTACCCTGCTTCATATCTGGCTATCTACTATCGTCCCCACACCAGAATCTATGCATCCGAGTGGATCTACGCCAATATTCCTACTGGCTCCGAGCTGGGAGTGGAACATTGGGATGACGGACTACCCCTTCCATTACCCGGTTTCGCGCAAAATATCTACAGTTGGACTGAATTTCCACTATACGGTCAGGACAATGCCGAAAAATGGAAAGACATGGACTCCCGGCTGCGCAATGTAGATTATATTATTCTGACAAGTAACAGACTCTACGGATCTATTACAACCGTTCCCGAAAAATTTCCGATTACAAATATTTATTATCAGAAATTATTTGAAAATAAACTGGGATTTCGAAAGGTGGCCGAATTTACCTCACGTCCCACGATTCCTATCCCTTTTATAAAAGTCTGTCTGACACCACCCTGGGACCAGTACGGAAAAATTGCTTACCCAACTCAGGAATGCCTGATTAACGGTATCAGTTTTGTGGACGATTACGCAGACGAATCTTTTACCGTATATGACCATCCTAAGGTCACAATCTTTAAAAAAGTTCAGCATGTGGATTACTTTAATTCCATCTTTAGCAAAAAATTATAATTGCTAGAATTTAATTATGCCTAAAAAGATTAACTTCCATTTAATTCTCTTTTTTGCTTCGCTGGCGATTTTTCTTTTAGTATTACTCTTCAAAATCGAAGATTTTCCGATTTATTTCTTTATTGATGAGGCTATACAAGCTGTAAAAGCCGAAACTTTGTTACAAAAAGGCTTCCGTAATCGGGACGGTGATCTTTTTCCCTTAATTATGAACCGGTTTAATTACTGGGATCTGGGTTTGACCGTTTATCTTAACCTGCCTGGTTTATTGCTGTTCGGCAAAAAAATCTGGGTGGTTCGCGGCACCACAGTACTATTTTCACTGCTAGGGGGCGTCTTTACTGCCCTGATTCTCAAGAATGTCTTTAAAATCAGAAACTATTGGGTTGGAATCTTGTATTTGGTCTCAATTCCGATGTTTTTCCTGCATTCACGAACCGGGTTTGAGATAGTTATCGCAACCTCATTTTATGCGGGATTTATTTATTTTTATCTGCTTTACAGAACCGGTAAACCCTTTTATTTGTTGTCGGCTTTATTTTTCGCCGCACTCGCTTTCTATAGTGTAAATGCACTTTGGTTGGTAATCATTGTAACTTTGGCAGTTTTCGCCTTGCTTGACCTACCCTTTCATTTAAAAAATCCTAAAATTGCGATTCTGTCCGCTGTTCTTTGCTTGCTACTCTTTGCGCCTTTTTTACGTTGGCAAATTGCCAACTTTGCCAAAACCAAAACCCTATTATCCAAGTATAACAATCCGCTGGCTAAAGACGATTCCTTCAAGTCAGGTTTGATTTTTATGGCCAAAAACTATTCGCTGATTTTCAACCCCGCCTACCTCTTCTTCTATCATCCCTCCTACCACCCCAGGCATTACCTTAAAGGCTACGGATACTTCCCTGCTTGGTCGATTCCGGTAATTTTGCTCGGCCTCATCTATCTCCTGAAGAAACTTAAAAACCCTGGAGAAAGAACACTTTTAGTCGCCTTATTTTTATCTCCGTTAGGAGGTGCGTTGGTCGAACCGGGTCCGTCGCGAATAATGGCACTGGTCATTCCCGCAACCTGTCTTTTCGGTTTGGGGATAAAATCAGGAGAAATTTTAATCGCTAAGTTAAATTCCCGCTTTAATTTGCAGAAAACCTATTCCCTGATTTTATTTATCTCGCTTTACCTGATCGTCATCTTGATGACGAATGACAGCTTGAAAAACGGCCCATTTTGGTTTAGGGATTATGGTTTATACGGCATGCAGTATGGAGCTAGGCAAATGCTAACCAACGCCAAATCTTCCTTATCTAATTACCAAAACGTCGTTGTCTCAACCGGTTTTGCCAACGGCCTGGACGTCTTATTTTTGTTTTTTTTAAACGAAGAGGAACAACGGCGAATTAGACTGATTGGCGTAGATCAGTATCTTGAGGCTTTACCAACTTATACCAATACCGTCTTTATTCTTGACGAAAACGAATATCTCAATCTGTTAAGTAAACCGCATTTTTATCGATCGCTAAAAATCATCGAAATCTTGCCGACTCCTGACAATCAACCTCATTTTTTCAAATTGGAAATCGGAGATGTATAAGAAAAAAGGTCTGATTTTACTCTTCTTGATTAACGCTTTAATCCTAGGTGCGTATTTCGTCTGTAAGTCATTTGCCTCCAGCGAAATCACCGTCCGGGTTTACAATAACAATTATTCGGTCTATCTCAACAACAGGCTTATCGATAAGATTAAAGACCAATCTTTTAATGCAGGAGGCTTAAGCGTATACCCTGAAAATTTCAACATCCCATACGACTCTCCGATCAAACCCAAGGTCGAAAAAATAGAGATAAAGGATCTAAAAGGCCGCACGCTTTTTTCCGAAAAAAACACATCTTCAACCGGTTATAAGAATTGGGAGAATTTTGCCGCCAAAATTAAAATAAAGGGAGTTCCCAGCCTCATCCTGACTTTGCATGAACAAAAAAATTCCGACGGTATAGTTTTAGTTTTAAGAGGTTTTTTTGATATCGATTACGGGATTAAAAAGATCGTGGACGGAAGAGAAACCATCCTAACCTCGCACACCGATTTTGATTTGGGCATAATACCTGGATTGGCCTTGAACGCACTCTTATTCCTTCAATCCTTCCCCTCGGTATTACTTTTAATCGCTTTGAATTTACTTCTGTTGTTCTCTATACCCAAAAAAATTAAGATCGAACTTTCCTTAAGCGACAAAACTAAAAAAGTTATCTATTTGTTTCTCGTTACCTTGCTGATTGCGACCTCTTTCATGCTCTTACTTTTTATAAACCTGGAACTTCTTGAAGGAGTCCCTCATGTTCCTGATTCAATAATCTATATGATGCAGGCAAAAATTTTTGCCCGCGGAAAGATTTTTGCTTCTCCGGAAATCTTTAAGAGTTATTATCAGTTTTTCGACTCGCTCCGTGGGGGAATGCTTTACTTAAATGAAAAGTGGTTTTCCCAGTATCCTTTCGGGCATCCGTTGATCTTAGCCATCGGAGTAATTCTCGGTATGCCTTGGCTTATTCCACCGATTGTCTCAACCGCAACACTAATCTTATTGACTTTGTTATTTAACAGTTTCTTCGGGCGTAAAATTACTATTCTCTTATTGTTTATTACTTTACTCTCGCCGCTTTTCCAGTCCAACGGGGCAAATTTTATGTCACACGGCAGCGCTTTATTTTTTTCGGTCGGTTTCGTTTTTTTCTTTTTCCGGACCTTAAAATACAACTCTCCACTTGATCCCTTTTTGTCTTCACTATTTTTTGGCCTGTTTTTCAACACGCGGATTTTGACGGCTTTTGCGCTATTCGTCCCTTTCTCGCTCTACGCAATTTTAAACCTGAAACAACGTCGGAGACTGATTTTATTTCTTCCGGGTTTAATCATCTTTTTCTTGCTCTATCTCGGCTATAATTGGGCGTTGACCGGCAACCCTCTAATAAATCCCTACCAACTTTCCGATACTCCTCCATTGGGATTTTCCCCGGAACATACTCTGGGAAGCGCCCTATTGGACAGCCTGACCAACTCTTCTATCTTCCTAAGTTTTGTCTTCGGCTGGCCGCAAAAATTAACATTGCTTTGGGTTTTTGTCGCATTAATCCTTCCCCCGCTTAAAAAAACCGATTTGCTTTTTCTTACTGCGATTATTTCTATCATCTCTGCTTGGCTTCTCTTTGACGGGAGCTATATTATGTATGGACCTCGCTATTATTATGAAATTTTACCGTTTGTTTTGTTCTTAACCGGTTCAGGTATCTCAAAATTGATGAAAATCACAATGCGCCAAAACCTAATTTTTAGCTTAAACGCTATCTTTATCTTGCTCCTTTCCTTCAGGTTGATCAATGGTTGGCTTCTCAACCAACAGAAGCTTTGGGAGATATCCGAAACCCCCTCAACGGTCTGGGAACTCCGCGGTTTCAACAACGTCAACAGCAAACTCCTTAAACTGGTCAATCTCAAATCGATCCACAATGCACTAATTTTCGTCAAACCCTGCACACATTGGTGGTGTGACGCCGTCCCGGCATCTTACAACAATCCTGATTTTAACGGGGATATTATCTGGGCTAAAGATTTGGGATTTAAGAATAAAGAGCTTTTCAAAGCTTTTCCCAATCGGAAATATTATCTGGCAGATTATGAAACTGTCTCGATCGTATCCTACGATTTAAAATAAATCTTGCGTATTTTTTTGTTGATTATAGAAACTAATAGCAAAGCAAACGTACCGATCGCCAGCCATGTTCCTAATCTGAGCGGCTGAGAATCAAATCTAAAGCTGACCTCGTGCGCACCCCGACTGACAGGTAAAGCATACATGAATAAATTAGCCGGTAACAATTCTGTTCGGACTCCGTCCACGTTGGCCGTCCACCCCGGATAGCGAAATTGGCTAAACAGCAAAAAACCGTCTCTATCCGACTCGATATTTAAATACAGATTATCACTTTTGTAATCCGATATTTTGATATCGTATTTTGCCGGTTCATAAGTATCGCCGACTCTCTGGATCGGTTTCCCTGTATAATCGATCTCCAGCAAGACTTCTCTTCTGGGATTAAAGTTCTGATCCGTTAAACCAGCCAGTAGCTGATCTTTGCTTTTGACGACCTTATAATTAGCAACAAAAAATACTCTCGCTAAGGCGGACTTGTTTTCCCAAACATTGGCGCTAACAAACTTCATATCTGGATTCTGGCCTAAATCGTTCTCAGCCAGCATGTATTTAACATTCATCAGATCGATTATTTTACGATTGGCGAATCCGAATAAGGAAATGGCGTCATGATAAGATTTTGTTTCGATTGTGTGGTAACCATAGGTAGTTTCTACTTCATTGATCATATTGATGTTTCTCGGCCATAGGTTGTCTATGCGGTAAATACTCTTGTCTTGCTTGACTTTTTCCAATATTTTGGGGTTTGCGTAATATTTGCTGGGTGGGCCGGGAGTCGTTTCGATCGGATTGTAGCTGCCCCCGTTTAATAAAATATCCAGTGCGTAAACCAAGATTAATCCATAAATTAACTTCTCCCTTCTGGTTAGTAAATAGCTAAAAACAAAAACAGAACTCAGCAAAAAAAGAAACCTGGATTGGTTGATATTCTTGGCGATAAAATCATATGCTGCTCCGGCTGGAGGTTCACGGGCAGTTAAGGCGAATGTTTTTGCATTTGTCGGTTTCAAGGCTAAAATGAGCAGTAACAGCAACAGGAAATAGATAACAAAGGGTAAAAGATTTTTTCTGAGTTTTTCTGCAATAAGACCGCCTTGGATACCAATCGTAGCAATAATCGCCAGAAAGAAATGAAAGAAATTAGTGAGTTTGCTAAGCATCGTCAAGTTATCGGAAAAAGGCATATTTTGATTTAAAAATGACGCCAGCCGGTTATATCTCCCCAGGAGCAAGAGAACCGACACTGCCAGATTCGTCAAAAAAAAACCTAACAACCGTTTGTTTTTCCATTTAAGTGCGAAAGGCAAAAACAAAATAGGAATGATTCCGATATAAATAAAGTTTTCCCAATTACCCCAAGGATAATCCGAACCCCAATAGCCAACCTCATGTTTGCCATAAAGGTAGGGAACCAACAGAGTTAGATAATATAAGGGATGGATTGAGTTATATAAATTTTTTACGGTGGTTTCGGAAGTTGTCCTGACAATATTTTGCGCCAGCTCTAGAGTCAATAAAACTTTTGGGGCGGTTATCAATAGGCTGACTAAAATAATACCCAATGACACAAGTAGGAGGCGGATCCTGTCGTGTTTTTTTGCGACCAGTAAAAAATAAAATATCGCCAGACAAAAGTATAGATAGGCATAAAAAATCATTTGCGGATGTCCGGAAACGATAATTAACGCCAAAATCAACGAACACCCTAAGGCAAAAATTATCCTTTGCGAGTTGATATAATATAAAAAAAATAAATATACCAATGGCACCCAAGACATCGTCACGATCACCACTGGATGAACAAATCTTCCGATGAAGATTCCGCTGCATGAGTAGACCAAAGCACCAAAAAGTGACGGTAATTTTCCCAGTTTTAATCCCAATCTCACCAACAGGTAGAAGGAAATACTGGCTATGAGGTAATGTGTTAATTCTGCTCCGAAATGGAAAAAATAAGCCGTATCGAGATTTTTTTGAGCGGAGAAAAGAAACTGTAAAATTACATAGAGAGGATAAAAAATACTAGTTTCAAGCGCGGCAAATGGTAGCGAACCCGCGAACCAATATTGATTTAGAATCGGCAGCAGCCCTAAGCGAAGGTTTTTGTTTAAGTAAACCCACCAGGGAAAATATACTTCGCTTATATCTCCGGCAAAATAATAGTAAGGATCGGTAAAAAACTTATGAAACAGCAGGGCTAAAAAAATAATGGTGATTAAAATCAAAAAAACTATCTCGAATAACAAACTTTTATTTTTGTTAAAATGAGTGACGCTAGAAAAATTTTTATTCTTGATCATAATGATTTAATAATGATAATACATCATGACTTAAAAATTAAGCAATCAATTTAACCGCGCTTATCGGCAGCCTATGAAAAAAAACAAAGTCGTGGTGGTAATGCCTGCTTATAATGTCGAAAAAACTCTGGAAAAAACTTATCGCGATATTCCTAAAAATTTGGTCGATGACATAATCTTGGTTGACAACAACAGCCGGGATCACACCGTGGAATTAGCCAAAAAACTTAAGATAAAAGTTTACCGTCATAAAACCAACCGCGGCTACGGCGGAAGTCAAAAAACGCTCTATCGTAAAGCCTTGGATATGGGCGCCGACATTATAATTATGGTTCACCCCGATTACCAGTATGATCCAAAATTCCTTAAATATCTGCTTCCACCGATCATCGACGGTGCATTCGATATTATGTTGGCTACCAGGATTCGCACCAGGAAGGATACTTTAAAAAACGGCATGCCGCTTTATAAGTATCTCAGTAACCGATTCCTGACCATAACCGAAAATTTAGTCTTGGGCCTCAGTTTAAGTGAATATCATACGGGTTTTAGAGCATTTCGAAGAGAAGTTTTGACTAAATTAAAATTCAACCAACTGTCCAACGACTTTGTTTTCGACCAACAAATTCTCATCGCTGCACATCTGTTAGGATTCACAATCGGAGAAATTTATAATCCTGCCTATTATCGGGAAGATTCTTCTTCGGTAAATTTTAGGAATTCGATCAAATACGGATTGGAAACTTTAATCAGCCTGTACCATTATCTCTTCAATAAAAAGAAATATTTTTAGTCAACTAATACTGATCTAATACTGATCAGTTTGTTAACGATGTTTAATCTCCCAGTTATAATTGATTTTTTTGCTTTCGAAAGGGTCCATTCTCACAATATCCTTTGGATCATGCGGATGGGTCGCGCAGTTGGCTACTATGGAGGTTTTCACACCGATTCCCTTAAATCCATTCCAGACTCCGGGAGGAATTGTAACCAACTGATAATTGTCTACTCCGATAAACAATTCCATTAAATTACCCACGGTTGGGGATTTTTTCCGGTCATCAAATAACACCAGTTTAATCATACCTTGAATAACTGCATAGTTTAAGGTCATTTTTTTATGAAGATGCCATCCTTTCACGACACCCGGATAGATAAAAGAAAAGTAAATTTCACCAAATTGTATAAATTCTGGATCATCTTTTCTGAACATTTGCCAAATCATTCCTCGTTCGTCACAGATTTTTTTTAGTCGCTTGATTTTAACCCCATCGATCATAACAGAATTATACTTCATGTTCTAAGTAATATCGAAAGGTCTTTGCCAGCCCGGCGTAGATATCGGTTTTAGGCTTCCAACCTAGTTTTTTTTCAGCTTTAGAACTATCACATCGAGCAACCATTATTTCTCCCTGAGAATAAGGAATCATCCCTAAATTAACCGACTGGCGGTTGGCGCTGAATTTCTGGAGAATTTTGACGATCTGTTTTAACGAATAAGTCTTTGGGTTACCAATATTAAATATTTCATAACCCCAGTAATTAGGCGAATCTATAAATTCGATTGCCTTGACATAGGAGTCAACCGTGTCCTCCACATAAGTAAAACTCAGACGCTGCTCTCCTTTGGTCAAATCCAAATTTCCTTTATGGATGAGGGTCTTGACTATTTTAGGTATAATTTTCTCATTATCTTTTTCACCATAAGGCGAAAATAATTTTAAAGTTACGGCTTTGATTAGGTTGGCAGCGGCATAGAACTTTAAAATTTCTTCAAAGGCCATTTTTGTCGCTGTGTAATAATTAAACGGTTGCCTTTGATTATGCTCGTTTATTTTACCCTTGGTTTTTTTGTACTCAAAAAAAGTGCCGGTATTAATAAAACTTTTTACTCCGGATTTCGTTGCTTCCTGCAAAAGCTTGGCGGGATGATTGATGTTAACTTTGTTCATCTCCTCTACTTCGCTTATTGTGGGGTCGTACTTTAGATACTTGCCAGATAAGTGGATGATTAAATCAATCTTTTTTTTATTAAAAAGTTCTCTGTAACTTTTTAATCTGTCTAGGTCAAAAATGACTAACTTTTTTAGTAATTTTTTAATCCGCCAGGTTTGGGAAGCGCTCCTTTTAAGCAGAATGACTTTATGATTTTCGGCAATAAGTCTGGGAATTAAATGGCTTCCGATAAAACCTGTTCCTCCTGTAACAAGAATATTCATCTGATGAAGTTAATATTATATACGACTTCGCTTCAATTTATTATAATAACCTTAATCACTAATCGCTATGAGTATATTAAAAAGAAATAAGTTAGAATGTATAATTCGGATTAGAATAATAACCAATTAAACATGTTTAAGACGCTCTCGATTGTAATTTCTGTTTATAACGAAGAAAAATACTTAAAAAAAATATTGGACAAAGTAATCGCTTCTAATTCATTGGGATTGAAAAAAGACGTGATCGTTATTAATGACGGGTCAACCGACAGAAGCGAAAGAGTCATTAAAGAACAGATCGTTAAACTGGCCAAAAAAAATATAAACGTCAATTTTAATCTTCTCAAAAATAAAAAAAACAAGGGTAAAGGCGCTGCCCTAAAACAGGGATTTATCAGTTCCAAAGGCGACATAGTCTTGGTACAGGATGCAGACCTCGAATATGATCCAAATGATTATCCGGTTCTGCTCGTTCCCTTTTTGCAGCAGAACGCGGATGTAGTCTACGGTTCCCGCTTCATCTCTGCCAAACCGCATCGTGTACTCTATTTCTGGCATTATCTGGGAAATATGCTGATTACTACACTTTCCAACATGCTTACCAATCTTAATCTGACAGATATTGAAACCGGTTATAAAATCTTTAAGGGTGAGTTGATCCGCAAAATTGCTCCGTCTCTCCAAAGCAAAAGATTTGGATTTGAACCGGAAATCACCGCTAGAATTGCCAAAATTAAAAACCTCAAAATCTACGAAGTCGGAATTTCTTATTTTGGCCGAACCTATGAAGAAGGTAAAAAAATCGGCTGGAAGGACGGAGTCAAAGCTATTTGGGAAATTATTAAATATAATCTCTTTACTTAACAACCCCCATCGCAAGCGAAGGAAGGTCAGACATTCCGATGCTAAGCAATCTCATTCATACTAAGATCGCTTCGTCGCTTTGCTCCTCGCGACGCCATAGATAGATAAGAAGTAATAAAATTTAATCCTTTAAAAAAACCGCCAAGTACTTGGCGGCTGTTTTGGTTAAAATCTTTATTGAAAGCTTGGGCTTTGCTTCCGTTTGCCGTCTTCCAAAGGATTCTTAGGAAATCCTTAGTAGTGATTATGCCGATCGGATGCTTCTCGTCATCCACGATAATCACGCTCCCAATCTTTTTATCCAAAATTAACTCCAGGGCTTTTGAGGTGAGATCGTTGGGTTTAAGGGTCAAAATATAAGTTTTGGCGAATTTTTTAACCTTGAGATGGAGAAAACTTACGTGATTGCCCTCCCGCTCTCCTCGATGAGCAGAGCTTCGCGGACTGACCAGATAGGAAATAAGATCATAATAGCTCAATACTCCCTTTAATTTTAGATCTTTATTCAGAATCACAAGTTTTGAAACTTTGGTTTTTCTGAAGGTTTCGATTGCGGTTTTGATCGTATCATCCTCATATATTGTGATCAGGCCCTTATTCTTCATTTTAAGTACGTCACTTACGGGAACAGTAAACAAAGAAGATCCTAGATAGAACTTTAGCAGATGTCTGGCAGAGATGATGCCTAAAAATTCGTCGTTTTTATTAAAAACCGGCAGATAATGGATTTTTGACTCGATAAATAATCCCGCTACCTTGCCGACTGAATAATCAATTCGAATCTTAGGCGTATGGTACAGGCAGTGTCTGACTTTTGAGTTGCCGGGGTAAGATGACTTGATTAAACAGTAATAGGGATTGATTACGCCCAAAAAATTATTTTTATCATCAAATACAAAAACTGCGTCATGGGAGGTACGCATTTTGGAGATCGCCCGGGAGAGCACCTCGTCAGGTGAAGTTCTGATTATACGGTCTGTCTTGACGATATCTTTTAATTGGATCATTGATACTAGCTAAATTAAAGCCCTTTACCTGAATCTTAACTTATCAAAATATATATTGTCAAGTGTAAATTAACCACTCCAAAGCTTTGTAACGCTAATCACAAAATTTGCGGCGCCTTTAAATTTGTGCCGCAGGAGGGAGTCGAAACCTCATGAGGTTGCCCTCAGAGGTTTTTGAGCGGACGTAAAACGTCCACTATAGCCTACGCGCTTGCCCCGTGTGGGCGAGGAGGGAGTCGAACCCTCACGGTATTTACATACCACAAGTTTTTGAGACTTGCCTGTATACCAGTTTCAGCACTCGCCCTTTCGGGGCCTACCGGTTCCGCCACCGCGGCCTAAATTATTTTTATTATACTATTTTGGTTTAATACAAAACTCTAAATCTGATTGTGTCGGGTATTTTTCTTAATTCCTGCAAAACTTTTTGGTCATATTTTTTATTCACATCGGTGATCGCATATCCGATTTTAGCATTTGTTTTCAAATATTGGGATAAGATATTTAATTTATACTTAGCCATGACGCCATTCAGATTTGCCAAAATACCCGGCACATTCTTATGCAGATGCAGCAATCTATGATGTTTTTTTTTCTTACTAAATCTAATATTGGGTATATTCGGGCTCCCTTGTGTGTCGCCTGAATTAATATAAGAGATAATTTTTTTGCTAATTTCTTTATCACTGCCTTGAAATACGGCTATACCACGCAGGGTTAAAAAATCAAGGTAAAATTTTTTGTCTGAATCGGCCAGGATTCCAACCGTATTAAGCCTAGGCATTTTTATTAATCGTTGTCTGGTTCTGGTTGAGAGATTATTTACCACTGCTATTTGAGTCTGATGTGCCGTCTTTTCTCCAATCAAAGCGTAACCTTCACGGGTAAATAATTTCTCAATATTGGCTTTGTTTGTCACCGGTAAATGTGCTTTTATTCTGTTTTTGGGATATGAGAGCGAACTCGGGATTCTATTCACGAATAAAAATTCATCAAAATTCGGAGCTTCATGATCGGCATTTTTTACCACAGCTTCCCGCCTGATATTCTCAGTGAAAGCAACGAAATGTTTGGCTGCACCCATTGCTTTGATCTGATAATCTGTGAATCCGTCGCCAACTACTATCACTTCGCCCCGAAGGCCTAATTTTATAACTGTTTTTACTTTCCCGTCCTTTTTAGATAAAGGGTTATTTTTATCCAACCCGGTTATTTTTCCAAATTTGTCAAGCCGAAAGCTGTTGGCGAAGACATTGTCCGGGTTAAGAGAAAATGGCTTGACTATAGGCAGGATAAACTCCTTGAAACCCCCGGATATAATATAGATATTTTCTTTATATTGCCGGAAAAATTGACGGTTTCTTTTTATCGATGGTGATATTTTTCCTCGGAGAATTTCTACTACTTTATAAATATGAAGCTTATTGCCGTGGAGCAGTTTTAACCTTGTTGCGAGACTTCGATCAAAAGAAATCCTCCCTTCCATACCGAGATTGGTAATTTTTTTGATTTGATTAATTATCTTTTTCCTGTTTGGATTATTAGCGAGCGCAACTGAGGCCAATTCCTCCAATCCTTCACTTTGTACAAAAGTTGAATCAAAATCGATGATAAAGTATTTTATCATATTAAAAAACCTCCCTTGCGGGAGGAATGCTTGATTGGTAATCGGTTTATTTTTTGCTTATCAGGAGGTCCTCCCCCAAGTAATAATTTCCGGAAGAACTCTGGGGAGAGTAATTATTCAAAACGTCTATTCTATTATTCATGTTGATATAATGGTATCAAAGAAACTATTTTTGTCAATATGTTGATAATTTATTTTTTAATTTTTCTTTTTGTAATTGGAATTATACTCCTTTTTACTTCAAAAAAATTATCTCCGATACCCTACTTCCCGACTAACAAGACTGATCTTCCGCTTATCCTCAAAGCGCTGAATTTAAAACAAAATCAGGTCGTAATAGATTTGGGGGCGGGTGACGGGATAGTCATTTTCAAAGCTGCAGAATCAACCTATGCTCAAAAATTAAACACCCGGTTTATCGCTGTTGAAATCAATCCTTTTTTAATTCTGGTTCTCCATCTGCGTCGCCTCCTCCACCCCAATAAAAAAAATATAAAAATTGTTAGGGATGATATATTTACTATGACTTTTGAACTTTTGGCTTCTGACTTTTCACTTTTGACTTTTTATCTGTACGTCTCCCCCTGGCATCTTGAAAAGGTCATTGAAAATTGCCTGCCTGCCGGCAAGACTGGTAAATTGAACTTGTTTGCCCAAGCAAGAATTGAAAATTTTTCCGTTGTCTCCTACATGTACCCGATAAAAAGTTTAAAAAAGAAGGAAACGCGAGCGCAGGGGAAAAACACGATTTTTGTTTACTCTTAGCCTGTCAAGCCAACCCAATATTAACCTGGCAGGTTCATTTTGGGATATGGCAGTAGGCTAAATCGACAGGATTTTTAATATTTTCGCAGGGTTACCCGCAAGGAAGTCGGGGTTGTTTTTCTGTAGGATATACTTCGTATTGAATCCCCAAGTAACGGAGATTACTTTAATTCCATTCTCTTTGCAGGCATCGATGTCTCTGACTTCATCACCAATATAAATAGTTTTGTCTTTATTTAATTTTTGATTATTTATTAGATTTTTGATTGCCTTGGCTTTACCAAGCAGACTCGGTTCCGATATAATAAAGTCAAAAGAATCAATTCTATATTTTTTTAAGAATTTAACTACATTTTCTACCGAATTAGAGGTTAAGACGCCTAACTTGTATTTTTTACTTTTAAGCTTTTTTATCAGTTCTTTAATCCCGGGAAATATTTTGATAGAAGTGATTGAAGAATTAAGCTCTTTGCGGATTTTAACAGCTAAAGCTGGAAGTTTTATAGCCGTTATGCCGAACCACTTGATAATTTCCAGAGTAGATTTTCCTCTTAAGAATTCTGCATCTGGCGAAGTTATTTTATTTAGTCCAAAATCTGATGCGTATTTATTATAAAGTTGCAGGATCCTGGGAAGCGTATCGGCTATGGTTCCGTCAAAGTCGAAAATGACAGTTTTTATCATTTAAATTGTATACTCATCTTACTCCGATTTGCAGCTCGTCAGAGCGAAAAAGCGGATTAGATAAGTATATACTGAGTAACTCGGTTGCAAACCTTAAGTTATCGAAGTATAAATTTGTACAATTATAATAGATTTTATGACTCGTCTTAATTTAATCGCCGTCGACTTGTCCATCACTCAATTATTGAATAAAATATTACCGCATTCTATTTTGGTTGATCACTTTTTTTCCTTTCTTTCCCTGCGAGGAGCTTCTATATTAGTCTGGATTATTGTAATTGCGATTATTTTAATTCTTGAGGAGCGAAAATACCCCGGAATTCAAAAGCAGGATATTAAATTTATCTTCGTCTTTCTTTTGGCTTTTACAGTAAGCTATATTACTTCCGATGCTATTTTAAAAAATGTGTTCCAGCGGCCTCGACCTGCTTCAACCAATTTCAACCAATTTCAACCAATTTCAGCCAACTGCCCAAAAGACAATTCATTTCCTTCGACCCACGCTACCACCGCCTTTGCCGCGGCCACAGTACTGACATATTTTGATAAAAAAAGACGCTGGTTTTATTATCTGGTTGCAATATTGATTTCACTTTCACGTATTTACTTAGGTTGTCATTTCTTTTTTGATGTCTTAACAGGAGGAATAATCGGTTGGATCATAAGTAAACTGATCATTTCTCAACTCCGTAGAATTTGACGCGGCCTGCCCGCCGACCAACGCTCCTCAATGCGGCGAGCGGATAGCGAAGATTTTAGCATTGAGGTAAGTGGTGGCGAGTCAAATTTACTTTTCCACACCGTAGAATTTGACGCGGTCTCCCCTAAACATCAGGTCCAGCTCTCCGATCGGACCGTTGCGGTGTTTGGCAATGTACAATTTTATTAGACGTTTACTCTGATCCAGAAGATCCTCGCTTTCTTCTTCATGATAGATAAACATAACTACGTCGGCATCCTGCTCGATTGCTCCCGACTCCCTAAGATCCGCCAGTTGGGGTTTTTTAGACCCTCTTAGTTCGACTGCTCGTGAAAGTTGAGAGATAGCCAAAACCGGGATCTTGAGTTCGCGCGCCAGATTCTTTAATCCTTGGGAAATAAAAGATACTTCCTGTACACGGTTATCAAATCTTCGTCCCGAATCAGCCAGCTGCAGATAGTCAACAATAATTAATTGTATTTTTTTCTCAACCATTAACTTTCTGGCTTTGGTCCTCATCTCGAGGATCGACGCTCCCGGAGTATCGTCGATAAATATTGGGGCTTCTGATAGCTCCCCCATTGCTTCCGTCAGCCTTTTATAGTCATCATCGGATAATCTGCCGGTCTTAAGTCTCCAGGCATCGATATCAGCTTGTCCAACCAGCAGCCTGTCAACCAATTCTTCTTTACTCATCTCAAGAGAAAAAAAGCCAACCGGAATTTTTTGGGTTGTTGAAACATGAAGCGCGATATTTAAAGCCAGAGTCGTTTTACCTATCCCCGGTCTTGCTGCCAGAATAAGCAGATTTGAATCTTGCATGCCGGCCAGCTTGTTGTCAAGATCTCTAAAACCTGTCGGAACTCCCCGCAGATGCGTTCCAAGTTTCATAAATTTTTCTAATCGTTCAAAACTTTCCGCCAAAATATTTTTTAGTTCAATAAAATCCTGATGAAGATGCGACTGTGAAAGGGCAAATATCTCCACTTCAGCTTGATCCAGAAGTTTTTTGGTGTCGCCTTTCTCGTCAAAAGCCCTCTCAATTATGCGCGAGGAAAGATCTATAAGCTTTCTTTTGACAAAGTGGCCGACTACGATTCTGCCATAATACTCGATATAAGCCGAGGTCGGGACTGTGTTTATAAGATCCGCAATAAAACTTTTTCCGCCGACTTTTTTCAAAATTCCTTCTGATTTCAGTTGATCCGATAGCGTCACGATATCAATAGGTTTTTGCTTTTCAAACAACGACAGCATGGAAGAAAAGACCGCTTGATGCTCGGACTGATAGAAGTGTTCGGGCTTTAAAAACTCCGCAACTAAGTTGATGCTTGAGGCATCGATTAATATACCGCCAAGCACGGACTTTTCCGCTTCGTTGTCGTGAGGAGGAACTTTGAGAGAATCCGGAGTATTAGGCATAAATCAATGAAACCTGAAACTTGAAACATGAAATAAATTTAAAAAAGTTTTATGTTTTAGGTTTTATACTTTATGCGGTTGTCTCCATCACCACCACCTTCATTTCCTCCCCAAGCTCTTCTTTTTTCACCGTCAATTTAGAGACTGGCGGAATCTGCTCCGCTCCCATTTTTTTAAGAAAGGCGTCAACGGGTGTAAGTTTTGCAAATATTTGCTGATTAAGTTTTGCTTGGTTGTAATGCATAGGAATGACAATTGATGGCTCGATCTTTTTAACAAGCTCTGCTGCTTCGCCTGCGTCGATTGTATAAAATCCTCCGACAGGCAGCAGCAAAATATCAACCTCCCCCAATTTATCGGTAAAGGCATCATCCCAAACCATTCCAAGATCGCCGCAATGCAGTAAAGAAATTCCGTCGCCTTCAATTTTATAAGCAGTATTTTCACCACGCTCTGCTCCTTTTTGCTTGTCATGATATGTGGCAAATCCCGTAACTCTTAATTTATTTTTTTCGTATTCTCCCGGAAGTTGAATAATCAAGGGGTCTCCGGAAACTCCCTGGACATAGTTGTGATCCTGATGGTGATGGGATACGGTAACAATATCCGCCTCGGTTTTGGGAAACTTCATCCCCAGCATTTTTGGATCAAAGGGATCGGTGACTAATTTAGCGTCTTTGGATCTGAGATAAAATGAAGCGTGACCAAGATATTTGATGTCCATATCTAAATAAAATCCTAAATTCTAAATCCGAAACTCTAAACAATTTTTAAATTCTTATTCTCAAAGTTCAAAACGAATACAGGATAACAAAGTTGCAGTGAAAATTCAATTAAGAATTGATAAAATTAGACTTGCGCCTTGAAATTAAAGTATTTTTTACTGGTGGTCGTAGCTCAACTGGCAGAGCGTCGCCCTGTGGAGGCGAATGTTGCGGGTTCAAATCCCGTCGATCACCCATTGCGAAGGCGAACTCTCTTTTATTTAACCATTCATCTCCAGACTGTGGTCAGGAGCCTTCTGGTACCGGGGTAAATTTTGCTAATTGCTTGTCAGTTTTTTCTGCTTCCTTCCAGTTCATGGCAAAAAAAATTGCTAAAGTCGACAGAGGTCCGTCTAAATCAAAAGGTCGCCGCTTCGCGGCGACCTCAAAGGCTAATCTAGAAACAACACCTATCTCTTCTTTTTTCCAGACTTACTCTTTTTAGCTTTTCTCTTTTTTGCCATAAGAACGTCACCTCCAATGATATAACTTACAACAATTCTAATATCTAAATTTGACAATAAATAATTTAGTTTTGTTTGTCAAGTACTACATAAATTAGCGCTTAAAACCGCTCCATTTAAATTAATTGCAATTATAATTTCTAAAAAAATCAGCTATAATTATTCCGATTCAGCATGAAAAAAATAAAAGTAATTCTGGTTGATGTCATATCTCCACATAAACACACCTCGGATGGGCTAAAAGATCTGAGTGAACTTCAGGCTTTGGTTAAGACGTATGGCGGAATCGATGTGATACGTGTTATCCAGCATAAAACCGCTCCCGATAAAGCTACTTTTATCGGATCCGGCAAGGTTGAAGAACTTTTACAAATTGTCGCAAACCCTCAAGATTCCCGGAGCCCAGAGGGTTCCGTCAGACACGTTATTATCAACTCAATTGTTCAACCTGCTCAACTTTTTGAACTCACAAAAAAACTCTGGTCTGTTAACTCCAACGTCCAGGTCTGGGACAGAATTGATCTTATTCTAAATATCTTTGAAAAACACGCTAAATCAGCTGAATCTAAACTCCAGATTGAAATAGCCCGCATGAGGCATATGCGGTTTAGAATTTACGGGCTTGGGGGAACTATATTATCCCGTCAAGCAGGAGGAATCGGAACAAGGGGAATCGGGGAAACCAATATCGAGAGGATGCGTCGTCACTTCAAAAAACAAATTAGACGCAAAAAGGATCAGCTTGAAAAACTGGTCAAACAACGACAACTTCAACTTCAACGAAGGCACGAATACGGAATCAAAACCATCTCCATCATCGGTTATACCAATGCAGGCAAAACTTCGCTGTTTAATTTATTAACCGGAAAACAAGGACAAGTCAGGGATGCACTTTTTGTAACTTTGGATAGCGCAACAGGAATACTAACAAACCCTCAGGGTTTGCGAAAAAGCGAGCCTGCAAACCCTGAGGGTTATACAATTTTGGTTTCTGACACGATTGGTTTCATTCACAATCTTCCTCCCTCTCTGATTGATTCCTTCAGGTCAACCCTGATGGAGTCAATACATGCCGATCTGATAGTCCATGTGGTCGATATTGCCGATGAAAAAATGGAGCAAAAAATCAAAACCGTTGAAGAAATTCTGGCGGATCTTGGTATTTCCGGCAAAAAACAGTCAATAGTGTTCAACAAAATTGATAAACTCGGGGGGGAATATTATAAGACAAGTTCCAGCCTCAAAAAACAGTATTCGTTTTACAATCCGCAGTTTATTTCTGTTAATAATCTGCAGGGAATCGAAGAACTTAAGCTCAATTTAAAACGTATGCTTAAAAACTGAGCCCGAAGCGAGAATCGAACTCGCGACTAGCCCTTACCAAGGGCTCGTTTTGCCACTAGAACTATTCGGGCACCCTCATAAAACATGAATCCTGAAACATGAAACAGCGTCTGACGCGGTGAAACAAAATCGTCTTATATTTTATCAATGTTTTATGTTTTATGCTTTAAGTTTTTATTTTGGATATTACCCAATAGCTGACTATCGCCGCCGACACTATCACATTTAAAGATTTATTAATTCCAAACATGGGAATCTCTACTATCTGATCCGCCAATTTCAGTGTTTCTTCCTTTATGCCATAACTTTCATTGCCGAAAATAAGGACAAGCGGCAAAGAATAGTTTACCTTAGTATAAGGTACTGATTTATCACTCTGCTCTACGGCTATAATATTCAAATTATTACTCAATTGTTTCACTACTTCATTGCTTGTCTCTCCTGTTTCCCCTCCTTGATAAGGAGGGGATAGCGGGGTGGTTGAATTTTGGTTTTTTGAATTTTGAAATTGCTTGGAATTTCGAGTTTCGGCTTTCAAGTTTAAATCCGCAATGGTGTCAGCTGCGGATTTGCGGTATTCCCAAGGAACAACTTTGTAAGTCCCAATTGACGCTTTCTTAATTCGGGCGTTGGGGGGAATTTCGGAATCGCCGCAAAGATATATCTTCTCTATAGCCAGTGCGTCAGCCAGCCTGAAAAGACCACCGATGTTATAGGTATCGTAAATGTTCTCAAGAACAAAATAGATCGGATTTCGCTTCACTTGTTTCATCGAGCCTTGTGCGCGCTCCTCCTCTAATTTCCTTAATTGATCGGCATTGAGTTTCATAAGCATATTATATGATACGAATGATGCGAATTTTATGCGAATCTTCGAATATGCTAATATCAGCTTATGGGTAAAATTATTTATCCCGATCTTTCTTATAATCTCAATGGAATCTTTTTTAAAGTACATAACTATCTAGGAAGATATCGGAATGAACAAGAATATTCAGATGCTATTGAAGAAGATTTACAAAAAGCTCAAATCAAATATGAAAGGGAAAAAACCTTGCCAGCATCCTTTCAAGGAGAAAAAGAAGGTAGGAATAAAATAGATTTTATAATTGAAGATTCAATTATCTTAGAAATAAAAGCAAAAAGATTTCTCACAAGAGAAGATTACTATCAGATAAAAAGATATCTCACCGCTTTAAATATAAAATTAGGTATTCTTGTTAATTTTAGAGATTTAAGAGTAAATCCCAAACGTATATTAAATTCTTCAGGTCATATTTAACATTCGTATATTTGTAGATTAGCATTCATTTGTAGATTCGTATCATATTATTGTATCCCATAGTTGACATTAGCTTAATCCTGTAGTATAATACGGAGCTATATGAAAGGTTTGACAACTACCCTTCTTTTAACTATAAGCTTTTTACTCCTAGTGAGTCCTGTGTCCGGACAATACGGACAGTACGGTCCTTACCAGGGACCTGAACCAGGTCTTTCCATCATGATCGATAAGATGGTTGGAAAACCTGTCGAAACCAAAGGCGGATCGAGCGACTCGGACTTTGTCGACAACCTTTCGCCGTCGGATGATCGCTTTTCCCCGGATGACGAAGTACTCTTTAAGCTTAAAGTGAAAAACACCTCTGAAGCAAAGCTTAAAGATGTGACCGTCAAGGACTTTCTGCCCGACTTTGTCGAACCGGTCGGCGGCCCCGGAACTTTTAGCGACGAATCAAGAGAAATCACAATCGATGCCGGTGATCTGGAAGTCGACGAGGAAAAAGTCTTTATCATCAAAGTAAAAGTGTTAAATCAAGACCGGCTGCCCGAAGATCAAGGACTGATGTGTGTAGTCAACAAATCTGAAGCCTTCAACGACAGCGCCGCCGATGAAGATACGGCTCAATTTTGCATCGAGAAGGAAGTCCTGGGTATAACCGAAGTCCCGTCAGCCGGACCGGAATTAGGCTTAGCATTATTAATAGCCCAATTCTCTGCTCTGGGAACGGGTCTTTTCTTAAAGAAAAAATTTAGTTGAATAACCTTCCCCGATAAAATATAAAATCTTCTTTTATTGAATGTTTCACAATTTTGATATAGCCTTTTATTTTCGGTCAATGTTAGTTAATTGCGAATAAAGTTTTATAGTGCTATAGGATGCTAACTATAGTTGACAAATGACCTTTGATATGATATACTATCGGTCATATGTTAAGGGGACGGACATGTTTTGACACCACTATCGCTCGTATGAAGCCTGCAGATTCCGAGTAATCGGATATGGAGGCTTATTTTATTGGCCAAGCACTTTAATAATCAGGGATTAAGAGTTTGAAGCTCCCACGATCTAACGATCGGGGATTTCCGCGAAGGCGGATTAAAGTTACTTAAAGAAAGCAATATAGGCAAGAATTGCAAGTATCATTGTCAGAGAAAATGCAATTGCTACATTTGCATTAACATCTATTAAGTCTAATTTTTTTTTCATATCAATTTTCTTAAATAAATTGCAGTAACTAAACAAAATATAGCAAGAATTAAATCGAAAATCAAGGTCGTTAACTTAACTATTCCCCTTTTTAATGTGTAATTTGGTGCAATAAATGCAGCTCCTACCCATCCGGCTGCCAAATTTACAAATAAATCGGCTACACCATCGATTAAGAATGGATCAATTGCTTTCATTTAATTTAACTTAACAGAATTGATTTCCAAGAACAAGACTATAACTATATTGATATCTATCGATGTTGATATGGTAATTATTTTTAATTCCAGAGAGTGAATGAGAATGTTTTTCTCTTTCTCTCCTTGGGGTTAAAATCCCAAGCATCCGCCTGAAACGGCGGATAAATGTTTCGTCCCGGGCGGGGACTAGCTTTCCGCCTCTGGGCGGAATATTTAGTTCCCGCCTTTTTATCCCGCGGAGCTTAATGCGAAGTGGGAATACTCCTTCGATTTTTCGAGGGAAAACAATCTGGACGGGAAGCCGGATGAAGTTTTTTTGCAAAAAGCTTGCAAAAAAAACTAAGTCTGATCTGAATAGACGAAGACACTTGACTCTAAAAAAGAGTCAATAATCGTCATGTAGTAGATCGAAGATCACTACATGACCCTGAAGTGAACTTCGTTCTACTTCAGGGCACTTTAACAAAAAGGGTAAGGAATCCGTTTTTATTCAGCTCAGCTGGATTAATTACGGATATTTTATTAACACCGCAAATTTTAATTATTTTCGGCTTGCCACACCAATCGTACTCTAACCTACGAGGTTAGAGTCAGAGTATGGAAATGGGCTAAAAGCGGAAAATAGGGGAACAAAAGGAAAGACCGGAAATTCGTTGACAAATAAGAAGACGAGGATTATGATTAGAATCATGATTACTGATGCAGATATCAAAAAAATGAAGAAAGTCTTTGCGACCAAAGATGATCTTAAAGGTCTAGGTAACGAAATAAAAAGCGTTAAAAAAGACCTAACAAGCAAAATAGACGAACTCGATGAAAAAATAGACAAGATATATGTAAGACTTGCAGAAGATATCGGCAATGTCATGATTGAAATCAAAGGAAAAAATGGCGAGATTCGAACACATCGAATTCAAATCGGAGAACACGAAAATCGTCTGCAAAAAGTAGAACACAAAGTCTTTCCTCGAGGGTGATGCCACTTCGTCCGACTTAATCGGACTTCGTTAGGCACAGGTTTACTTACTCTGGCTAAACCTAGATATTTAGCTTATTGCAACAATCCAATATTAACCTGACAGGTTCATATTGGGGCGTGGCATGGCTATATTTAGGGTTCTTTCTGTCGAAAAGGATATACATTGTCATGCTGAACTCGTTTCAGCATCTATTTTACTGACTTTAGACTAAAAAACTAAAGATCAGATCCTGAAATAAATTCAGGATGACACAAAAACATACGACATTTGTTTAACCGAAGTAGGACAGAAAGATGCTTCCACTTTAGAGATGCAAGAACAATAACCAAATAAACAAATCCGACAAATACTACAAATAAATGAACTAATGATTTAATGAATTAAATAATTGAATCATTTTCACATTTATTTGTTTATTTGAGCAATTTGTAGTATTTGCTTATTTTTTCTTCGTCTTTAGAGTGGAAGCAAATGTCAGAATGATCTGACTATTAACCCTCCATGTTCAAAAACTGCCAAGGAGGCAGTTAAAATGAACAGAAAACTTATTTTCATGATCGTGATGATGATCACGATCGCCAGCGTCCTGCTGGCCGCGTGCAGTCCGGCAGCGGATTGCATCACCACCGACGGAGGAACGCAAATCTGCGTCTCTGTCAACACGGTCGATAAGACCGCGACGCCCGGGGCCACCCCCGAGCCCACCTCCACCCCCGAGTCCGGAGTAATCACCTGCACAGATGGCATGGAGATGCTCCAGATTCAGCCTGGGCAGACGGTCACCGTCAAGAGTGGTTGCCGCGTAAGTGGCGACATTGTCGTGAATGGGGAAACCCTTTACGACGATAACGGTGACTCCGGCCTCCTCGTTGATTTTCAACAGGAAGCCAGGGTCTTTGCCCAGTGGGGGGCTAGCGTGAATGCGGATTCAGTCGATACCTGGGTTCAGAACATGAAGAACTCCGGTTGCACTGGAACGTGCTCGACGGTCTCCGTCATCACCTGGCCGCGGTAGCGGTACCATCCCGGAGGGGAAGCTTCGCGCTTGCGCGGACTTCCCCTCTCGGGGAAAAGCAGAAGTGGTTTTAACACTTTCATAAGCTGATCTTTTTTTAGATCTCCTTAACATGAATTTGTTGCTACCCCTTACCCTTTTTTTCCTAAACCCATAAATAAGATACGAATCTACGAATTGATTCGAATCTACGAATATGCGAATAAAATTGTGGGTTGAGGAAAGTTTTGCACTTTGAAAATTGGGTCGTAACGGTTTCTAACAAAATTAAGATTGACCCGCCTGAGCTTACCGTTCGCCTTTTCAGTTCTATTCGAACACGGCTCACGGAGCGCTCTTAGTCGGGTCTCAGAAAATCAATATTGACAAGGGGGGAAAGATTAAGTATCATTAGGGTGATCGGGATATCTGCCAATCTCGCGGTGAAAGCCCGCAGTTAAGCAGATCTCGGCCATCAAGGCACCCGATCATTTTTTTTGGGAAAAACTAGATTAATTGTTTCTTTATAAGTAATATTTTTAGTAGGTTTTATTTCTCTCATCCCTATTTTATTAGCTAAATCGTCTGCAGGAGAATGTTTTCCAATCGATTCAAAAGTTATTAGAACATGATAATTTATTCCTAATCGGTTTAAAAATATTGCTATATGTTTTTTAATGAATTTATCATGTCCAAAATATTCTCGGTCAACTATAACTTTTTGTTTTATATCAAACTCAGCAATAAGAAATGCAACGCAAGCAGAAAATACCAAATATGTAAAAGTCCTGTACCTTTTAACTTCTCGGAAATAAATTTGCAATTCTCTTTTTATTTTTTTAGACAGTATCACTCCTCCTCTTACATCATTAGATAATGCAATTATTGAATTTATATATTTGTTTGTTCTATTTTGCCTGATTGATCGATTTCAATACGCATTATCAAAGTTTAGCAGAATTATTTCCCGCCTGGTCAATCTTGGTTTTCTAAAAAAAAGATACGAATCTACGAATGAATGCGAATGTTGCGAATTTGCTAATTCAGATATTATCAGTTTTATCAAATAGAAAGGAGTTGAATATTTTATGAAAAACGGACTAATGAGTACAACTATATTATGGGTCGTATTAACTGCTGCGGCTTTGTTTTTTGCCGTAACAAGAGCAGACAAATACCTTAAGATCAAAGCTATTGATGATTGTGCCAGCATTTCAAGATATGAAGTACAGGAAAAGCCGGGAGTCAAGGTGTCAATGCCTATTGAAGACGCGTACAAAAACTGTGTAAAAGAAAAAGGATATTAAAAAAATAAACGGGGCTCGTCTCGGTTTCCCTTCCACAAGTGCTCTGAATTGTTTTGTTTAACTTAAACAGGTTTTCTTAGAATAGAAAACCTTTGTAATAGCTCTAAACTTAGTTATATAAATTTCATGCGCGCTTGTGGAAGCCTTTCCACCTCGACACCCGTTTTTTTTCTATAAAATTCTTTTCACCAACCAGATTTCTTGATTGTTGGGTAAAGTATATTTTTTAAGGATTTGGGCTTTGTCATCTTGTAGCCGTTGTTTTAAAGCGTCTCTCATCTGCTCGAACGCCTCTTTATCGGTCTGGTAGAATACGCCGACTTCTCCCGGCGTGGTCAAAAAATATTCGTAATCATTCAGGTAGGAGTCAAGCTCTTCTCTACTCTCAAACCTCGTTCTTCCCCCGGCTCTTTCCGTATAGATATTGTGTATACGGTAGATACGTTCATAAATCCCCAGATTATTGTCATTAAATCCCTCAAAGTTGGGAATCAAAACAATATTTATATCCTTACCTCTGGATATTTCTTTTAGGTCTTTGATTATTTGCTCCTGCGGCCAGATATGAGGATCATAAGTCAAGACAGGGTAATTTTTCAGGTTAAATATGGCAATATCCGAAACAAAAGGAACAACTACAAAGTACACGCTGCCTTTTTTTATCGGATACTCAAAAGACAAAATAACATACATGGCGAGATTAAAAACTGCTATGAAAATGAAAGCCGCCGTCGCCAATTTCTTATATCTTTCAAAAAAGAAGAAGAAGCCTCGAGCAAAAACAAGAGCTACAAAAGGCAGGATCGGGAAAAGAAAACGCATGTCTTTGTTGGGGAAGACGGTGAAGAAAATGTAGTAGAAGATGATGTTGGTAATGAGAAACCATTTATAATTATGTTTATCGATCGCTGGTGTCATTCTGGGGAACGAAGTGTCTCCAGAATCGTTGTTAGATTCTGGACGCGCTCCTTCGTCGCTTGCCAGAATGACAGAATGGGTGGAAGAATTTTTATTTTTTATAAAAAAATAAAGTGAAACTATGAAAAAAACAAAAATTGGAAAAGTGATCTCGTAATTTATGAAAAGCTTGAGGTGATGAGTCCAGGTAATGGGATTAAGAAGGTAGATCGGATCGACCAGTGGCTCTCCCGGTACAGCCAGACCATAGTAAAGCTTTATTTTTTCGATACTCGGGATTACATAAAGTACGCTAGGAATGATAAAAATCAAAGAACCAATCAATATATTCCAAATTCTGCCGTACTTCTTATTTTTAACAATATTTACAAGTCCCCAAAAATATGGCAATAAAAGGTAAAGCACACCCTGAAACTTGGTCAAAACCGAAAACATCGTTGCCACAAACGAAAGTATTGTATATTTCCTGTTTTCAAAATAATTACTCTTAATAAAAAAATAAAAAGCCAGCAAAGTAAAAAAAGTCATCGGAATATCAAGCAATAACCAGCGGGAATTGTCGTAAACCACCTGAAAGAATGAAAATAAAAAGACCGCAAAAAGCGCTATCCATTTATTTTTATAAAGAGTTTTTCCCAAAAGATAGACCAGATAGATTGTTCCCAGGAAAAAAAGCGTGGCCATGAATTGGGCTAACTTTATGTGAGGAGAAAGCATGAATAGTATAATTGCCGTCATTATTCTGACAAGAGGACCATAATAGTCGACAAAAGCGTCTAGAAATTGTCTGACATCAAGTCTACCGGTAAACAGATTCTGGAAAAAATGTAGGTAGTCAAGCGACCTCATGGTGTTGTAGGCTTCATCCCAGGCAGGAGGTGAGTTATTTAGCTTGATCCAGATAATGTTGCCGACGAGGTGAAAAAAAAGCAGAAGAAAAAGCAGATCTTGAGGTTGAATTTTTAGTCTTTTTAACATAGCTAAAATTTATTATACTAACTTTAACCCATGCTTTTGCCGCATATAAAAAAACATTTTGGCTTTTACGCTCTGGTTTTTATCGTATTTATTCTTGCGATTATTAACTATCAGCCAGGAACCTTTCTTACAGGCTGGGACACACTTCACCCCGAATTCGACTTCGGGCTCAATTTCAAAAGATTGTTTTTTGGAGTCTGGAGGAGCGATCAGGGTCTTGGAGCAGTTGCCGGGCACTCACATATGTCCGATCTGCCGAGGGTAATAATTCTCTGGATCCTGCATTTTGTTTTGCCTGTGTCATTTTTACGTTACACTTACGTGTTTTTATGTTTACTATTCGGACCTTTGGGAATTTATTTTCTTATTCATTACCTTCTAAAAAAAGTTGATAACGATCCCGCCAAAGGCGGGATGACAAATAAAAATGAACCTATCGCATTTCTCGGCGGGCTTTTTTACCTTTTTAATCTCGGTACCGTACAGCAATTCATCGTCGCCTTCGAGATGTTTACCACTCAATATGCCGTACTTCCATGGATCGTCCTTTTCTCCCTAAAATATCTGCAAAATCCCAACCGGAAAAACTTGCTTTACTTTGCTATTGCTACCCTGTTTTCGACTCCCCAGGCTTATGCGGCACACCTCTGGTATGCTTTTTTTGCCGTATATATCTGCTTTTTATTTTTGCATGCATTTTTTCAAAGACGCATAATCAACGATACTGGAGTCGTCGCGAATGCTCCTTCCCAGAATGACTCTAAGTTCAATAGTAATACCCAGATTAAAAAATTAAAAAACATTATTTTATTAGTTTTTGTCACGCTTTTAATCAACTCCTATTGGCTGCTGCCGAATTTGTATTTTGTCAAAACTTCAAGCCATGTTCCGGTTGAGGCAAAACAAACACGACTATTTTCGCAAGAATACGGATTGAGAAACCGCGAGCACGGATACCTTAAGGACGTAGCCTTAATCAAGGGATTTTACTTCAACTGGTCGATCTTCAATTTCGATAAGGAAAAACCCGAGTATCTGATGAGTGAGTGGAGAAAGCATTTCAGCAATCCCCTGGTTACATACATCGGCTATGGTCTGTTTACAACCGTGGTTTTGGCGTTTTTGGCAAGCGCATTACACCGACAAAAACTTTTTTTGGTTTTTTCACCTTTCCTGCTCATCCCCATGATCTTTTTATTGAATAATACTTACCCCTTTAGCCTTCTATTCGACTTTTTAATCCAGTTTAGTATATTTGATCAAGCTTTCCGCTTCGTCTTTACCAAATTTTCCATTTTTCTCTCCTTTGCCTATACGATCTATTTTTCTTATTTCATCTTCCTGCTTTTTAACCGCTGGTCAGGCAGAACGGCGGTTGCAGCCATTACTTTTATTTCTTTCCTGTTTTTATTTATTTATGCCACACCGGCTTTTAAGGGTAATCTTATCTCCTCAAAAATAAAAATTAAAATTCCCGGTGAGTACTTCCGATTCTGGGATTTCATGAAAAATCAGACCGACGGCGCTGTGCTTTCCTTACCCCTTCATACTTTTTCGGGCTGGCAGTACTATGATTGGAAATACCAAGGGTCGGGTTTTATCTGGTTTGGGCTTAAGCAGGCTATACTTGACCGCGATTTTGACCGCTGGAGCATCCAGAATGAACAGGCATATCGAGAATTTCATCATGCGCTTTACACCAGAAACCCTGATTTCTTTTTAACCAACTTAAAAAAGTTTAATGTTCAATATATCCTTTGGGATAGGAATAATATCACAACCAGTCTTAAAAACCGCCCGCAAAAAGTCTATGATCGGGAAAGCGGCTTGTTGTTGTCTCAACTCGAATCACAATTGCAGATCTCAAGGCTTGCGCAATTTGCTAATTTGACGGTGTATAAGGTAAATACGGTTGCATCGGATAAATTGCTGACTCTTAATCTACCTCTAGTTAATCCGCAATATCGCTGGTCGGATTTTGACTTCGCTTATCAAAAGCTTGGCCCTTATTTTACCTCTTTGGATCAAACAGATTCTGCCCGATCAGGTTATGTCTTCCCCTATCGGGACATATATACGCCAGACGATAAACTCAAACAAGATATTTTTAACAAATTCAGTTATTTACAAGAAAATCAATTTTTGCTTAATTTTTCTGCAGAGGAAATTTACGAAAGTAATAAAAGTGTTGACGGCGTGACACTAACTGAATCAGCCGGTGAGAAAATACTTAATTTTAATGCAAAAAATACGATAAACGGAGTGGGACTGGATTTCTATTCCCTGTCACATGACAAAGCTTATCTTCTGGTAATTAACGCAAGACATATTCAGGGTCTGCCTCTTAGAATCTGCCTAAAAAATCTGTATTCGACTCTTTGCGATATATATGATGAGATCTATAAAAATAGGGATTTCGGCGATAATTACTTTTTTATTCCGCCTTCTGAGGTTGGAATCGGCTATGAATTAACCATAGATAATCTGTCTTACGGTGATATCGAATCGGTCAACGATCTAAAATTCATATCAATTATCCCGGTATCAAGCAAATTAATGGGGTCGTATGAAAAAATCGACGCCGCATCCGAATATATCACGACACTGAAACAAGCCTATAATCCCGGTTGGATTGCTATTTTGGATGGTAAAATTTTAGAGCATGTCCTGGTTAACAACTGGGCTAACGGATGGAGGTTGTCAGATGAAGTAAACAGTGATACCGGCTTCGTTTTTATCTTCTGGCCGCAGTATTTACAATACTTCGGGTTTGCACTACTTATTGGTAGTTTTGTTTGGATATTAAAAAGAAAGAACCAATTTTAATCACCTATATTTATTATTTCTCCAAGAGAATTAGACTTCCACTCATTAATATTTAATACGATTATTCTACCTGTATAAATTTTGCATTCTTGCAATAGTTTTTTAAAGGAAGAAAGTAAAAGTTCGAACTCCACTGTGGAATTCGTAACCATACAACAGAATAAATCTCTGTTCTTAGAGATTTAGAGAAATCTGAGTCATTGGTGATAAGAATTCGTAATTCTTTTTTTGACAGAGCTGAAATTTCTGAATCTGAAGATTTAGGAACTATTGTCTTTACATTATACTTTTCTTTCTTTAGAAAAGCTGTAAGTTCTGTTCTTACATTTTCATCAATGAGAAATTTGAGGGTAGGTGTTGACGATGACATAGTTCTCTTGAGTAAGAGTACTCGCGTACTCTAATGCGGCTTTAACATGAGAAGTGTTAAGGCTCGGAAATGCTTTATGAATACTTTTTTCGTTTTCCCCCTGTGCAAGCATCTGAAGGATTTGCCATACCATAATGCGTGTGCCTTTAAAGGTCGGTTTACCGTGACAGATCTCAGGATCGGCAACAATGTATTTATTTATCTCAATTCGCTTATTCATAAAAACAATTATACATTTTTTTTCTAGCTGGTCAATTTCAATTCAGTTAAGTTCAAAAGAACAATCAATTTCTTAATTTCTTTTTTCTTCAAAACAACCCCTGTCCATTTTCTCCTTCCATCTAACCTCGTATTAATCTCAAATGAACCGTCGTCAAAATTATTTACCTGCAATTGCTGTCCATAGCTACAACTGCATTTGAAAAATAATTTTTCGATCTTTTTATTTTTCATTTTGATATAAGTAATTATAGTCGGCGCAAAACGAAATATCATTTCGACCTGATCTGGGATCCAGAAAATTAGCTTGGATTCACGCCTTCCCTTCAATATAGTTTAGGGTAAACGCGGGAATGACAAAAACGGCCTCCTGCTTTGCAGTAGCCATATTACCAAAATATTATATCTACCCGTCTTAGTTGATTTTGCAAATTTTCAACTAAAAATATCTTATTAAATCAACTTAGAGGGGTATATACTGATTGCAATCTCAATCAATAGAAGTATAACAACATCTTTATTTCTTCATTGTTATAATGAATTTTATGTCTCAATTATCCTTCTTACAAATCCGCAATCCCAAAGAAGACGAGACGCCGATTGAGGCGGCGACCCAGATCTTCGCGTCGCTTCTTTCTTATCCTTATGTCCCCACCTGGAAAAGACTTTTTGTCCCAGTCAAGCGCTATGCTTTTGAAATTTTTCTTTTGGATCAAACCATTTATTTTTATGTCTCAACTCCCCGGGAAAACGAAACCTTAATTCAAAGCCTGATCACTTCCTCTTTCCCCCAATCCAAGGTGACCAAGACTACCGATCCTATGAGCCTCGTCTTTAAGTCAAAAAATGTCTCAGCCGGTGAAGCTGTGCTTAACTCCTTCCACTATCTGCCGATCAAGACCTACTTCGATTTCAAGGACGTGGATCCCTTATCCTCCCTCGTTGGTTTCTTCTCCAAACAAAACCCTGTCCTTAGGATGGCGGTGCAAATCGTTGTAACTCCGGCAAGCTTTCCCTGGCAGGACCAGACCGTGACCGCAGCCAAACAGCAGATCTATGACGAGCACGCCGCCCGCTACACCAGAAGCCCGCAACAGCTTTTGATGCTTAAGAAGGCTTCATTTCAGGGCGGGAAAGCGGTAATCAGATTAGTGGTCGGGTCAAATATTATAGAGTCGCATAGCCATGCGTCTCTACTTCCTTATCTGCAAAATCTGGCAGGCACCTTCGGCAGCTTTTCCCTGGGTGACGGCAACCAGTTTGTTTTTCGCAGGCCTTTGATCTTTAAGGATCATCTCTTAAAAAGAATCAAGGAAAGAAAGACTTATTTTTTTGAGCGTAAATACCAGATCTTAAATGCCCAGGAGCTGGCTACTCTTTGGCACCCGACAGGCTATCTGTTATCCGGTATCAAAAATATCGCCTGGGGTAAGACCCTGAAAGGCGAACCGCCGGAGAATCTGCCTGTGACAAATGTAGAGACGCATAGCAATGCGTCTCTACAAAATTTCAAACGGGGCGTCAATTTTTTTGCCAAAGCCGAATTCAAAAACAAGCAGACGATCTTCGGCATCAAGACGCCGGACCGCCGAAAGCACGTCTATATCATCGGCAAGACCGGCTCGGGCAAATCCACCCTGATTGCCAATATGGCGATAGACGATATCAGAAAAGACCGGGGGATAGGAATTATCGACCCGCACGGCGATCTCTCCAACATCATCCTCGATTATATTCCCAAAAGAAGGCTTAACGACGTCGTCTATCTTGAACCATTCGATACGGAAAGACCTTTCTCGCTTAACGTCCTGGAGGTCAGGAATAAACAGCAAAAAGATTTGATCGCATCCGGAATCGTTTCCATCTTTAATAAAATTTACAAGGAAAGCTGGGGTCCGAGGCTAGAATATATTTTAAGAAATGTAATTTTGACGCTTTTGGAAAGCCCCGGATCTACCCTTGTCGACATTCTTCCTTTGCTTTCCCACAAAGAATACCGCCGCAAAATCGTCGGCAAACTGCAGGATCCGGTACTTAAAGGCTTCTGGGAAAAGGAGTTCGAAAGAATGCCCGACCGGCTGCGTGCCGAGGCAATCTCACCGATCCAGAACAAGGTCGGCCAGTTCGTCACCTCCAGAATGATCAGAAACATCCTGGGCAAATCCAAATCCTCGATCGACCTGGAGTCGATTATGAACGACGGCAAAATCCTCATCCTGAACCTGTCGCAGGGTAAACTGGGAGAAGACAGTGCCGCACTGCTGGGCGCTATGATCATCACCCAAATCCAACTTGCGGCCATGAACAGGTCATTTGTCAAAGAAGAAGAACGCAGGGACTTCTTTCTTTATGTTGACGAATTCCAGAACTTTGCCACTACTTCCTTCATTAAAATCCTCTCGGAAGCCCGTAAATACCGGCTGGCGCTGACTCTGGCCAACCAGTATATCGAGCAATTGGAGCTTGACGTGCAAAAAGCCATCTTTGGCAATGTGGGAACCTTAATCTCATTCGTAGTCGGCGCCAGGGACGCTCACCTTCTGACTTTTGAGTTTGCGGAAATCTACAACGAAAACGATCTTGTGTCTTTGGGTAAGTATGAAACAGTGCTCAAACTCTCCATCGACGGAATGACTTCGGCACCTTTTCCCGCCACTACCCTACCCCTGCCTGAGTTAAAGAATGAAAACAAGGAGAAAATTATCCGGCTGTCGAAGGAAAGATATGGAAGAAAAGCATAAGATGAAACATGAATCGTAAAACATAAAACTTTTAATAAAAATGCGTAAGGGCTAATTACTTTTCGATTTAGGCGATCCTCTTGTAAAGAAAATTTACAGAATCACTCTAGATTTTCCTCAAAATACCAATTTTCGATCGGAGAATAACTGAAAAGAGCTAGAAGCTATTTCAATACTCGTCACTCTTGCTTGTCCAGAGTCTCTAAACCTCTTTTAGATTCTGGACGCGCCTTCGGCTTGCCAGAATGACGTAAATAGCCAGGTTTTGAAATAGGCTCTAGTCTATCTATAATTTTAAACATCGTTGAAGCAGGAGCAAGAATATCATTAAAAGAAAAAAGGCATTTGTTAAGTATAGCCTTTGCTTCCTTAAAAGAAACAAAATATCTATACCCGTCTTAGTTGATTTTGCAAAATGTCAACTAAAGTTATCTTATCAGATCAACTAAGGAGGGATACATACTGATTGCGATTTCAATTAATAGAAGTATACTTAATTTTGCAAAAGAATTTGATTTAATAACTAACAATAATCTCAACGAAATAATGATTGGCGTAAATGAATTAGCTAAAACTCTTTACGGCTTACTTTATAAGAGAGAATAAATGTTTTATGTTACAAGCTTTATGTTTTATTTGACTCTCCGAAGACTTTGTTCCAATCCCGCGCGAAGAGGTCCTTGAGCTTTTTGAGTTTATCGGCGGTGGTTTTACTTTCGCTTTTGGCTTTATCTACTGACTCACTTACCATACTCATATATTTCTCCCGGTCAAATTCTTCCCATTTTTCCTGCATATCTTCAAGACGCTCCATAACCTCTTTCTTGACTTTCGTATAAGTTTTCTTGCCTTCTTCGCTGATTTCGCCCCAGACTTCCTTTACTTTCTTATCCAACTCCATCTCCTCAATATTTTTTTTAAGATGTTTAATCTTCTTTATTACCTCTTCACGATTTTCCTTACCCGATTTTGGAGACAAGAACAATGCAGTTATTCCTCCTATGATTGTGCCAAATAAAACGCCTAAACCGAAGAAACGAGTTGGTCTTTTATTATCAGCCATAATAATAATATAACAGGATTTTTTAACTATGCAAGAGGTAATTAATACTGAATAAATACTATATCTACATCTACCGTCAATGAGTTTGCAAACTTTTTTTCGTATTTCACTTCGGAGGAGTGCGTCCGCACACCGTCCGGAGTGCTTTCGCTTTCGCAATTTTAACTAAGATGGGTATACCAATACCACCCCTTTTCTCCCCTCTTATACCCGTCTTAGTTGATTTTGCAAATTTTCAACTAAAAATATCTTATTAAATCAACTTAGAGGGGTATACTTCGATAACTTAAGGTTTGCAACTGAGTTACTCAGTATATACCCATCTAATCCGCTTTTTCGCTCCGAGAGAGCTGCAAATCGGAGTAAGATGGGTATATATACTGATTGCGATTTCAATTAATAGAAGTATAAGTTAAAGAGAAGTTCGATAGAAATATTAAAATTCTGTCATTCCGGACTTGATCCGGAATCCAGAATTCTTAGCCTGGATTCCCGCTTTTTACGGGAATGACAAATGTTGTAGATTTCTATGTGGTTTCTTTATGGAAAAAGGAAACAGTTATTCTTCTCCCCTCCTTGACAAGAAGGGGGAGGCGAATTAAATCATTTAATTATTAATACATTTATTTGCTTATTCGTGAGCATTTGTAGTATTGGTAGTATTTTATCTGATATATTTCTGGTAGCTCTTATTCTTGTCAAAAGGGAGAAAAGGATGAATAATAAAGGCCAAACCCCTGCGAACAACCTCTTCTACGGCAAAACTGTCAGACTCCCAGCTCATGACCGTCCAGTCCAGTTTTTGAGCCGACCTCCAGGATACGGGGAAACCGATTTTTTTATAAGCAACCAGATATGATAAAAAGGCTATAAATTTAACCAGCATCAGCGTCAGCCTGCCTCTAAGTGAGTGTGTCTTGATCGAGTTAAAATTTCTAATTTGGGCAACGCTCTCTTCGTCTGCGATTTCCTCAACTATCTCTGCAATAGGCGAAAACGCATGAGTGTGCTGGTGACTGTCAAGCATGTCAACCTGCAGATTTCTTTTTTTGAGAAGATTCAGTTGCGACTGAATCTCGGATTTGATATCCAACCTATCAACCTTACCCAAAAACAGCTTAACCAGGAAGACCGGTAAGGGAAAGAATTTGCCTTCTCTGTCAACTAAAGACTTGATATTGAGGAAGTGCGAACTGGGTTTACCTTCGATCAAATTGATGTGAAGCCCGATTTTCACTTCTTTTTTTTTAACCAAAGTGCTTACCAGCTGTCTCAGGCGGGCTTGGCTTACCATGGTTGCAATAACCGACAAGCCAAAAAGTCTGTCGCGCCTGACCAGCTTCAGAATTTCCTTATCTGCCCTCGGATTATAACCAAAATCGTCACTGTAAAGTTTCATAATTTTCAACAAATTCTAAATACTAAACCCTAAATCCTAAACAAATTCAAATTTCTTAAATTCAAAACTTATGTCAACTGATAAATTTTTGAAACTTTGAATTTTGGAATTGTTTAGAGTTTAGATATTTGAGTTTAGAGTTTCTTACAGGTATGAATATCTAATTAATAATCTTTTCATGGTAATAAGTTTGCCGAATTCTTTCAGGGTCTCCAGCAATCTAATCAAGAATGAAAATCTGGTACTTCTTATCTCGCTTAAACTGACAGGCAGTTCTTTAAATGAATAGCGGAGGTAGTGGCACATGATTAAAAGCTCACTATCAAAAAAGTGGTTCTGGCTTTGTACCTCGTCAATATAGGGAAGTACCAGTCTTCTCTTCAGGGCTTTCATGCCATGGGTATCGGAGAAAGGAACGCCGAAATACAACTTCAAAAAATACTCAAGCAATTTACTGATGACTTTTCTGCCGATCGGTCTTTTGTCAATTGATTTACCCAGATTCTTGGAGCCGATGACAAAATCATATCTGTTAAGCAGTAGAAGAGACAATTCGATAAATTCGACATCCCAAAAGTCTATATCAAACTGAAAAGCGTGATCAAACCTTGCGTATCTCAAGCCTTCCTTAAATGCCTGGCCGTAGGATGGGCTTTGTAGTTTAACCAGAGTTATTTGACCGTAATCCGAGGCTAATTTCTGGGCAATTTTTAGGGAGTTATCGGTGCTGCCGTTTTCAACCAGTACGATTTCGTATTCCGCGTGAGGAAGGACCCGTTCAATCTCCTCCATCAATCTTCCCACTTGTTCTTCCAGAATTTCTTCCTCGTTATAGATAGGTATAATTAGGGAAAAGCTTTTCATAAAGCTCCATATTATACCAAATTCAAGGGAAAAAATCAATATTATAGGATATTAAACTACCGGCTGGAAACTGGCGGTTGGAAGTTGGAAGGTAGAAAAAGTGAATCAAATACGTTTACCTCACTCAGTTTTCTTAATAGTTTTAGTCCATAATTTGACGTAGATTACCCAGAACCGGAGCGATGAAAAAAGAGCAAAGACAAAACCGGGAAAGCCGTCGAGAAAACCTAAATGTCGAAAATAGGTTGAGAAAAACCAGACAGAAGGCTTAAGGAAAAAATAATCAAAAAAGTGTAGTGAAGCAAAGCCCTGCGTCGTAAACAATATGTTAGCATCCAATGTCGTATATCTGTCCCAGCGCTGCAGGTAACGGGAAAAAGTGGGATCGGCATGGTGAAGAATAGGATTGTTCAAATATCCAATATTCAATTTCCAATTCTCAATTTTATTTTGAATATTTGAATACTGGAATTTGGGATTTTTTTGATTATTGGTTATTGATAATTGGTAATTGCTTTTTTGTATTATCTCCACATTCTCATGGACGCTCTTGCAGGGGAATCGAGCGAATCCGTTTTTATATAATCGGATTGTGTAATCCGGGTATTGGCCTCCTTTCATTAAGAACCTCGTCAAGAAAAAGTTCTTTCTGGGAACCCAATATGCCACTTTTTGGGAAATTCGAATATCGAAACTCGAAGCACGAAACAAATTCGAATTTTCTAAATTTAAATTTTTAAACTGTTTATGATTTTGTGTTTTTTGATTTCTAATTTGTTTCGGATTTCGGATTTCGGATTTCGGATTTATTATTACCTTGATTTCGTCTTTTAATTCTTTGCTTAGGGCTTCATCCGCGTCCAACTGCAGAATCCACTCTCCGTGAGCCGCCTCAATGGCTTTTTGTTTGTTTTTATGAAACATGGCGGGATTATCGGTTTTTATGATCCTGACTTTTTTACCGTAAGATTTGGCAATTTCAACAGTCTTATCCGTCGATCCGCCATCAACTATCACTACCTCGTCCACGAAATCATAAGCAGATTCTAAAGGATAATGGATATTTTTCCCTTCGTTGTAGGTAGCTATACAGAGAGATAATAACATAGATCAAAGTGCAAAAATCAAAAAGCAAAACCTGACTCAAATATTAAAGCTAATTAATTTTAAGCTTTTATACCCGTCTTAGTTGATTTTGCAAATTTTCAACTAAAAATATCTTATTAAATCAACTTAGAGGGGTATATACTGATTGCAATCTCAATCAATAGAAGTATAACCTGGCTTTGAGATTTGATATTTGAACTTTATTATATAATATTCCCATGTTCGAAATCGTCACAGTTCCCAATACGGTACTCACTTCTCAGACCAAGAAAGTTGAAAAGTTTGACGGTCAGTTGAACCGGATGGTCAAAGATATGGAAGTTGCGTTGGCAAAACAGGTAAATCCGCAGGGGGTCGGCTTAGCTGCGCCGCAAGTAGGCGTAGATCTGGCTGTATTTATCATCAGACCGAGCGAAAGTGGCAAAATAGAGGCGTTTGTAAATCCGGAAATTCTTAAAATCGAAACTCATAACCCTCAGGGTTTGAAAAAAAGCGAACCCGCAAACCCTGAGGGTTTGAAAAAGCGAAAGTTTGAGGAATCTAGAAAGAAACGTAAACACGTAAAACTAGAGGGTTGTTTATCCATCCCGAAAATCTGGGGCACTGTCGATCGAGCGGGTAAAGTATTACTAAAGTACCGGGATATAAACGGCAAACAGAAGCAAAAGTGGTTTAGCGGATTTAAAGCTATAATCATCCAGCACGAAGTTGACCATCTTAACGGTATACTATTTACCCAGAGAGTTCTGGAGCAGGGAAAAAAGCTTTATGAAGAAGAGGACGGGGAGTTGGAGAAAATAACAAGTATTTAGAATTAAGTATTAAGTATTAAGAATTAAGAATTTAGAAAAAATTAATGAAAAAATTGTTTTGTACTCAATACTTAATTCTTACTACTTAATACTAGGCAGTTGATATTAGGAGTAATTCAGAAGACTTATCTTTTGCTTTAAATAAAAATTCTTGCAATTGTAGGAACGGCTTCTTGCCTTCCCTGATGTCTTTCTTAATTCTCTTGAGACATTTGGAGCAAAGCTTTACTCTTTTTACCAGTCCTTTCTCTATTATGTTATAGGGGTGTAAATTGGGGCGGAATATGCGCTGGGTCTTGGGAGCTCTCTTCTTCCACCTGCCTCCAGCTACACCGCGATGATGCGTATGACTGCGGCCAAAAAGCACGCCTTTGCCGCAATGATAACAACGATTCATAAATATGAAACGTAAAATTTAAAACATGAAACTTGAGAAATTATGATATCATAATATATACCTTTAATCAAACTATAGTCAGCGCAAAACAAAATGTCGTATTTGTCATCCTGAACTTGGTTTGGGATCTGATTGATAAGATCCTGAAATAAATTCAGCATGACACAAAAATACCACCTGTCATTTCATATTGCGATCGCTATAATTTACAATTGACAATTTTTGATTTTCGCTCAAATCTCATTTTAAATTAATGTTAAATTATCTTTTAACCAATCCCCTGCTTTTTCTTGTCTATATTATTGCCCTCTTGATAGCTATAGGGGTGCATGAATTCTCACATGCTTTTGCAGCCGACCAGTTGGGAGATCCAACACCCAGACTAGCCGGAAGACTTAAGCTTAATCCTCTTGTCCATATCGATCCTATGGGGATTCTTTTCCTGCTTTTTTTTGGTTTTGGCTGGGGTAAGCCGGTGGGATTTGATCCGTTTAACCTGAAAAATCCCCGGCGTGATGCGGCCATAATCTCACTGGCCGGACCATTTTCCAATTTTGTCGTAGCTTTATTACTGTCATTTTTTCTTCGTTTATCCAATCTTCTTGGATTTATACCTTTACAGTCCCTCATAAACATCATCCTGATCCCGGTAATTTCTTTAAACGTAATCCTCGGAGTATTTAACTTGCTGCCTATCCATCCGTTGGATGGATTTAAAATCGTCGGGGGCTTGCTGTCAGACGAGCGGGCGCATGAATGGTACCAACTGGAACGGTACGGAATGATTTTTCTTTTGATGTTGATCTTCCCCTTTGGCGGCTCCTCAATGCTGGGGCTTATCATTAGGTCAATTATCAGTTT
>MGAN01000018.1:102986-107554 GCA_001789745.1 Candidatus Roizmanbacteria bacterium RIFCSPLOWO2_01_FULL_40_13
TGAAATTGTTTAGGATTTAGAATTTAGAGATTAGAATTTCTCTCAAGGTGTGGTAAGCGGCTTCTGCGTGGGGGCTACTTTTTTGATACACTTGACGTAATCTTGGGTCGTACATCCTTGTCCTAGTTTTTGTTTGATCTGCTCGCAATTAGTCTCATTACAGAAACTTTCAGTGTGTGGCACCACGACACGGGAAACCGGAGTTGGTAATGTTGTCGGCGACAACTCCAGATTGTCCAGATCGGTATCCGAGGCTTTGGTTCGAAAAGTCCAGGGCACTCCTGCATTATCGTACTTATCTCCTCCGATTGCGATCTGAAAATAATAGGTGGTGTCTTTGGAAAGTAGCGTCAACTCAACCTCATGATCGGTACCGGCCTCACTTTCGGGAGCCAAAAGATTAAGCGCGGTGGGCGAAACCCCATACTCCACTACGCCCTGCGTCCTGGCGGCTGTGGCATAACTTATTTTCCCTGAATTGCTGGTAATATCCGCAACCACCACATCCCTCGGCTGCTCATCGACGGCTCTCCCCGGAAGCCCCTGAATGACAAAAAATCCGCCTATCAAGAAAATAAAGGCTAAAACCGAACCTACGATCAGAGCCGGTAATTTGGGCAAGCGCATATTTTGCTAATTTAAAAAATTGAAAAAACTAAAAATGAAAAAAGTGAATGTAAAGATACATCCACCCCTCTCTTTCCCCCCTCCTTGACAAGGAGGGGATTAGGAGAAAGTTTATTTTTAACTTTTAATATTCTTAAAGTACCAATCTCAACGCTCCTCCCAACAATAATAATATCACTCCCGGAATTGCAACTTTTGTAATGTTTTCGAAAATTCCCGTTTTAGGAAGAGCTGAAGGTGTGGCGGTATTATTGCTTAAAGTATCACCTCCGGTTCCTTCTCCAATAGTTATCTCGCTCACTCCCGACTGGCTACAATCGATAATATTGGTGGCGTTAAGATCGTTTTGGATGACCTTGGAACTGTTATATACTCCCGGCTGACAATCGTAGATTAATGTACCGGTGCCTATGGTTAAAGGCATAAAAGTAATTGTTGCTACTGATCCGCTGCCGGTTTTGAAGTTGGCCGCATCATCGACCAGACCTGCGATATAGATTCTTCCGGGAGTGATATTATTCACCACGGTCGGGAAAAAGCCTGCGGGAGTAATCGTCCGGGGTTCAATCAAGCCGGGATTGTAGATAACATAGGCGTCAATCGAAGAAATTTGCTCTGATCCTGCGTCAACTACTACATTCACGTCAAAAGGTTTTCCAACATTGGCAGAAATAGACTGTTGATCAAAGGTCAGATATCCGGATTGGGTCTGGGCAAAAACAATCCCGCTTAAAAATAATACCTGTGCGACTACCGATAGTTTAAAAAATAGTTTTTTCATAGTTAAACAACGAATTTTTTTATTTAACATCGATTTTTAACTCGGAAACCTGGGGAAAAAGAACTTGAGTATCTTCGTCGACCATCTGCGTCCTTTCTTTATTTAGATTATTTGCCAGACCTAATGTTAATTCACCTTTTTTCTTAGGCTTAAGCGTTAGCCGTAATACGGGTGTATTGTCAAAGATTGCCGAAGCTATGGTATCAAGTTTTTTTGCTCCGGTTACAATGAAATAATCCTTTTCTTTTATTCTATAAAGACTAAAGTCTTCAAGCAACGAGGTTGCGGTCAGAACTTCAAACTCATCCTCGGTGAAAGTAAAAACTAGGTCGTAACCGACAATCGATTTTTCACCGGAGTTTGCGAGTACATCGATATTCAAGGCTTTATTCTGCTCCGCTGACTGATTTTTATCGCTTTTTTGCAGTGTCAGCGATCCGATCTGAAGTATTACGGGTGTGGGGTATTGTTCGATAATCACCTCGTCTTGTATTTGCTTTTTATTCCGCAATTGAAAAAAAAGAAACAGTAAAAAAATAAAGGCGACGGCGACAAGAACCGTTATTAAACGAAGTATGGAATCTTTTTTTGAGCTTTTTACTTCCGGCTTGGTGTTTTCGGCTTGATCTTGCATAATATTAAAATAGTAATTCAGTATAACGTGTCGTCGCTTCTAAAGGCAACCGACGCAATAACCAATGAATAATCCTGTGAATCGACAATCCCGTCAAAATTAAGATCGGCCATTGACAAAACAGAAGGATCTGTATTGCCTAAATTATTCCTAACCAGCGAAATGTCATAAGAATTTACCAGTCCGTCTTGGGAAGGCAAATCTCCTGCCAGTTGAAAAACTCCGGAAAAATCCAGACTGTTTGATCCTGCCTGCAAAGTAATTAACCCACCGGTACAGGAATAATTTCCCGGGAAAACCTCACTCGGCGCACTCTCGCAGATTCTTTTTTGCAGGTGCTTGGGTCCTTTGATGTAGACCGCGTAATCGTCTGACTCGGGCAAATTATTGAATGTCACTTGGCCGGTCCAGATGCCATTGTTATCAACGCTAAAATTGGCGGTTGCGGTCAGGATGGCTTGGGCAAACAGACTCTGGACAGTTACCTTAACCGGAATAGTATTAAACTGATTGGGTCGAGTCAAGATACCCTGTAAGATCAGGCTTATATCCAAGCCGATTGTCTTTCCTCCTCCGATCGGCGGATAGGTAGGAAAGGGGGTGTTATAAACCCAGGGAGGATTTGTCGGATAAGGTGTATTGGTTACTCCTCCCGGCGGAAGAGACGGAATTGGAGTATAAGTTACCCCTTGGGGAATGGTTGGATAAGAAGAAGGGATTATATCCGGAGGAGTAGTGCCCCCCCCGGCTCCCACCACAAACCTGTATCCGCCTACACAGGTAATTACATTTTGGGTTTGCATATTATAGATCGTACTTGCCGTATCGGGAACCAGCTCGACTACTCCGTCCGGCGCATCCGGTCTAACGGCAAATTTGACGGTTGCTATAAGTATGTCTGACGAACTATTAATCGGAACCGGATCTTGACCGGCGAGAGAAGTGACTAAGGCCAGAAAAATTTTCTTTTGATTAGTATCGACTTTTTTGATGACAAACTGGGTGTTAAATCCGGAATCGGGATCAATCTCTATATTTTGCGAAAGGTCACCCGAATCATCTTGGAATGTAAGTATGGAATCGTCGTAGGGTAAAACAAAGTCAACCGATTTCACTTGTTGGGTATCAGTTTTTAAAAAAACTTGAACGTCAATTGCCTCTCCCCTGGCTGCAACTGAAGTACCGCCAGGTACTGTGATCGAGGGTATGTCCAAATTGAAATCCGGACCGCCGGGGACGCCTCCGGTCGGCACAATTCCTCCCCCGCCGCCAATCTGAAAACTTCCGTCTATCAACTCTTTATTGATGTTGCTTCCTAGTTTGGTAATGCCGGACCAATTAAAGTCGACGCTTCCGCTTGCGCCAGATATTACCCTCATTTTGACCCTGGCTAACTCCATATTGGTTGAGCCTGAAAAAGCGCTGCCGGTTTTAGTACCTACTACGGTAATTGTATTTGTACTCGTATCGACTTCTGACTTAATCAAAATGAAGGAAGAAGTGATGTTCTGACCGAGATTGGTTGGGTTCTGGAATTCAACTTGATTGGGGTCATAGTTAGCATAAAGTTCAAACGCGTAAAAGCTGGCATTATTTGGGTTGACTTGTAACATAAGATCGAAATTCTGACCTTCTTGAAGAGTAGACGGATTTGTGGAGAAGCTTAAAGTCGGAATACCCGGAGCCGCCCTTAGCCTCAAGCCAATTTGTCTTAAAGCAACAATTGATACCGCTAAAAAAGCGATTAGAAGGATAATCACAACTTTCCTGTAATTTGGATTTGAAAATAATTTAGATTGAATCATTTATTTAGAGAATAAGTTAATAGTTATAGAAACCGCAATCTGGAAATTAGAAAAAATCTTTTATATTAATAATTCTAAATTTCAAAATTCTATTTCATCAATCTCCTACCAGTGCATAATTTTTGCCCAAAATTTCCAGATCGCTGATATCTACATTGCCGTCCAGATTAAAGTCTGCGCCAGCAGCGGCATCGATTGCCGGCTGATTGAAGTACTGATTAAGAACCTGCAGATCTGCAGAATCTACTTTATTATAGCTGCCCGATGAAGTATTAAATCCGTCACTGTCGCCGGACTCGAGGATCTTGATATCGCGAAGGTCAATCAATTCTCCGCAAGCCGGGTCGCTCGTTACAGTACAATCCAAGGTCTGGCCCTGGATCAGATTAACTCCGCTAAACCACCTGCCTAAACTGATCTTTGACTTGACGAATATAGTATAGGCTTTGTCTTGACTGATATCGAAACCTGCTTCACTGGCGGTCTGGAAGAAGCTGCCGATTCTGATAAAATCCACTTGTGTCGAGCCAACGACTGTATTCCCATCTCTTAATTCAATTAAAATGTCGGACGCTGGTATATCAGGCATTCCCTGATCAACGTCGGGTAACTCAATCATGAAAACCAGATAGGCCGCATTAGTACCTTGTGTTGGAATTTGGGTTGGCGGCACCGGAGGCGTCGGGGTTCTGGTCGGGGTGCGGGTAGGCGAAGCTCCTCC
>MGAN01000018.1:107568-108602 GCA_001789745.1 Candidatus Roizmanbacteria bacterium RIFCSPLOWO2_01_FULL_40_13
CCCGGAGGCGTCGGGGTTCTGGTCGGGGTGCGGGTAGGCGAAGCTCCTCCCGGAGGCGTCGGGGTTCTGGTCGGGGTGCGGGTAGGCGAAGCTCCTCCCGGAGGCGTCGGGGTTCTGGTCGGTGCAATACACGTACAATTTTGTCCGTTGCATTCGGGAATTACGCAAATCCCGTCATATTTTCTGCCGGTTTTCGTATGATCGCATACCAGTCCTGAAGCGCAATATAATCCGTTTTGTTCTATGCAGGTCCATCCGCAGACAGCCGGTTGAGGTGTCGGGGTTTTTGTTGGTATCACACCGCCTGATGGCGTCGGAGTTCTGGTTGGAGTTCTGGTGGGGGTACGGGTAGGAGTAAGGTTAGCTGATCCGCAGGTAAATAACGGACCGCTTACTGAGGGACTGCAATCAAAAGAGTTACAGGCATACAACCACCAATCGTAAGTATGCTCAGGTTTAGTTGAAAATGAATAATTTATGACTGTTAACATTTTACATATATCACCCTGATTAAGTGCCGAACATAGACCACTCCAGGGGTTAATCCTATCATTTATCCGAAGTAAATAATAACTTGCACCCGATGATGAATTCCATAATACGCTGCCAGTATCTCCATCAGCAGAACAGCTAGCCGATAATCCCGTCGGTACCGGGGGTGCGCCTCCGAATGTAGGTGTCGGAGTTTTGGTGGGTGAGGCTACTGTCGGAGGCGTCGGAGTCCTCGTTGGGGTTCTGGTCGGGGTTCTGGTCGGGGTTAAAGTTGCATTAACAGAACATTTTAGATTTGCTACGCACCTTGCCGTTGGGCAACCCTTGACAGTACAGGTCCTCATCTGAAGCATTTGACTTGAAGGACAGGTTAAATCACTACAGAAGGTAGGGCTAAAATTACAATCATTGCCGCCGCACGCTTTATCTGCCCAGACGGTACAGGTGGAGCAATTTAAAATAGGTGTCGGCGTCTTGGTAGGAGTTAATCCTCCTGGGGTAGGTGTTCTTGTCGGGGTTTTGGTGGGTGAGGCTACTGTCGG
>MGAN01000019.1:0-15327 GCA_001789745.1 Candidatus Roizmanbacteria bacterium RIFCSPLOWO2_01_FULL_40_13
AGCATTATATCAGTTTAAAGTAGTTAGTTTAGACCCATTTTTTGAAACTTAAACCGAAGAAGTTCATTACCTACGGACATGATTTCCTGATCCACGGTTTACGGGGAAAGCCGGGACTCAGAAAAACAGACGTAAGTGTTGAGGATAAGGTAGTTTCGATCATCAAAGAAAAATATTATGATTTTGGGCCAACCATGGCTTGGGAAAAGCTTACAGAGCTTCATGGTATTGCCTTAAGCGATGAAACCGTAAGAGCTATTATGATAAGACACAGCATCTGGAAGTCTAAAAAAAGAAAAAGGAGTGAGTATCATGCCTGGCGGGATCGTCGAAGCGCCTACGGAGAATTACAACAATTTGACGGCTCCTATCATGACTGGTTTGAGGGGAGAAATCCCGCTCTCCCCGAAGCCTGTCTTTTGGCGTCAATTGATGACGCAACAGGCCGCCTAACCAAAGTCATTATGGGTGAAAATGAAAGCGCAGATGCTGTGTTTGGTTTCTGGAGAGGATATGTCGAGGAAGTTGGAATCCCGGTTGAACTGTATGTCGACAAATTTTCAACCTACAAGATAAATCATCCCGCGGCAACAGATAACCAGGAGTTGATGACGCAGTTTAAGCGGGCGATGAGAAGTCTTAACGCACATCTCATTTTTGCCTCATCAGCTGAAGCTAAAGGAAGAGTTGAAAGACTGTTTCAAACCCTGCAGGACAGACTGGTTAAGGAGATGAGGCTTGCCGGGATAAATACGATCGAGGCGGCAAATGTTTTTCTTAAAGAAACATTTATTCCCTGGTTTAACAGCCGTTATGCCGTTATCCCTAAATCAAATCAGGATTGCCACAGAAAACTGGATACCTTAACGGCTAAAAAACTGGACAACATATTCTCCAAGCATTATGTAAGAGGCATTAATAATGACTTTACAGTCCAGTTCAAGAATAGATTTTATCAACTGGAACAGATACAACCAACAACCGTCTTTAAGACTGATAAAGTCTTAATTGAGGAGAGACTGGATGATACAATCAAAATTAAATACAAAGACCGTTATCTAAACTTTTTTCAGTTACCGGAAAGACCAAAGAAGATAAAATTAAATCCGGTTATATTGACAACGCACAAATCAAACTATATTCCACCCATTGACCATCCCTGGAGACAGTTTAGGTATGGAACTGTTACAAGTTAGGGGGTGACATTTTCATTTTGGTTTGACAGAAAAAGTCAAATCAAGATAAGCTCTTTTGAACGTTAATACGGTTTAACTACCTCGCATTCGGGAATTGAAGAAAAATGCTTCTTGTTTAGCGTTGCCAATTTCTCCCGATAAGTTATTGCAGTAGCAGCGATCAGAGCATCAATTATACCTATATTTAGGGTATGATAATGTTGAATAAAAAGCGAATGTGCTTTTATTGAAACGGCTTCATTTGTCTGTACTATCTTGATATGTGCTTTATTTAAAAACTTTTCAAAACTTAATATCTGATTTTTCCTCGGTAATCCAACCGCAACTTCCATAACTGTCAATACTGAAGTTGACAAATCTTTACCATTTTCCAGAAATTCCTTGGCTATCGTGTCACCTTTCAAGAAATCAATAAAAATGTTAGTGTCTATACCACTCGCAAATGAATTTGCTCGAGTATATACCCCTCTAAGCTGCTTTGACAACCCGACGGGTTGCAAACCAGCATAAGACGGGTATATAAGCATAGATTAAAATCTCTTTTCAAGTTTTTTACGCAGGCTAGATGCGATCTTGACCGAACTCTTTTTATCTTTCAAAATCCCGAAAAGCTTCAAGTCCAAAGTTTTTTTTCCCGTTAATTCCTCGTTTGCTTTTATTTTGCTGATTTTTGCCAAAGGAATATTTCTTTTGGTAATAAGATAAGTTTCTCCGGAAAAGTATACCTTATCGATTATCTGTGAAATTTTTTTTCTGGCTGTAGATATATCTAAAGTCGTATAATTGTACATATATGTACTTTATAGCACATAAAGCCTGCCGTGTTAAATTTTATTTAAGACCAAATGTCAAGCCGTTGATCGCTGTTCATTCATTTTACCTGCCATCCAGGCTTGGAATGCAAGAAGAAGTGCTATAATACCCCCTCCTGTTAAAACAGTTCTTTTTGCTTTCTCCTTAAGAGTAAGCTCTCCCCGTATGGCAAGTACAATTTCATTGACTATACCCCTTGCGTCACCGGAAAGTCCTCTCTCCTTAAGCGATCTCAGTAAATCTTTTTCCGATCTTTTTTGCGCTACCATAGTGAATATGCCTTCTATTACATCAAGAGGGTTGGAATTGAAAGTCCCTCCCTCAAGTCCAAAAGCCTTTCCAAGCTCATGAAAAGAGTTAGGTATATCTGCGAATTTTTCTTTACGGTCTGCTGTCAGTGCATCAATCTCTATTTTTAATTTGGCTTCGTTTTCGATTTCATTTCTTTCCTGAACTGCGCTTCTAGTTGCTTCCAGATTTTCCAGTTTATTAATGAGCATTGCCTTTTTAACCTGACTCAGATCTTGATTCTCCAATGCTTTTTTATTTTCTGTTATCGCAGTATCTAACCGAGTAAGTTGTCCATAAATATATTGTTTGTGTGCTACCCTGAAATCATAGGCTAAAGCCCGGTCTTTGGGATCTTTGCTTGATTCCAATGATTTTAGGTGTCTTTCAAGTGAATCCGGCTTTCCTGTAAACATCTCCTTAATTTCTAGCAGGGCTGTTCTCGGATCACCACCAACCTTGATTCCCTTATCAGCTACTTTTGTCGCTTCAATCTGTTCTTCTACAGTCAGCATGGCTCCATCAGGTTTTCCTTCGTCACCTGTAGCATTTTTTACTCCTGTCTCAACTGGTTTAGCTGAAGACTCAATCACTCTTTTAACTCCATCTGTCTGTGGCTTTTTATGAACAGATTTAGCGGCATTATTTTCTGCTTTTACGGATTGGGGTGAAACTGCAGGTTGAACCGGGACATCCGGACTTGACATTGGACCTTCTAACATAGATGTAATAATTCTTTCTGATGTAAACTTCGAGATGCCTTAAATATTTGTCATTCCCGATCTAATCGGGAATCTATATGATTTTCAACTGGATTCCTGCTTTCGCAGGAATGACAAACATATTGCACAGTTAAAAGAAAATAAACCTAATTTTAAATTAAAAGATTAATTTGAAATTTTATACTGCAATACTTTCTTAACCATATCCTGCGCCTTATCATAACTTCCCGACTTGATAAGCTGCGAGACGTGGCTTAGGGCACTTCTTTCGTATTTTGCCTCGTATTCCTTCATTATCTTAAAGACGACCGGCGCCAGTTCCGAATGCCGGTCGTCCAACTTGACCGCGTTGCTATAAAGCTCTTCAAGATTCATACCCGGCTTGATCAGCTGTAACGTCAGTTCTGCCAACTCCTTGATTCTGTCTTTGGGGGTCTGGCCCATCTCCGCGAGACTTTTGATGATTTTCAGAACCTCGACCTCAATCATCTTGCGGAAATCTTCGGCACTTACCGTAACAGAAGAATTTGCTTTTCCATCCATAAGAAAAAGATACAGCAAAGGCAGGCTGAATTCAAATTATTACTCTTGCCGTTCTGGCATTTCGACTTTTCAGTATCTTGAGCTTATCGAAAGACTTGTCCGGAATCGTTGTTTGATTCTGGAGTCCCCTTCGACTTGCGCAAGGTACCCAGAATGACTTATTATGGTAATTATGGGTTTATTGCTGGTTCAACTGCTTGCGGCCTTAATTTTGCTTATAATTCTTTTTTTCTTATCCCGATTCACTACCAATCAGCTGTTTCATTTCTTAAGAAGAATTTTCAAAAGCGATAAAACCGTTTTCGGCATCATAACGCTGATTTTTTTCCCCGGCACCGTGATTCACGAACTTGCCCATTTTTTTGCCGCCATCGTCTTATTTTTACCGGTAAAAGACCTGAAGGTTTTCCCCGAATGGAAAGATAATTACCTTAAACTGGGACACGTCTTGTATGAAAAGAAGGATGTAGTCAGGGGTTTTTTGGTCGGTATCGCTCCCGTGTTTGTCGGGCTTTTTGTTTTTTGGGCAATTTTTGCCTGGCAACTGTTTCCCAATCAGAATTTTATGCTTAATATCATAATCGTCTACTTGATTTTTGCGGTTTCGTCTACCATGTTTTCCTCAAAACAGGACTTGGTAGATCTTGCTTCCATACCTCCTATCTTAATTTTTCTTTGGGGATTTATTTATGTATTTAATATTAAAGTAGGAGAAATCTTAGCAAAAGCAGGGATAACTGAATTAATTATATCTTTCCTTTCTCAGATTAATTTTTATCTTCTATTGTCAATTGCAATACACGTTGCAATCATTATTATGCTGAAGTTTTTCTCTAAGTTAAAATAGGTGCGCTTTAGATCGCTAATAAAGATTTAGGAAATTTAGTCAAAATTCTAGCTTTGCCATCTTCTTTAATTACTACCGTATCCTCAACCCGCATGCCGTGCTTGTCAGGAAAATAGACGCCGGGCTCGATGGTGAAGACTTGATTAACCTTCCTTTTATCCGGAGAATTTAAGGATACCTTGGGATACTCGTGGATCTCCAGCCCAACTCCGTGGCCGGTGGAATGAGGATAACTCGGTAATCGGTTATCGGTTATCAGTTTTCGGCAAAATTCATCTGCTTCTTTCAGGGTTTCGAGTTCGGTAATTTTTTCTACTGTTTTCTGTTGCGCTTCTGCCAAAATTTCATAAGTCTTTTTCACCTCATCGTTTGGCTGACCGACGAATACCATCCTGGTCATGTCCGAAAGATAATTTTTGTACTTCACGCCAAAATCGATCAGCACGATCGATCCGTCTTTGACAACTCCATCTCCGTCTTTGGTATTGTAGTGGACGACGGAGGCGTTAGCATCAATGGCTACAATCGGGTCAAAAGCCAAGTCGCATCCCTTTTCCCTGATCCACATCTCGATCTTGAATCCTATCTCTTTTTCGCTCACGCCCGGCCTGATGATTTTTACAATTTCCGTAAGGCAGCGGTCGCCTATCTCGCAGGCTCTGGCAATACAGTCTGTCTCCTGTTTGTCTTTGAGTTCGCGGATTTTGATAGTCAGTCTGTCGGTTGAAACTGGATTAAGTTTTTTAAAAGTCCGGCTTAGTTTTTGATATTCGGAATATTTCAAGTCCTCCGCCTCAAATCCAAGTGAATTGATTTTTTCTTCCTCAACAATATCGTAAAGATGTGAGATGAGGCTTTTATTCGGCTCGATTAATTTGTATTCGAATGTTGAGTATTGGGTATTGAGCGTTAGTTGTTCATCAATATATCTGGCATCTGAAAATAAATAGACTTTCTCTTTAGCTACTATTACAAAAGCTTCCCGCTCATCGGTTGTCAACGTCTTAAAACCCGTAAGATATAGGATGCTGTAAAAATTAGAAACCAAAAGTGCGTCGATATATTTTTTCTCCAATTCTTCCCTTATTTTTCTGATACGCATATCGTGCATAAAAGTCAATTTTAGCACAAGCAGTTAACTTTATGTTTTTCAGCCTTGCTACAGCCTACTTTCCAACCGCAGCGGTTGGAAAACGGATTGGCATAATAACCTAAATTTTAATCTGCTACAATATGCCAATGGATTATTATGAGCAAAAACAGTTCTTGGGGGAGGTTGACAAGCAGGACAAAATTATAGGACAGATTGAAAAATGGGAGGCACACAAAAATGGAATTCTGCATCGAGGTTACACCTGTATTTTGACTTATCAGTACAAAGTATTATTACAGCACCGCAAGCATCCTGTATTTGATGGAGTATTTGATCTATCCTTCTCATCTCATCCTATTTTACTTAATCAACAAAAAACAAAGAATATTTTGTCATTCTCGCGCCATGCCTACCGGCAGGCAGGAAAGCGGGAATCTGGAAGAAAAAATGGGTCCCTGATCCCAACTTCGCCTATCGGCTACGATGGGCGAGGCAGGTCAGGGATGACAAAAAATGAACAACATGAAAAAATCGGATTACAGTCAATGGATGAAGCTATCTATGCAGGACTTAAGCGTGAGTGGAATATAGAACAAAAACAAATAAAAGCAAAGCCTAAATTTCTGAAAAAAATCTACTATAAAGCTAAAGATCCTCAAAGCAATTTTACAGAACACGAGATCGATTATATCTATTCTGTAGAATTAAGAAAACCTCCAACGCCAAATTACGATTTTGCTTACGGTTTTTCTATTGTTAACCGAAAACAGATAACCGATTATCGATTACCGCTTAGCCCTTGGGTCAAAGTTATCATCAATGAAAAATTAATTTAGTTACTCTTTGACAACTAAACTTTTTTGTAATAACATAATTATAATATTAGTTTAAGCCGCTTATGAAAACCCAAAAAGTTATCAAAGTCGGAAATTCGCTAGCTCTTACGTTACCTGCCTCTTTTGTTAGAGAAGGGAATATAAAAATTGGAGATGAATTAGTAGTAGAGACTGCTCCTGTATATCAAACAATGTTTGTCAAACCAAAATCTATGGCCTATAAGAAGCATTTGACTCCGGAGTTTCATTCTTGGCTGAATAATGTTTCTAAAAAATACAAAGATGTGATAAAAGAATTAGCAAATATCAATAATGGAGACTAAATTCGTGGAGATCGACGAAGTATAAAATATTCATGAAGTTATGATTAGGGTTGGCGGGGGTAGAACCGGAGTCAGAGATTTTACCTTAATACATTCCGCAGTTGAAAGGCCGAAAGCAAGCTTCGCAGGCAAGATACTCTATCACAGTATTTGGCTTCAGGCAGCTGCATTAATTCAATCTCTTATTAAAAATCATCCTTTTGAAGACGGAAACAAAAGAACTGGGTTCTTTTCAACTCTGAGATTTTTGAATATTAACGGTTTTGATATTTCTACTTCAAAAAAAGAAATTGTCAACTTTGCACTAGAAATTGACGTTAAAAAACTCTCTATTAATAAAATCTCCTACTGGCTCAATAAACACTCCAAAAAAATCAGACTTTGATTATTAAATAAGACGATTATAATCACTTAAATGCAGACTAAAAAACTTCGCGAAGAAAGAAAAGGTGTCACAGCTTTAGTTTTGTTAACTTTTAATTTTGGATTGATTGCTATTCTAGCCAAGTATTTGAGTTTTCATGTATCTTTATACCAGCAACTTTATTTAACTATAGGAACAGCCTTTATAACTGGAATTTTGCTCTTCAGAAAAAAATTAAGTTTTGGCAAAATAATTAGTACCGGTAAAAAAGATCTGATTATTATTTTTTTGCGAGCATTTTTCGGGTTTGTTTTTGGAAGCGCGCTTTACCGCGAGTCGCTTACCTTAACTAAAGTCAGTAACGTTACTTTCATCCAATCTATACCCTTTACTGCTTTGCTGGGTTTTGCCCTGTTTGGCGAAAAATTTACTATCAAAAAATTAGCTTACGTATTTCTCGCTTTTATCGGAGTCATTCTAATTGCGATTAGAGATTTTTCTTCCATCTTCATCTGGGGCCAGGGTGAGTTATTTTCTCTATTTTCCACATTTTTATTTGCCATCTCTTTTTTAAGCAGAAGGTGGTTATCCGATCATTTAAACAATCAGGAAATTACACAAATTGCTTTATTTTTTGCTACTATCATGCTATTTACAACTTCTCTAATAGTAGATAAGACTGTAGTTCCGGTTGTTAATAACTTTAGCTACATTTTTTTATTTGCTTTAATTTTACTTGGAATAATTAACGCAGTGGATGGAGTACTAATAAATTTTGGATTCAAAGTAGTACCGCCCGTTCTTGCCAGTAATATCCTGACACTTGAATCTCTATTTGCCATTCTGCTTGCTTTTATTTTTTATCAGGAACTCCCAAATGTCAAAGAATTCACTGGAGGAGTCCTTATTATCTCAAGCGTCATCCTGATGAACCGTTTGGAGGAAAAGGAGAAGGTTAAAAAGTAATCAGGTAGCTAATTCCTTAAGTTTACTAATTAATTTTTCGTCTAGTTCTATATATCCTTTTTTTAAATTTGCGTCCTTTGTGTTGATCGTTTTTTCGCCTGAAATCCTAATTGGTTTGCCATCTTTCGATTTTGAATTTCTCACTGTTTCTCTCAATAGATTTATTTTTTGTTTAAACTCGCTTTTTTCCATTAGTAACTCTGGAGAAAAAGCCATAAATAAGTTACCCCATCCACTCTCTTTATTATGGATAGTAAACCAAGCGCCAGACCATAAGCCCGCAAGAATTTCAACCATCATCGCTAATCCGGAACCTTTATATGAATTATCAAACGGAAGAGTAGCTCCTTCTACTGCCTTAGATGGATCAGTTGTGATATTTCCTTCTTTATCAATAGCAACATTTAAGGGAATTTTTTGACCTAATGCTTTTGCCCTAATAAGTGCTCCAAAACTTATTGCCGAAGTTCCCATATCAAAAATGAGCGGTTTGTTTTTTGTTGGAAAACTAAAAGCAATCGGGTTTGTGCCAAACATCGGTTGGATTCCTCCATGCGGAGGTGTAGATTCCGGGGATTGCGCCATAATAATTCCAATCAAGTCCTCTTTAGCAATTTTTTCCAAATAAAAAGTTAAACTGCCAGATGAGGAGAATGTTCCTCTTGCCCCAACAATTCCAAAACCATTTTTTTGTGCAATATTTATTACTTCTCCCATAGCATAAGGACCGACTAACATTCCAGGATTGCTATTGGCTTCAATAATCGTCGAAAGTTTAGTTTTACGAATAAATCTGGGTTTTGCTTTAGGAATTTCAGATAAGATTGACTCAAGTCGTACAATTCCGTGGGAAGTTTTTCCTGAAAGTTCTCCAAACATTACTACATCAGTAATTAAATCCGTTTCCTTTTGATCATACCTTTTTAAAAGTGCCCTTTTAATAAGTTTTTCAAGATCTTTTATTGAAATTTTCACACTGCCCAATTTTAACAGAATCGGTAAGAGTTCACACTTCTTGACACAGTTGTCATTCCGAGTCCCGATTGAATCGGGAAGGAATCTCTTGCAGGCTTTTGTAAAGAGATTTCTCCATTCCGTTTCTCTTCGACTCCGCTCAGAGTCACTTCAGTCGAAACGACATTGATCGATACAGTTTTGTCAAGACTTGTGAACTTTTACCAGAATCGATCAACCTTGACAAAAAAAGTTAATACCTGTACACTATGTACATATGCAGGATAAAACTGTTTTTACCGCAACCGAAGCTCGACAAAACTTTTTTGAGCTCCTTGAGCAAGTAGAAAAGGGCAAAAACGCTCTAATTACTAAAAAGGATAGTATTGTGGATTTTAAGGTTATTCCTGTGCCTAAAAAAAAGAAAAAAAATATTAATAAATTATTAAAAGAAATGGGGGAAATCGGTATTAAAATTGTACCCATCAAACAAATGAAAAAAATTTTTGAATCTCGTTATGATTTCAAAATATGAAATCACTTTACTTTGATACTGATATTTTTATCTATCTTTCTACTAAAACATCCCCCTTCTATAAAAAAGTCAACGAATTGACTAAATACTGCAAAAACAAAAACATAGCAATTTTTACATCAACTGAGACCATACAAGAAATAATCCATTATGGCAAAGTTTTTCTACAGTTGCCTCTAAGTATTAAAATTGCACTCAAAACACTAGTTCTTATTGATAATTTAATCCCAGCAGATAGAGAATTAATTCAAAAGTACATTGAATTAGTTAAAACATATTTAAATTTTACGAAAATTGAAAGCCGCGATTTTATCCATATAACATCAAGCATTCTTTATAAAGTCGACCATGTCATTACTTATGATAAAGGTTTTAAAAAATTTAAAGAAATAACTTCTTTAACTCCAGAAGAATATTTGCAGAAATTCGAGGATTGAATAGTTGGTGTGATAAAATAAGATTGAATGAAAATCAAAAACCGCAATCCGGCGCTGCTTCTTAAAGGGATGAAAGTGGATCCAATCATCGAATTTTATTTTGAATTAAATCACTTAAAGCAACTCTTTCGTCAGGGTTGGCTACTAAGAGGTATCCCGGAAAATAAATGTGAAAGTGTCGCCGACCACCTTTTCGGAAGTGCCATTTTAGCTTTGATTATTGCCAACAGCTACTACGAATCCCTTGACCTTAATAAAATGTTAAAAATGGTCCTGATTCATGAGCTTGGCGAAATCTATCTTGGCGATGTTACTCCACGGGATCGCATCAACAAAAACTTAAAACACGAATGGGAATATAAAGCCGTAGTTGAAATATTTTCTAAAATTCCCAAAGGCAACCAATATATTTCTCTCTGGAAAGAATATGAGGAAGGGGCATCTCCCGAAGCAAAATTTATTAAACAAGTTGATAGGCTTGAAGCTGCTTTTCAAGCAGTTGTCTATAAATTACAATATAATAATAAGCAGGTTGAGGACTTTTACCCTTGGACAAAAAAAAGACTTAGCGATAAAAAACTTATTAAGCTTCTAAACGATCTACAGGCTATTCATAATGAAACTAGCCGAAAGTAAAGGCAAAGATTTTCGTGCCTTCCGACTCAAGCTCCAGGCGGATTTTATAGTTGCCTGAACCTTTATCTGAATCGATCAGATCATAAAGATCATTCGGGCTTTCCGACTTAAATTGCACGTAACCATTTTGTACGTCGCTGCCTTCATTTGCTTCGTCGACTGCTTTTCCGTCAAGCAATACTTTTATTTTATCTGCAGCGGTTTTGGGAGTGATGACCAGATGTACTTTTTTGGCGTAAAAATCCATCTCGAGAACGGAATTGTTTACAGATTGTATATATTCTTGCTCTTCTTCCCAGTCACCGAATAAACTGAATGCACCGAAAGCTCTTCGTCCGGTACCGAGATATCTTTCCGGCGTCAGTCTTATCCCGGGCGATTGGTCTTCTGTCTCAACTATGTTATTTTTTACTTGGCTGCCTGCTTCTTTAAGTAAAGACTGGATATTTTTTTCCGTCTCTTCATATTTACCTTCGCCAAAGTGCGTATAGCGGATGATACCTTCGGCGTCGATGAGGTATTTGGCAGGCCAGTAGTGATTGTCATACGCCCGCCAGGTACGGTAATCATTATCCTGCGCCACCGGATAATTTATCTTATACTGCTTGATTGCGCCAAGTACGTTTTCTGTCTTTTTCTCAAATTCAAACTCCGGTGTGTGAACACCCACTACAACCAAGCCTTGATCTTTGTACTTCTCATACCAGCTCGTGACATAAGGTAAAGTCCTTATGCAGTTGATGCAGGTATAGGTCCAAAAGTCTATGAGAACGACTTTTCCTTTCAAACCCTTCATAGTCAAGGGGTCCGAATTCAACCACTTGGCAATTCCGACAAATTCCGGAGCCGCTCCCAGATTGGGCAGAGTATTCGACGGCGTAACCATGATGATATTTTTATTCATCGGACTCTCTTTGGGCATTTCTTTTTTTCCTTTCAAGATATTAAGCTGCTCTTTTACTGTCTCATTACTTTCTAAATCAAAAATAAAATTAGAGTAGGAAGGAAAAGCGTCAAGAAGCCGCACCTGGATTACCTTATCGTAGTTGGTGTAAATAGCAACAGAGGTCAAAACCATAATCACCCCAAACACTTTTTGGATAGCAAGAGTGTAAGGTGAAAACAATTTTGATCTGGTAAAAAACCTTGAACCCGTAGTCGCAAAAGCAAAGAGCGGAATACCAACACCAATTACATAAAATACGGTAACCAAAACTATTCCCAAATTTACAGACTGGGTAGCGGCAAGCGTAGCTATTGTAGCCAGGATCGGCCCGGCGCAAGGAGACCAGACTATTCCTAAGGCTAAACCTGTAATCATTCCGCCACGAAAACCTTGGTCTTTTGTCTGCGTTAATCCTGCAAATTTTCCGCTAAACCTACTCACCAATCCCTCTACAATTTGCGTCAACTTAGGTACAACCAGAGTTACCCCCAAAAATCCGATTATTAAAACTGCAAATAGCCTAAGTATGTCAGGGTCAAGCGGAATTATTTTTACGATATAAGAAATGGTAAGAGTAAAAAAGGCAAAGCTGGTTATAATCCCAAGAGTTATGCCAAGAGGCTTAGACTTGCCGCCGGTTGTCGTCGAGGAAAGTATAATCGGCAAAAGCGGCCAAATACAAGGGGCCAGAATCGTTACTAATCCCGAGATAAAAGCGAAGAGTAAAAGTATTAACATAGTGGGTTAATGCTTAACTCGACCGTAGAAAAGCCCCACGATCTTGGCTAATATCATGAAAATAAGAGCTGCAATCAACCAACTATCCAAACTATGGCGAAAACTTTGCGCCAATACTCCTAAAGTCAAAATGCTCACTCCGGTAAAATAGGCAAATCTGCCGGCTATGTATCTGTGCAGACTTTCCCGTTCGTCTACGACATTTTCCTTCCAAAAAAAGCCGATAAAAATAATAAATATCAAAGCCAGTCCGACCAGAAGCAGCATTTCCATCGGCTTCGGCATCAGCAATCCAAAAGGATTCAGAAGCAGTAGCAAAAAAATCAGCAAAATTAATGAGATTAAAACTTCGACTATGGTATTATTTTTCATGGATATAATGAAAAACTTCCTCAACTTTTTTGCGAAAAAATCCGGCTATTTTTATGGCCAGGATCACCGAAGGAGTATAATTGCCTTTTTCAATCGCAATCACGGTCTGCCTGGTCACGCCTACCTTTTCCGCCAGCTCCTCCTGGGTTATACCTTTTTTCAATCTCAGTTGGTGTACTTTATTTGTAACATATTCCATACTCCCTCATCTTCAATTGTAAAAACTTAAGGTATGAATGTCAAGTCAACTTTACATGGGAAGCATCCCTTTTTTGCAAATTAAAAACGAATTAAGTTAGAATTATTATAAATTAAAAAGTGGGTGTCACGAGTGAGGTGACTCTCCGACCCCGCTTCTCCCGACTTAGTCGGGATTCGAAGGGCAAGGAAGCGAATGCAGGCCTGTCCGCCGAAGCGATAGCGAAGGGGAGAGAGAGAAGGGATCATGAGTGACAGAATCTGCTTTTTGTAATTTGGGTGTTTAACTGAAGAAAATTATGAAGCGTGGATACCTTATTACGGTTTCAGGTTTCTAATATATTATGAACTTTAAATTTGCTATTTTTATCGCCTTCACCATCCTCATTGTCATCTTCTTTCCCATCTTTCTTTTGTTATATACCCAGTACTTAAGTGTCGCAGCTCCCATTAAAGCCAGCCTCGTAATCGATGTGAAGAAAATAAGCGGACCCATACCCGGCCGCTGGAAAGCTTTAGCCCAAGGAGGTGAGGAAAAAGACAAAAGAATGCTGGCCGATGTCGTTCCGCAAATTTCAGCTCTTTACCCCCGCTATATCAGAATCGACCATATCTATGATTACTACGACGTGGTCAGGCGCGACTCTTTTGACAAACTCCAATTCAATTGGCAAAAATTAGACGACACGGTCTGCGATATCTTCCATACGGGCGCCAAGCCTTTTTTCTCTTTAGGCTATATGCCATCTGCTCTTTCCGAAGACGGCTCTGCGGTATCCGAACCCAAAAGTTGGGAAGAGTGGAGCATCTTGGTTCAGAAGACAGTAGAGCGTTACAGCGGGACAGATACGAGGTTGTGTGGACAAATTGCCGATTTTTGGTTGACTGACATTTATTATGAAGTCTGGAATGAGCCGGATCTTGAGACTTTTGGCAGCTGGCGACACTCTTATGGCAAAAAAGACTATAAAACATTGTATTTTTATTCTGCGCTTGGCGCCCAAAAAGCAACCCGCGTCAATAGATTCTTTTTGGGAGGTCCTGCTACCACATCGTTATATCGAAACTGGATCACCTCTCTGCTTGACTATGTAGAAAGCAGTAAACTTCGTCTCGACTTTATCTCCTGGCACCATTATTCTCAAGCCACCGACGATTTTGATTCCCAAATTCATCAACTCAACACTTGGTTGTCTGCGCCCGAATACGAAAAATATCGCTCGCTCCCCAAGATCATCAGCGAATGGGGGTATGACTCCGACCCCAATCCCATAGCCGAGACCGAAGTAGGAGCGGCCCACAGCATAGCATCAATACGCAATTTTTTCCGTGAGAATATCGAACTCGCCTTCTTCTTTGAGATCAAAGACGGACCTGTCCCGCGCTGGGGAATCCTCAGCTATGACGGCAAAGAAAAACCGCGCTACCGGGCTCTTAGATTTCTAAATCAACTCCAGGGCAATGAGATCTTTGTCGAAGGAGAGGGAACTTTTGTCAAAACCATAGTCAGCGCAACCGAAGGTAAAGTAAACGCCGTCCTTGTCAACTATGATAAAAAGGGGGTAAACACCGAGAACGTCCCGATCAAATTTATCAATCTCGACCCCGGCTCTTACGCCATGAATACCATCTATATTGACGGCAAAACCATCTCGGTAAAAAATATCAATATCCCTCAAGGCGGCTCACTCGAGCGCTCCGTCATCATGCCGCCTAATTCTGTGGTGGCGGTGGAGCTGATAAAAGAATAAGAAATTATCACGAAATCACATTGAAACTCCCTGATCTTACAATCAGGGAATCTTTGACTACGCTTCGCCGGGAGTTGAAATCCGCCGAAGCGAAAAACTTCTTCGCTTTGATCCCTTATCTAATTTATACCTCCGAAGGACTTTAGCGTAAGGGGGACGATAAGGGTATTTCGCGAAGGTGGAATAACAAATTTTGCTAGAATTTAAATATGGATTTAGTTATCGTCGTTATTTTTCTGCTTCTTAGCACTCTGGCAATCGGCAAAGGTTCTGATTGGTTCACTGACTCCCTCATCCCGGTTGCCAGAAAATTGGGGGTTTCAGGACTCACTGTAGGCCTTATCCTCGTTTCTGTCGCCGTCAGCCTGCCTGAAATTTTGGTTGCAGCCTATGCCGTGCTTCGCGGTTACCCCAATATGAGTTTGGGGATAGTGCTTGGTTCCATCATCTGCAATATCGGGTTGATGACTGGCTTGTCCGCTCTGGCCAAGCCTCTGCGTGTACACACCCATGTAATTCTTCGCGACGGTATTTTCTCAATTGTCGCGCCAATCCTGGTCTTTGCTGTCGGCTCAAGCGGTGCGCTTACCCAACTTGAAGGATTGGCTTTTATACTTTTGTTCATCCCTTATGTCATCAATGTCTTCCTGCAGGATAGGCTCGCCTCAAGCTCGCAGAAAGAAGAGGAGTATAAAAAAATCGAGATTAAGCTGGCTCTTTTGGGTTTTGACTTTGGCAAAATAAAAAGCGGCTGGCTGTCTTTTTTTCT
>MGAN01000019.1:15392-88931 GCA_001789745.1 Candidatus Roizmanbacteria bacterium RIFCSPLOWO2_01_FULL_40_13
GATGACATGATCGTTGGACTCACCATTGGAGCAATCGGCCCCTCGATCCCCAATATCCTGGCCGCCTATAAGGCGGCTAAGCGCGGCATGGGAGACGTGGCTTTATCCGAGACCTTGGGGTCAAATATTTTTACGCTTCTTGTCACGATGGGATTTATCGCCCTGATCTCGCCAGTCGTCATCGCTCCCAACTGGATCTATTTTGACATTCCGGTCATGATCATCATGAGCCTGATGCTTTTTATCTTTATGATCACCCGCAAAACCATCTCCAAATTTGAAGGGGGTATACTTCTTGGAAGCTATATCTTAATCCTCGCTATCCAAATCTTTCTTCTTCGATGAAGCTCCCACGGCCTAACGGTCGGTGATTCAATTAGTTCGCTTCGTCAGAGCTGAAATCCTGCCGAAGCGGAAATTGCTCTCTCATCCCACGATCTAACGATCGGGGATTTCCGCGAAGGCGGATTTAAATCTTTTGTCAACCCCAAAGACCGTCCGATATTAGCATCTGCAATCAATTATGGATGCAATTATTTCGTAACCGGAAATATTAAGGATTTTAATGTCAAAAAATTAAAAACAGGATTAGAAATTATAAAGTCTACAAAATTTCTTATGTTGATTAAACGTAAGTAAAGCAACTGCAACCTAAAAAATTAGCAGCGAACGAAGTTTATAACTTTTATCTACGTTCAAATTCATCTTTATTATTACCTGTGCTTAGAGTCCGTCAAGAAACGCCATTGAATAAACAACATTCGTTGACGGAAGAGATTGTTTTATTTTTGCAATTTCCGCCGGATCCATTATGTTTTCCGATAAATTCAGAAGTTTTAGATTTTTAAGTTTCGACAGAAAAGCCGGAACTTCGTTAAGATTGCTCTTTGACAAATCAACCTCCTCAATCGATAAATTATCCGAATATTCGTTGGAAAATACCAGGCCGGAATTATATGCTAAAAAAAGCACTTTAAGTCCGGTCAATTTGCTGACGTCGGGCAACTCAACCAGCCCGGCATTTCCGGTTATAGAAAGTGTGTTAAGTTTTTTTAGTCTTATAATTTCCTTTGGAATGATTTGTATATCGGCCTGATTGAAATTCAAAGATGTAAGATTTTCCAGATTGCCGATTTCTTTGGGCAGGTAAGTATTTAAGGATTCAAGAAAATATAACGTCCTTAAATTATTTAAGTCGGATATTTGCGGCGGGACCTTGGTTACCGGCGAGTCCCTGAAAAAGATCGACCTAACATGGCGGAGTTTTTTTGAATTTTTTTTAAGTTTATTAAGATCCTCAACTTTGGTAATTTCTACATCGCATGCGGCGGGATCGGCCAAAGCAACGTCGATCGGGTATCTCCTGCCTTCTTTATGGCAGGAAACATCTTCTTCACGGGAAAGAGCAGGATCAATGGTCGGCTCCCTGGGTGATTCCTTGAGCGGCTCCCGAAGATTTTCCTCCGGGCTTTGAAATTCCTCAATATGTCTTTCCACCTGATAGGTATGCCAGGCCACCCCACCGAAGGCAATAACATAGAATAAAAAAAGAAAATGAATCCACTGCAGTTTAAATTTCATAGGCAATTGTTTAAATCAAACTAACTGGGATTTTCTCACTGCGAACGAACCCAAAGCAATTGTCAGAATCGCGGTCGAACTCAGGATTATAAGGTCCAAAACCACTCCATCCAAATTGTTATAAAAAAGAGCCTGGCGCATCCCGTCTATGGCATAACGGGTGGGAACAAAAGCACTCAAATTTCTCACCCATTGCGGCACAAAGGCAATCGTCGTAAAACCTCCTCCGAGGAGAAACAAGTAGGTGGAGACAACCGAAGCGGCCATGGCAATGAGCCGCGAGCCCTTAAACAAAGCTCCTAGTAAAGCACCCAACCCCGAAGCAGCCAGAGCCGTGGTCGTAAAAATAGCCGCCAGAGCCGGCCAGTGGGTGAGTGGAGGTGAAATAACTTTAAAATAGGCGGCAAGAATAAGGGCCGGAAGCAGGGCAATCATCACCGCGATCAATCCTCCCAAAATCCGGCCTGCCATCAGTTGCCATGAAGGTGTTGGTGAAACAACAAGATATAAGCTGGTTTTTCTTTCGATGTCCTGAGCGGAAAGCAGAGCCGTCCCCATAAGACCAACGTTTAGAATCAATAAAATAAAAGCCGAGACCGTCTGATAACTGAACCACTCGACATTCGTCTGACGGAGGTCTCTCTTATACACATCAACCCTGTAGGGATTAGGCAGGTACTGGTTATCTGCTTCCGGATTAACGCTGCCGGCCGGTCCTTCTTCCTCCTCTTCGGCATCAAGCTTTAACTGGGGGGCGTCGAATTGCGCAACCGACCGGTCGACACTGCGCCTGATATCATCGGAAAAATCAATATCGACATTGTTAAGAACGTATCCGACTTCGGCCTCGCCTTTGGCTACTTTTTCATCAAAATCCGAAGGGATGGTAATGACGGCGGCCACTTCCTGGGTATCGAGCATCCTTTGGGCGATTTTGGCGTCGGTAATTGTTAAAAAATAGGCGTCCGAATCGGTCTGGATAATCCGTTGCATTTTTTGAGCATTAGGGCCTTTTCCATCAACAACCAGTGCAACCGGCTGCTGAAGGACCGCCAGACTAAGAGTAACCAAAACCATCGCCATACCTATAGGCGGAATAACGGCAGCCGCAATGGCAAAAGGCGTCCGCCTCCAAAGTATTAAATCAAGTCGGGCGATCGACCAAAGTCTTTTTATCATGACAAAATATTTTTTCTGGTTAACCGCCAGGATACGTAAAGAGCCAGTAAGGCCCAACCTGCCAGAGCCAGATAATTAACTGTTACCGATTCCGGAGTCACCTTTAACCCCAAGACCGCATGTTCGATGATTCCGACTGCATAGTAAAGGGGAGTAAAGTGCGCCATCGCCCACAATAGATTGCCGTCGAACCTTTCCGGTTCGTAAGTACCGGAAAAAAGGTAAAGTGGTAAAGCAACACCGAAAATAAACGAGGCGACCGGAAAAGCTTTCTTCATACTCACTCCAAGAGCCATCCCAACCAAACCGAAAATGAAAACAGAGACAAGAAGAACCCCCGCCATCTGCAAAGGATATAGCGGTTTTATACCCCAACCAATAAGACCAACCGCAACCGCAACCGTTAAGCCAATCACGGAAACGATGTTGGCAGCCAGAACCCTGCCAATGAAAACAACCAAAGGGTGAATGGGCGAGACCGCCAAAAACTCGACGGTTTTTGATTCAAATTCCGAGGCAACCGCCACACCGCTTAAAATGCCGGAAATAACCAGGGCTGCCAAAACTAAAGCGCTGACGACCATATAAGTGACAAAATCGGTATCATGGTCAATTAAATCCTTCTCCGCCGATTCGACCCGAATTTCCTTAAATCCCTGGTTCCTACCAAAATCTGTAATGGCCGAAGGCAATGCCCTCTGAATATCCATGCTCATATCAGTATCAATATTGTCAATGACAACGCCAATTGGAGCGGTTCGGCTTGCGGCTATCGCTTTAGAAAAACCCTGGGGAATCATAATAATGGCAACCAAATTGCCGTGCCGTATCTCCTCCAATGCTTTTTTGTAGTCATAATTGAACATTAAGGAAAACGAATGGTGGGCATTTTCGAGGTTTTTAACAAACTCTTTGGCCAATGGGCCTTTGTCATAGTCTATCAAAGCGGTCGGCGCGAAGGCTCCGGTCAAGCCAAAAAGAGTCACCAAAAAAAGGAAAGTCACCGCTTGGACCATCACCAAGGCAATGAGAAAAGGGGACCGAAAAAGCTTGATGATTTCCGCCCGGAAAGAGGCTGATAAAACTCTAAGGAACATGGTCATTTTTTTCTTGCAATGACTTAAAAACTTCGGCCAGGTCGGGCGACCTGAATCTAAAGCCGTTGATTTTTCCCGTTCCCACTATAATATCGAGCATCTGTTTTTTCAAAGTCCGATCTTTCAAAAATATTGACAGCCCGCTTGGAGTGGTATCAGCCCGAAGAACGCCCTTTTTGCCGGACAAAATGTCTATGAATTTTTCGCCGGCTTCTGCGTCGCACTCGACATCGAGACAGTAGCCTGCGCGGCTGACAAGATAATCCGGTGAGGCAGTTGTCAAAAGGCGGCCTTTGTGCAAAACAGCAACCATGTCGCAAAGAGCCTGGGCTTCATCCAGGTAATTGGTGGCAACGATGATCGTTCTGCCCTGGGATTTGAGAAGTCTTAGGTGCGACCAGATGGCGTGTCTGGCTTCGACGTCGACCCCAAGGGTGGGCTCGTCGATAATCAAAAGTTGCGGATCATGTAAAAAACCGCGGGCAATCGCTACCCGTCTTTTAAGCCCGCCCGACAGGGTTTTGACTATCTGGTTTTTTCTATCCATTAATTTTAAAAGTTCGAGCACTTCCGTGATTCTTTCCTTGGTATTTTCCAGATTATAGAGGGCGGCGGCGAATTCAAGGTTTTCAAAGGTAGTTAATTCTTCGTAAAGGGCGGTTTCCTGAAAAACCACACCGATTTTGGAGCGAAGCCGGCCGTCATCTGAAGGCAGTTCCGTACCAAGTAAGGTAATTTTTCCCGAAGTCTGGTTGCGAAGGCCATTTATCAATGAAAGCAGAGTGCTTTTTCCGGCGCCGTTTAGTCCCAAAAACCCAGTGATTTCTCCAGCTTTGATGTCAAGACTTATATTATTGAGGATAGTCGTTGTCCCGATTTTATAGTCTACCTTATTAAAGGCAACGGTTATTTCCATAAGGTTATTCAGTAAGAATAGCAGAAAAACAAGAATCCGTCAGCTTAAAAATCATTGTTGAAATCGAAAGAATATGTCCTTATACTTTATTAATAAATAAATGGCAGACTTCAGGGAAATCAGTCATGCACCAGTGCTAATTTTACTGGCTCTGATTTTGGCGGCCGGCGGAATCGGATATACTATAACCCAGAACAACCAGAAGAACTCCGCTTTGCAAAACACCTATGTCAGATACATAAGTAATGGTTCGGTCGTAGGGCCCCCGAGGCAGATACTGGACGCGTCCCCGCCGAACGTTGGCGATCCGATTAAAAGCGTTTCGGTTTCCGGTAATAACGTTACGGTCACTTTCGATTATCCTTCGGCAACAGCAGGGGACTATATTGAAATCTATAATGGTTCAAGCGCAACAAACGTATTGCCCCAAAACCGCAAATACTTAAATAACGGCATCTCACCGCCAACGACTGCGGTCACCACAGGGAATGTCACATTGTCCGTTCCCGATCCAAACGCGACTACTTCGGACAATGCTCCGATGGCCTTTCCAACCCTGGTAATTCCTACAGACAGGGATCTTACCCTGAAACAGGGAACATTTGAATTTCAACCTCCGGTACCGCCGACCAAAGAAGCAGGCATCTGCAATGCCGCCAATGTCCAGTTTGACGAAGAAGGGGCAACCGCCGGAAAAGGAAATATCTTTATTGCTGTCGATCCTCCAAATGGACAACCTGTAGGACCTCACAGGCAGTTAAGAGCTTGGGTCAGAGATGAGGCTGGCGGCATGTTTCCAAATTCGGCAGCAGCCGACGCAAACGGCAATGTCACCAGACACAGTAACCCGGCGGTAGATAAGGATTCCCATGGATATCCTTGGGAATCGGCAGTTTATTTAACCAGGCTTACGCCCGAAAACGTCAACGGCCCTTTCACAGGAGACAAGGAGAACGGCGGAACACCGGTCTTTCAACACGCGGTAAAAGGTCAGGTACGAAGTAAGGGGCAACCGTTTTTGAATATTCCGGTCAACGATGACCCGACACCCTTTATAATCGGAACGAGAGGAGGTCATGGAAATAAGAATGCCGAATATATCTGGAATGTCGATTCACTCGGTCTTACGCCTGGCAACTATCGCGTCCAGATCTCTTTGCATGACGGCGATAACGACTTGGCCATTGAATGCACTACGATAATCCTTTAAAAGTCAGAAGGCACAGTAGAAATCCTTAACAAGCCATTTGCTGTTTTCATTGATAAGAATTACCCGATACAAATCTCTTTTTTCCCCGATTTCCTCCTGGAGAATGACAGTTGCTTTCAACTTTGCAGCGTCAAAAGTTGCCGCTTGCGGGACCAGGGTTTTCGGTGAATCCGTTACTCCAATACAATTAAGGACGGGATCATTTTCCTTATAGTCACCCAATATGATAAAGTCTTCAAGAGTTTCTTTAAATCCGGTCGAAACATATGGACTGTTTTTGAAAGCACCTGAACCCAAGGGATCGGGATGACCGTTGTACCATTTATAAAATTCCCTGGCGGCGTATTCGGGCGATTCCGGCGGTGGATAGGATTTATTCACCGTTTCTTCGGTTGTTCCATCAGCTTGATTTTGAAGGACCGGCAGGCTTTCATCTTGGAGTTGGGTGGTTGCCATATCGTCTGTTTGGTTGATTTCACTGGTAGCAGTCTTTTTTTTGGAACTTAAGACAGAGAGTATGATAATAAGAGACAACAGGACAAAAACCATGACAGCGGTAGCAAGATATAATTTTTTTTCCATGTATATTAATTTGTTATTCTGGTAAGTTCCATCCCGAGCCAGAATGACAAATTACTTCTTAATTACGCAATGGTTATATTATAAGTTTCAATATAAGTTTTTTTTAAAAACAAGTCAATAAATAATATTTGTTGACGGTAATACATTCTATATTTTCCCAACTTCTAGCGGTCAATTTCATTTTCGGATAAAACAAGATATTGAAGATTTTTTGGGACTTGCCAGTTTTTACCTTCAAAGCCTTCATTTTTTATTTTCTCTAAAATCTTTAAATAACTTTAAAATTCAAAGATTCATCGTTTAGCCCCTCTCCAAGTTTTTATGCATGAAAGAAACTTCTAAAAATCATCCGGTTGAGCATAGCGGATTATAATCCTGAGATTTAATTAATCGAAGAACGAAGTTTATAACTTTTTTGCTTCCCTAACTGTTCCTAGTAATTATTTGTATCAAATAAGGTAAGGAGGAATTAATGAATTACAATATTTCCTCCAGTTAATTCAGTAGTAGGATCAGAGTTGTCATTTGAACCTAAATTATTATCATAAACAACTTGGTCATTATTGTTTTCATCCCAGATTTTTATTCTGAATTTATCAACTCCTCCGCCACCATTTATTGATCCATCGATTGCAGATAGTTGAAACCCGTAACTTCCGCTTCCGTTAACAGTTCCATCGCCTTTAAACTTAGCTTGAGCGCCGGCAACGACCAACCATTGATAGACAGTACTGGTAAATGTAAAATCAGCCGCTTGGAACTTAAACTGGGTATTCCCCGTTGGCGTACTTGCACCCGGCTGGTATTTGGATACAAATCCAAATTTTGCGATTCCGGTTAATGAAGAATTCGGAACATAAGAACCTACCGGAGAATCGATTACTCCAGCTCCTGTTACAAATCCGCCTGAAGCGGAATTGTCATAAACTACAATAAATTGATAAATAGATTCTCCAATACCCTCGTCATCATCGGCGATATTGACTTTAACTTCATAAACTCCTGGTATTGTATATGTATGACTTCCTGTTACCGTATCGTTTTGTTGATCCACCGTGCCGGCAGAGGTTAGGTTATCGCCCCATTCCCAAACACCGGTATGTGTATCTGGCACTCCAGGATCAGTGAAAGAAACATTTGTGTTGATTTGTGTATTAACTAATATTGGATCGGTTGGTGCAGTAATTGGACCAACAGTTGGTGTGACGTTTGTGATATTAACAATTGTCTGATCTATAGCAGTCAAGTTTCCGTCGTCAGTCACCTGAACTGTGATTATCTTTGAATCAGGTCCGTCTAAATTAGTTGCAGAAAAAGTTACAGTTTGTCCTAGGATTTCAAAGGTTCCGTTATTATCTAAATCCCAAGCATAGGTTAAAGGACCGTTTTCCGGATCGGAACCAGTTGCGGCAACTTGAACCGTTTCACCTTCATTTACTTCATACGGACCGTCTGCGTCAACAGACGGAGTAATGTTCGGAAATACCACGGTTGCCTCTTCAGTTTTACCAGTGAAAACACCACCAGCTGTTGTGTCTCCTCCAATTGCATAAATTTTACCATTCCCTCCTGTTGTAACGCCAAGAACCATTCTTGATGTTGGCATGTTTATTTTGGCTTCCCAGCTGTTTGATAGCGTATCAAATTCTTCTACGACATTTAGTGGTGATTGGGAATATGGAGTAACATAACCATATCCTCCAATTGCATAGATTTTATTTTTTAAAGCGGCAACTCCAAGTCCGTAGCGTGCAGTTGGCATATTTGCTTTAGAGGACCAAGTATCTGTTATTGGATCGTATTCTTCAATATTATTATTGAGTTGACCACTCCAACCTCCCACCACATATATCTTACCATTACTTCCTAATACTGCTCCCATTTGAAACCGTGCAGTTGGCATATTTGCTTTAGAGGACCAAGTATCTGTTATTGGATCGTATTCTTCAACTATATTTAAAAGTTGACCATTATATCCCCCAATTGCGTAAATTTTACCATTGTTACCTGACACTGCGACTAATCCTTCTCGCGCTGTAGGCATGCTGGCTCGACTTGACCATGTGTTGGTCAGAGCGTTGTACTCTAAAACTGAATTTAGTCTGTTAGATCCATAAACTCCTCCAAAAACATAAATTTTTCCATTTAATTCTGCTGCTCCAAAAGCAAGTCGCAGTGATGGCATACTTGCTTTTGGTAACCAAGAATTACTGTTTGGATCATATTCCTCATTAGTACTGACTATTGAGTTATCGGGAAACCTCTGTCCTCCAATAACATAAATTTTTCCATTACTTGCCGAAACGGCCGGCATCCACCCTCTTGGTGTAGGCATTTGCGATCGTGTTGTCCACGATACAGTAGTTGATGCAAAAATATAATTGAAAAAAGGTAATACTAAAAGAGATGAAAATAAAATTATAAAAACTATAAAGAAATTGTAATTTAATGAAAAGAACGAAGTTCTTATATTTTTCATATTATTTATTTTACACAAATTGTATACTAAAAAAGTTTAATTTCAAAATCTGTTAATAAATCTGTTATTAAGCATGAAAATAATTAATTCAATTTTTACTTCAACAAACAAAGTAAAGATTTTTTTAATATTTTTTACATTTGGATTTTTGATTTATGGTAACTCGTTATTTAATTCCTTTGTAGGAGATGATATTGGACAGATAAAAGAAAATAGTAAAATCCATTCTGTTTGGAACATTCCTAGTCATTTTATACGTGGTACATTTGATGAGGGAAATGTCAAACAGAAAGATTTTAATAACTACTATAAGCCTGTCTTGTCTTCTATTTTTACTTTAATTTACGCTTTCTCTAGAAACAATCCCGTTGGTTTTCATTTGGTTCAAATAATAATACATATTATTAACTCCTTTATTATTTACTATTTATTCAAATACTTTTTTAGACGCCTTATTTCTTTAATTTTAGCGTTAATATTTCTTGCGCATCCAATCAATACCGAGGCGGTTGTTTATATCTCTGCGCTACAGGAACCTTTATTTTTATTATTTGGATTGTCTGCCCTTTATATTAATATAAAAAAGCCAAGCAGTCTAATTCGGACATTTTCAATAGTGACTCTTCTAGTTTTATCTTTACTATCAAAAGAAACTGGTTTAGTATTTTTATTAATTTTACCTTTATATAATTTGCTGTTAGAGAGAAAAAACCTAATTCAAGCACTGATTCATAGTCTTTTTGCTTCAACAACTTATGTTTTCTTTAGATTCGTCTTGGCTGGTATTTATTTTGGGCGAAATGTGGTTATTCCTATGAATGCTTTATCTTTATCTGAAAGACTAATTAATATTCCAAAAATTATTTTTTTCTATATTAGTACTTTTATGTTCCCTCGATATTTGATTATGTTTCAGTCATGGATAGTAAAACAACCTAATTACCAAGATTTTTATATACCTCTATTACTAGAAGTAATACTTTTTGTAGCACTAATAATATTTAGTATTCGAGTGTACAAATCTCGTAGAGAAGACCTCAAAACAATTCTTTTCTTTTTTGCTTGGTTTGTTGTCGGTTTAGGAGCACATTTACAAATTATTTCTTTAGACCAGACGGTTTCAGATAGATGGTTTTATTTTCCAATTATAGGATTGCTGGCTATGTTAGGAAGTTTACTTAAATATTTATACTCCACTAAAGTTTTGAATTCTAATTATTTGATCATTATTAGTTTAATAATTTTTGCTGCGTTTTCTCTTAGAGTTATCAATCGAAATAAGAACTGGAAAAATAGTTATACTTTAGTTACTCATGATATAAATTACACCAAAAATAGTCATCAACTTGAAAGAGGTATTGCTTATGAACATTACTTAAGAGGTGATTACACTGAAGCGGAAAAACACTATATAAAAGCAACTCATATATTTCCAAGTTCATACAATTTCTCTGCTCTGGGAATCTTTTATATCAGTATTAAAAAATATAAAGAAGCGGTAAATGCTTATGAAGATGCACTGAAATTCTATCCTGAAAATTTTTCTTCTTTGATTTGGTTAGCAATATCAAAATACAAATTAGGTGATAAAGAAGGTGCATTAATTAATGCGAATAAAGCATATTTATTATCACCAAGCAGTGAGACAATGCAAATACTTAAAACTATACAGGAAGATGCACCAATAAATATTCACTAGCTCTTTAATATAAAAAACATATTTATATATTTTAATTTTTAAATAATTGAAGCAAGCAGTCGGATAAACGGAAATAGAATTTATGTTTATATTACTAGAACAATCCAATTTTTGTTGTGGACAGCAGCGAACGAAGTTTATAACTTTTATTTGAGCTCAAATAATTTTATATCTATTTAAAATTTCTTCAGGTGTAAAGGCGTTAGTATAAATATCATACACATAGCCTTTTCTTTCCTGTTTACTTAACTTACTTGCTATCAATCGGTGGTAATAAAGTGAAATACCATAAATATATTGATAAGTTCTTCCTAATGAGTCTTTTGATTTTTCAACAACTCCCTTTTTAATTTCATTTTCAGCCAGATAAGGTAGATAGGATTGAACAAATTCAATAATTTCTTCTATTTTGATATTTTTATTAGCCATAATGTGAGCATTATTCCATGCGTACCAATATAGATGATCCGTATGTAAGCTTATTAACCCAAAATCTGAAAATGGATTATTAGGATAAAAATAGAAGAGTGATTCAGCAATTCCTTCCATCATAAATTGCTCTGACGTAAATACACTTACTAATCCCCAGAAAGAATTCATTCGTCCCTCACTTATTCGTTTTTTCCACGAGGATGCTTGTAAGGCATGTCCACATATTTCATGGAATACTAAAAACTCTGTTGAACCTCTTAACCATTTATGTCTTTTATTTAAATTGTATTGCAATAAAATATCTCCATTTTCGTCAGTTGAAATCCAGTTCATCCAATATTCATCAATATCAACAAAAGCAACTTTATAATCAAGCTTAAAACTTAATCCAAGCCAATTCATTACGTTTGAAACTATTAATCCTCTAAACTTTATGAATGTCTGTTCTATTTCTTTTTTATTTAGTAGATTGTCTTTTTGAAATTTAAGAATTCCAGCTTTATTCCACTTATATCCAACTTTTTGATAAGAATTTTTAACTTTTTCTAATTGATCGTCTAATTCCTTTTTAGAGATATATTGTGGAATTACTCCCATTGTATTAAAAACATACTCTTTGAAAGAAAAATCATTACCCAATAAGGCATTTAAATAATAAAAAGCACCTTGGGTTTTTTCTCTGTAAAAGAATTTTTATTCGGTAACTTCTTATATTTAGCTAATAAATCTACTAATTCATTTAAAATTTCTTGTCTTGATTCAAAACCAGAGGAAGTTTGATTATTTTGAATTAAATCAAAATCAATAATATTGATATTATTTAACTTCTCAAATTTATGCCATTTATAAAAGAAGTCTACTAATTGTTTATCCATATATGGAGTATATCAGAAGTACTAAAAAAAGATGTTATTAAATGGAGATTTAGACTATTACAACAGTCTAAATTTTGCTGGTGGAGCACAGCGGATTATAATCCTGAGATTTAATTAATCGAAGAACGAAGTTTATAACTTTTTTATTATCTAAAAAAAGATTTTTCTCTGTTTTAATTTGAATTGGAAAAAGGATTATAAGTATTGATTTCTGCTATTTTTTTAAAATCCTTATCATTATCCGTCGCGATTGTTTGAATGTTATTACTTATTGCCGTTCCAACCAAATACGCGTCGAAAACTTGATCTGACTTTAGCTGATATTTCTTAATCAGTTCAAGAGCAAGATAAAAACTATCGAAATTTGGCTTGATAATTTTTATTGCTTTTGCAATTTTATTTATGGAATATATTGCATCAGTAGAATTCATCGGGTTTGGAAATTTCTTATGAGTTAGAATTCTTAAACTTTCAAATACGTTTTGATGTGCTATAAAAAGCTTATCCTTAAATTTTTGGATAAAATTTTGAGCTTTCCGGTTTTTAGGTGAAGAATCGTTTATAGAGTAGACAACTATGTTAGAATCCAAAAGCATAATTTATTAAAGATCGCTATAATAATCTTTCCTTCGTAAATTATCTAACTTCTCTCCAAGATCATGCGTCCTGAAAATAATCCGCTTTGCCTTCTTTTCAGCTTCTTCGTGAATAAACTTCTCTATTGCGGCATTAAATAAATCCTGCAAAGTTTTTTTTTCTTCTAACGCTCTTTTTTCTAAAGCTTCCTTTAAATTTTCTTTTATCCTCAAAGTTGTTCTTATAAGTTGCATATGTTTAAATATTAGCATATATATGACAATATGTCAAGAATTTTTCGATTTATTTCATTAATCAGTCAAGATTATTGTAGCTGTAAAATAGTGTCAACAATCTTTTTATTTTCTTCCGTTGGAGAAAGCAGGTATAAAAAAACTGTGTAAATTCCAATGCCTTTTCTTTATCGTTGTTCTGGAAGTTGAGTATAACTAATGCCCGGATAAGCCTGATGTTATTTGGGAAATAAGAAAGCCCTTTTTCAGAAAGCGAAATTATATCATTAAGGTATTTTTACGGAGCATGTTGACATGAAAGAAACAGCACTTTCAGACGTGAAAGTTCGCCAAAAAAACAACCCACCGTTATTTAAGCGATGGGTTGTTAAAACCACAATCAATGGTAGACTGCCTCTAACTCTTAACTACCCCCTCGCTTGTCGAAATTACCGACGGCATATTACTCTACAGATTGGGGTAGTCTGTCACCAAAGCGGTCAAAAGTCATAATTGTAGAATCAAGTTGTGCTCGAATAGATAGGCGCCTGGATGCCAGCCAGTTAGACTCCCTCCATTAATATCGCTCGACAGAACGAGCCAAATTTTATACTCGCCTACTTCTTCTCCGCCCGATCCGACGTCAGCTGTACCAGCTATGTGAACGTTCCCCGCGGCATCTGCCACATCACTACCAATGAACTACCCCGCAGCAGAGCTGCGGGGTATCTTTATGTCATTCCCTCGAAGGAGGGAATCCAGACCGGATCCCCGCCTGCGCGGGGATGACAAACATTTCGCAGCAAGCTGCGAGGAATTAAACCACTAAGGTAAATTATTAAAAAGAATATTTATATATTTGTATCGTTTGTTGGAGGAATACTACTTACACTTTTAATTACTATGCCGCTGTTAGTTCAAGCTCACCAAGGAGGTCCACCTTCGGCTCCTCCGGGCGGAGGCGGAGTTCCTCTCCCATTTATATGTACTAAGTGTGATCTCTATCAAGAATTTCATACAGAAATAACCCAGGGAAATTATATAAATGCAGTTTTGTGGCGTTCTGAATTTAACGATATGGATATTAGCGGATCAAATTTCTCTAGTGCCAAGGTTGCTTCTTCTGATATGGTTAATGTAAATGCATCCGGCGCTAACTTCACGGGCGCAGATTTACGATTGACAGGTTTTCATTCTGACACTAATTTACAAAATGCCAACTTCACTAATGCTAATTTAAAGTCTGCAGAGTTTGATCAGGGTACGGACTTAACTGGAGTTATTTGGTCAAACACAACATGCCCTGATGGAACTAACTCTGACAACAATGGAAATACCTGCGAAGGTCATCTAAGTCCTTAGTATAGTTGATTTGATCATTAAAACTCATCAAGCAGTTTCAGTTTTTCTTTTTCTAAGAGATTATTATTCCAATCAAAAAATTTTTGTGCCTCCTTAATATTTCCTGTTTTGAAATAATTGATTGCCAAGACCAACCTTGCTTTAGAGTGAATTGGCTCTTGACCAAAGTTACTGATAATCACCGATAAACTTTCTTTATGTTTACCAAGTTTTGCCAAGACTAAAGCATAATCAATAATATCGGAATCTCTAGATTTTGATTTTTTGTAAACCAGACGTTTAAGAGCCCTTTTTGCATTTTCATATTCGCCAAGTCTATAGTAAACCATAGCAGCATTTCTAAAGCCTTCACCTATAGTTGGAGCGACAATAGTTGCTCTATAGAAAGCTGCTTTAGCCAATTTGTAATTCCCTTCTTTATAAGCAATTTGACCAACTATATTTAAAAGAGGAGGATAATCCTTATCAATAGAGTAAGCTATTTCTGCTTCTTTTTTAGCCTGGCTCATCTGATTTTTCCCAAAATAATAATCTGCCAGTCCCCAGTGACCCATCACGCTTTTTGGCGCTGATTTAATCATACTTTTATACAGACTCTCGGATGAACGCCAGACTAAATTTCGAGGAATCAAAATCCATGAATAAGTCATTAGGACGCTTGTAAAGATTACAGATCCCAACAGTTTATTTTTCTTAAACAATTTGTCAAATAAAAAACCTCCTATAATGCTTAAACCAATAGAAGGGAAATACATCCACCTTTCCGCAAGTAAATCTCCACCTTTGAATAAAAACTTGGAAAAAATAAAAAAAGTGATAATAAAAGTAAGAGAACCAATTTGTATCGGCGAGTTTCTCCATCTTATAGAAAAAGCGACAAAAACAAGCAATAATAATAGGGTAAAACCAAAAATGGCTTGCCATGAAGTAAATAAATTAGTAACTAAAGGTAATTGATTATAGTGATATGATGCAGAAAGATTCCATGGTATATAAGTTTTCCCTATATAAATGAACGCAATTTTAAAAGCTGTAAGGAAACGTGTCCAAAAATCAGTATATGCTAAAGGGTTTACCGCAAAATAAAGGTTGTCTTTTCCAAAAGCATATTCACCAAGCACAGTATAACGCCAAAAAAAGTATAGAACTAAAGTAACTGCATATATCGAAGCAATCTTAATTAACATAGTTTTACTTTTAGATTTTTTAAAGAATAAGTCAACAAGAAATATTGCTGGTAAAAATAAAATTAGCTCTTTTGTCAAAACTGCCAAAAGATAAAGGAAAGCACTTAAGATAATTTGGAAATATTTTATTATTTTGCTATTTTCTGTTATCTTAATAAAGAAAAGCCAAGAAAGTAATCCGAAAAAAGCAGATAGCAGTTCTTCGCGACCTTTTATTGAAGAAATAGCTTCACTATGAATTGGTAAAAATGCAAAAAGTAAGGCAATGAATAAAGAGAGAGATAATCTTTTGAATAATTTGTAACAAACAAGAAAAACCAAAAAACTAATTAATCCATTCAAGACAATATTAGTTATATGAAAACTTTTTGTAGATGAACCGAAAAGAACAAAGTTAAGAATAAAAGAAAATAAAGTTAATGGACGGAAGAGACCAGCAGAATTATTATGAGGTAAATAAGGTTCATTCCAAATCTGAAAAACGTAGTTTGGATTTTTTAATTCTAGGCGATTTGCGAAGAAAAAATCGTCATGGACGAAATCGCCGTTTATTGAATTTCCATAGAGTGCAAAACTTAATAAAATGAAGATAAAAAGTAAGACGAGGTATTTCTTGAAATTCATTAACACTAATTTTAGCGTTTAAGCGGCTTGAATTCAATTTGTGGAGCACAGCGAACGAAGTTTATAACTTTTTCAGGGACTTGATTACGGCGAATGTTAAATTCCGGTATGAGATTGATGGACTTTTTCCATAATCCACATTCTGATAAGTTGTGTCGGACCAAGTCCTTTTTTATGAGCCTCACCCTTAATTTTATCAAGAACTTCAGGCTCTAATCGAATATTAATGGTTGCGGACAAATTTTTGGCAAATTCAATACCTGTTGACTTCCCTTTTTCCCAGGTTTCTTTATAGTTTTTCTCCCAAAATTTTGCCTCCTTTTCTCTGTTTGTAAATATTGATTTATTTGGTTTTTTCATAATTCTTGCACCTCCTCAAATGCGGTAATAACATAATAAATGTCATTTCCATACGGTTTTAAATCTCTACCTTCCGGTGAAAGGATAATAATTAACCCTCTTCCTTTTTTCGTTTTTCCCATAAGTTGTATCCTTCCTCGGTAACTTGTAACTGCTCGAAACTTACTATGACAGACTTCTTCTACCTCTTCTGGAGTAACAGAATGATTAGCTAAATGTTTTTTATTCCAGTCATCCCAGATAAGACCGCGAACTTTAATCATGACATTAAATATATTGTAGCACAATGTGCTACAATGTCAAATCATGGAAGCGAACGAAGTTTATAACTTTTTTGTAAGTTCCAAATAGAATATATTAAATTGAGAATCAAAATTGCTATAGTTTGCTTGACTTATGTACATTTAACATGTACAATAATTTTGTTATGAATATAATTACAAGTACTGTTCTTAGAAATAACCTGTCTGATTCGTTAAAAGAAGTAACCGAAAAAAAAGATTATCTTTTAGTGGCAAAAAAAGGTAAAGTTACTTCCGCTCTTGTTAATATTGACTTATTCGAAGACCTAATGGCTCTCGTCAATAAAAAGTATGTCAAAAGTATTAAGAAAGCCAGAGAAGAATACAAAAAAGGTGATTTTTTTTCACACGCTGAGGTTTTCGGAGAAATATAATTCATGTCTTACAAGCCTCTTTATACCAAGTCAGCCTTCAACGATATTAAAAAACTTGATACGGTAACGAAAAAAAGAATAAAGAAAAAAATCGAAGCGCTCTCTCTAAATCCGATCGTCAAAGCTAAAAGGTTGGTTAATCCAATTATCGGTACATATAGATGGCGAATTGGCAACTTCAGGGTTGTTTTTGATCTTGATGGTAATAAAATAATTATTCTTCGAATCGGCCATCGCAGAGAGATATATAAGTAGTCTGTGTAATAAAATTGCATTAAACTGTTAAGACAGCTAAGCTGTCACTTGTGGACAGTGGCACTTCGGTGGGCTCAGTGTAAACGAAGTCGAAGGACGAAGTTTACCTGTCCCAAACGGAACTTAAAAGCGAAGTGGGATAAATTTTTTAAATCAACTGTTTGTTTCTGAAAGCTAGTCCTGAGGAAGATTTAAGATAATTTTCAAAATCAGTTGCTTTCTTTTGAGTTACAAAAGCAGAATAATAAACTAATTTTACTAGTCTGAAGTTTTTTGTTGATGAGATCGACCCTTTATTGTGAGTTTTAATTCGAGTTTTTAAATCAGAAGAAGAACCTACATAAAATGTTTGATCAGAAAGTTGAAGAATATAAACGTAGTACGCAAATTAATTATAATAAACAGTCCCCTTCGCTCTTCGAGCTTCGGTAAGGACACACTTCTTATCTTGTAATTAAACGCTTACAACTTTAGTGTGGTTTACCACTCTTCGCTTTATTGAAATAGTCAAAAAGCTACGATGTGGCTTGCCACGCGAAGCCACGACGATTTTTGTCGGGACGAAGTGTGGAGATGCCGGGAGTTGAACCCGGGTCCGGAAGGGCCATTTTAAAAAGGTTTAGGTAGAGATAGTATATTTAATTCAAAATCCAAATTCCAAATATACAAATGACAAATGGATCACGATTGATATATCTTTGAATCATCCGTCAATCGTAAAACACGGATTTCATCTCACCTTGATTGGTTTATCTCTAAAGTTAAGTTGAACCAAGGAAAACTTAATCAGAGGAAGCTTAGTTGTAGTAAGCTGGAACTCTTGCTTGCGCAAAAGTCATTTGCCTACCGTAAAAAGCTTCAATCGCTTCCATTTCGTCAGCAATTAAAGTTTTTCTATTTGACGGATAGATCCGCCCTACCCATTTTTAAAAGTGCATGCATTCCGTCGATTCCCTTCATCCCCAATTCCGCTTTGCGGAAAATTCGAATCTCTAATTTCTAAATTCTAAACGATTATCAGAATTCAAATGACGAACAATCAAAAAGTTTAAAAAATTTGAAAATTAAATATTTGAATTTGTTTAGGATTTAGAGTTTAGGATTTAATATTTAGTTTTTAAGGTACTCTTTTGTCGCGTCTAACGCGACTGCAGGAATATTTAAAATCAGGATTTTAAATATTCCTTTGCTTCTCTCTCCTCCTCTCTCTTAATATCCTTCGCTCTCTCCAATCTCTTTTTTTCAAGTCCCTTCCTTCCCTTGGCCAAAGCTATCTCAAGTTTCACCAAACCGCCCTTATTATAGCATGCGACAGGCACGATTGTCAATCCGCCTGCTGCCGCCAACTTGGTCTTCAGCCTGATGATTTCCCGCTTGTGAAGCAGTAGTTTTCGGGTTCTTCGCGCATCATATCCCTGAGGCCTGGCATACTCATAAATTTGAATTAGTGCGTTAACCAAATAGACTTCCGATCCCAAAATTTTGACAAAACTGTCCTCAAGCTTGATCCGTCCTGCCCGCACCGACTTAACTTCGGCTCCGGTCAAAGTGATACCGACCTCGTATTTCTCGACTTCTTGAAAGTCCCTTCTATATTTCCGATTAACTATTTTCATTAAAGAATTGTAACAAATTTAACCTGAAGACTTGACACGGATATTAAAAAGGGCTATTATATTTTTGTGATATAAATTACAAAATGTGATTAAAATTTCCCTTTTCTTTTTACAAGTTAATTTTAGAAAGCGGGTGAGAATAGATGATTAATATTAAAAGAGCTTTAATTACAGGAGCTTTAGCTGCTTCAATTTTGGCAAGCGCGGTTCCGGCATTTGCAGATAATCCAAATCAAGTTGATACAACTTCACCCAATTGTCACGGAAAGCTTGCTTCCCTTAATGCCAAAGGGCACGGAGGGCTGCAAAATGCCTCTGAGGCAAAACATCCTAATTATGGCGATGGCGGACCGGCAGACAGCGTACAGGATTTTCAAGAAGAGATGCGTGAACTCTGCAGTTAACAAATGACTAATAGTAAAAAGACTATTGTCATATAAACAACCCATATTTGATTATGGGTTGTTTTTTTATAAATTTACCTAAACCGTATTTTTTTTAAAAAAAATTTACTCTTATAGATTTTTATCCACAGAGTTGAGGCATCTTAAATACTCCGGAGTTTGAGTCCAGCCACATTCACCGCTGCTTTTCCGTTCGCAGCTTGATAAAGGTAAACAACTATATTCTTCTTTGTAAACGCAGGGTGACATCTTTTCACCTTCCGCCGAATCATAGCATAGCTCCCCGCTGCATCCGCCAATCGTGCATCCGCCTTTAGCCGGATCAGTCGCGTCCGGTAAAGGAGGAAGCGATATATTCTCCGGGCAAGGTGCAAACTCGCAGTTGGGCGGAATTCTTCCCACGCCGGATCCGTCCGGGCAAAGTTTAGCATCCAACGAACACGCTATACCGGTCGGAGTTATTTTAGAAGATCGTTCATAGTTATTTGACCACCTTCCCAGTTGAAACCCAACCATTGCTCCAACTAAAAAGATAATAAAAATCACTCCTAAAGCGGGCTGTCTTACATTTTCAGAAAAAGGAGAAGTTTGATCAATCATGCTAATTATATTTTATCATTTCTTGCTCTAATCTTTACTAATTAGACTTCCTATATTTCCAAAACCTTCAAGCGTTGCAACCTGTCGCCTACGATAATGATCGAAACGATAAATTATTTCTGCCCGCTCTCCTACATAGATTTTTAAATTTGGATAGAACCATAGTAGTCTTCTTATTCCGCTCTCTGACGCAACTGCCGAAAAAATGAATAAATCACTTTTTTTTTGACCGTTGGCTAGTTTTTTCACCGCCTCAGACATTGTTTCTCCCGTAACAATGACAGAGTCAACGATTAAAATACAATCAGGCTCTTCATTGCTTTCCCAACCATTCACGTTATTCACTAAATAATATGGGTAACTAGGTAATAAACTACTTAATCCTTTACTCATCGGTATCCCGCTTCTCGGTATGCCAACAATAATTCCATTATCCATAAGTGGATTATAATTTTGCCAGCAATTACCCATAATTTGACCTAGATGATATAATCGGTCTCTCAGTGGTTGACCTCCTTTTCTATCTAATCGAATTTCAGAAATTAACCGGGAAACTTCAGGCGCATTATTACACACTACCAAATTTGAGGTGTTTTGCTCATTAGTTGAAGTAATTAGCTCGTTCAAAATACCCAAATTTTAACAAAATCTTTTAATAAAAATTAACCCTTGTTATACTTAACTAATTATGGATCGGTTGCCTTTTCAAATTCTTTTTCTTATCCTCTGCGTCACGGCTCTCGCTTATCTTAACCGAAATAACTTCGGCGGCCCGGCCCAGCAGGTGATGGGACGTTATTTTCCCCGACCGATTATTATCGGGGCATTATGTCTTTTTTTGGGAATATTTATTTGGCTGGTAATTAATACCTTACTCTGGAGATTTGGATAATATCCCTATTTAACAAATCTATAACTCAAGTATACGATTTTATGAATAAGTTTTTCAAAAAAAATCACCTCCTGACGTATTTTCTTTTAGGACTGCTATTTCGGCTATCACTGCTTTTTTACGACTTCAGTTGGGATCTCAACAATCATATTGTCTGGGCAAAAGACCTCTGGCAGCGGGGATTTGCCGGATTTTACGAGATACAATCCTCCGAAGTATATGCGACTTTATATCCTAATTATCCTCCTCTTTCACTGTTTCTTTTTTATCTTTTTTACCCGCTACATACACTAATCGAAAAAATCGCCTGGATTATCAATATTAGCATTCCGCTATTCCCTTCCAAATTAATTTTCTTTATCCAAAGCCGGTCGTTTCTGGCCGCAACGCTGAAGTTGCCGGCAGTCTTTGCCGATCTGGGAATTGCTTGGATATGTTATCTGTTTGCGAAAAAAACAACCGGCCACCGGTTGACTAATAAACTGATAACTGCATTTATATTATTTAATCCGGCTTTTTTCTTTAATAGCGCCATGTGGGGTCAAATTGATGCAATTCCGATTTTTTTTGTTTTAGTCTCAATTTATCTAATAATGTTTTCCGAAAAATATTTATTAAGCGGTGTATTTTTCGTTTTGGGAATTCTGACAAAACCGACTGCTTTTGTTTTTCTTCCTGTTTATATTTTATTTTTTATTAAAAAATTTAGATTAATCAACTTTATCAAAGCTGCTCTTCTTGGTTTTTTTATTTTTTATTTATCATTTATTCCTTTTCTAAATAATTTCGCTAGTCCATGGTTGCCTTTTGAAATTTTTTCTCAAAAAATTATGGCAGCCCAGAGTCTGCCCTATGTCACCAATGGCGCCTTCAATCTCTGGGTATTACTGCATGGTTTTGAGGGAATCAAGGATACTGTGCCATTTTTACTTAGTATCTCCTATAGGTATTGGGGATATTTTATTACAGGATTATTTACTGTTTCGATTTTATTTAGAATATTTCGCCGCAACGCTTCCCGATATTTTTTCTTCGCGTCATTTCTTGTCGCTTTTGCCTCGTTTTTATTCCTTACCAAGATGCACGAAAGATACTCGATCTTACCTCTCCCTTTTTTGCTTCTGGCCAGCATAAAGAATAAAAAGTTAATCAAATGGTTTGTGGCCTTATCTTCAATAAGTTTACTCAATCTTTACCATAGCTGGCCTGTGCCTAAGCTGGGTATTTTCACCGGACTGCTTTATTACCCGCAAGTTACTTTCGGAATTTCTCTCTTTAATGTTTTTCTATTTTTCTATCTTTTGCTACAATAACTCCATGCAGATAATAGCCGATCTTCAGCTTCACTCCAAGCACTCCCGCGCCGTCTCACACAAGATGGACCTTGACGAGATCGCCCGCTGGTCCTCTAAAAAAGGGATAAATCTTGTTGCCACCGGCGACTGGACACATCCCTTGTGGTTTAGGGAAATAAAAGCAAAATTAAAAGAAGTATCTCCCGGTATATTTTCGCTGAATGAGGATAAGACCGATTTACCGGTCTCAAGCGATGTTCGCTTTTTGCTCTCCACCGAGATCTCCAGCATCTACAGCCAGGGTGGAAAAGTTCGCCGTGTCCATAATTTGATCTTTTCGCCGTCAATCGCCACCTGTGAAAAAATCATCAAAGAAATGCGGGGCCGGGGCGCCAATCTGATGTCAGACGGCAGGCCGATTGTAGGTATCCCGTCCAAGGATCTTTTGGAGATGGTTTTGACCATAGATAAAAATGTTTTGTTCGTGCCGGCACACGTCTGGACTCCTTGGTTCTCGTTGTACGGCTCCAAATCAGGATTCGATTCAATTGAGGAATGTTTTGGAAATCTCTCAAATAATATCTATGCGATTGAGACTGGTTTAAGTTCAGACCCGATCATGAACTGGCAGATCAAGGAACTTGAGACCAGATCGATCATCTCCTCCTCCGACGCCCACTCCGGACCAAAACTGGGAAGAGAAGCAACGGTTTTCACAACAGTCAACCATCAACAGTCAACAATCAACAATTTTTCCTACCAAGATATAACAGACGCAATTAAACAAATATCAAATTCAAAATTAAAGATCGGTTATACTATCGAGTTCTTCCCGGAAGAGGGAAAATACCACTGGTCTGGCCATCGCGCCTGCAATATCAGATACAGCCCCAGACAAGTTAAGGAAAAAGGGGGAATCTGCCCGGTCTGCCGTCAGCCGCTGACCATCGGAGTTGAGAATCGCGTCATGGATTTGTCATATAAAACGCTGGGTCAAGACGATCTTTTATATCTTAAAAACGGCCTGGGAGTGACTTTCGTCTACGATAAAAACAAAAAGAGAGTCCCATTTGTTTCCTTGATTCCGCTACAGGAAGTCTTGGTTGAAATAAACAATGGCTCCCCAATCAGAGCCTTTAGACAGTATGAGCAGCTTACCTCCGCTTTTGCTACCGAATTTGAAATTCTTTTGAAAAAAACTTATGCAGAGATTGAGACTGCGGCCGGCTCGCAATTAAAAAAAGCGGTTCAGATTATCCGCGACCGCAGGGTGCATGTTGACCCGGGCTACGACGGAGTTTTTGGAGTCGTAAAATTAATTGGTAAAGATGAAAAAACAGATAGTGAAGAAAAAAAATCTGAAAATCAACCGAGTTTATTCTAATTCCCTTCGTCATTCTGGCAGACAAAGTTCGGGAGCCGGAACGACGGCTAAAAAATTTTTACTATTCTTATTTATCCTCCTTCTGCCTACCCAGCTGGGAAAACATTTTTTCTTTGCCTTTTCTTATCTTTCAGGCGTCCGGGTAGATTATCTGGCGCCCACCTTGTACCTAACCGATATTTTAGCCGCTGGTTTAATCCTCCTGAATCTAAAGACTGTATTTAACTTCTTTAAGCAAAGAAAGGTACTTATCGTGCTTTTACTTTTATCTCTCAATCTCCCAGTCGCCCGATCTCTACCAATCTCTTTATATAGATATATCAAGTTTGTTGAGGTGATAGCCGTTTTTGCCGTTTTAAAGAAAACTGCTATATCCGGCCGGGCACTGCGTTTTGCTTTATTGCTTGGAGCCCTGTTTGAGATGTCCCTATCTCTTTTTCAGTTTGTCAACAAACAATCCCTTCAGGGAGTATTTTATTTTTTTGGTGAGCGGCCTTTGAACCTGTCGCTTCCCGGTATTGCCAAAGCTTCCCTGCGGGGAATGGAGTTCCTGCGTCCTTACGGGACTTTTTCCCACCCTAATTCTCTAGCCGGATTTTACCTTCTAATATATTTTTTTATTCTTACCCGATTCAGCCGGATTTCAACCGGTTTCAACCGATTTAAACTGGTTTCAACTGTTCTACTTTTTATCTCAAGCCTTTTAATCTTCCTCTCTTTTTCCAAAATCACCATTGTTGCTTATCTTTTATTAAACTTCGTCTTTCTTTGGAAAAGCCAGCTAAAAAAACTTTGCCGCTTTTGCCTTTTTGCCAGAATTTTTGTGCTATTGTTTATTTCTACCCTTTTTTTACAGACAACCAGCGACCCTCTTTCCCTTCATAAAAGAGTTGAACTAGCAAAAAATTCGCTGACAATCATCTCTCAACGGCCAATTTTGGGAGTGGGTTTGGGAAATTATTTAATCGCTCAACAGCAGTTTCCGCAAAAGTTTAGTGATTTTTTATATCAGCCGGTGCATAATATCTTTCTTTTACTGATTGCGGAAATCGGCCCAATCGCATTTGTAGGTTTGCTCCTGCTCTTTTTTAAGGAGTTAAAAATACTTGTAAGAAGTTACCCTTATATTTTTTTCGCGGTTTTACTGACCGGCTTTTTTGACCATTACTGGTTTACCCTGCAGCAGAATTTTTTATTAATGGGAGTAGTTATTGCTTTTCTATAACTTTTCCAGTTTATCTTTGATTTCTTGATTCAGCTCCAGTGATTCATTTAAGCCTTCACTTTGTCCTTGAGGCAGGTCTTTTAATAAAGTGTTGCCAATCTCTTTGTGTTTTTCATTGCTTAATTTAAGCCGAAGGATAAAATCAGACGACGGGGATATTCCTTGTTCCTTTGCTGTTTCAAGCAGGGAGGGAATTTTCAGGAAGTATTGTTCGCCTTCCCTAAAAGCCGTAAGCGCATATTTATCCTTGCCGCTTTTAGCCAAGGCCGTTGCCATGGCTGACCGCTTATCGGAAAACAATAGATATAACTCTGCTTTTTTATGACTGTCTCTGGTCACCAATTCAAGCAATTTATCTCTGATTTTTTTTAAAAAAAATAGGGGGTGGTCTGGAAGAATGCCCGGATAGGGAAGGTTGTACTCTATCTTATCCTGGCTTAGATTAACTTCCTGCGAATCTAAAAAAATTAAAGTGGGCGTAAACAGAAAAAATAGAAGAAAAAAAGTAAACACCAGTATGAGTTTTTTTATCATTATTAAATTATACTAAACTGTGACCATAGGAACAACCCCGCCGATGGCGGGGCTGTCTACGTCTCATATTTATTTGACGAGCCTCTTAAGACTCTTACCTGCTGTAAAACCAGGAGTTTTGGTAGCAGGGATTTGGATTTCGGCTCCGGTTTGTGGATTTCTTCCTTTTCTAGCTGCCCTTCTTCTCACCATAAAAGTGCCGAATCCTGTCACGACAACCTTTTCGCCTCTTTTTAGTGCGTCGGAGATTGCGCCAAAAACTGTCGAGACTGCGTCCTTGGCTGCTTTGGCCGTCAGACCTGCTTTTTTAGCAACCTGAGCGACTAAATCTGCTTTTGTCATTCAAAAACACCCCCCATCGTTGGACAAAACTTATAATGATTTTAGATTGATTTTTCAATCAATCGCAAACATCATAGAAAGTTTTGCCTGTCTTGTCAATCTATATTTAAAATATCTTATTATAACAATCTGGGTCAGATTGGAGCTTTATTACAGTAAAAATAAGAATTTATATGAAAAAGGGGTAAAATTAACTAAGAATCCGCTACTATGCAGTTATTTGTTATTGGATATTGGTTATCAAATTAATTTTATTTATTCATACCCAATAACCAATATCTATTATCGAATATCTTAAGTTATATCTTCGTAGTTGCTTCGGCTCGATATTCGCGGATGACTGTAACTTTAATTTGCCCCGGAAAGACGTCGAACTTCTTTTCCAACTCCTCTTTAATCTTCTCGGCCATTATAACTACCTCATCATCCGTCACCTCGTCTGCCTTAACTATGACTCGCAACTCTCTTCCGGCTTGCAAGGCGTAGGCCTCTCTTACTCCTTTTTTTGACTTGGCCGCGTCTTCAATGGTCTTGATCCGCTTCAAGTATTGTTCAAAGTCTTCATGCCTTGCGCCGGGTCGGCCACCGGAAACTGCGTCTGAAATATAGACAATCACGGCCTCAATCGAAGGAAAAGGAATATCCTCATGATGCGCAGCGACACAGTCGATAATCTTTTGGGGAAAGCGATATTTTTTCAAGAGTTCTACTCCCAGCTCGACATGCGACCCTTCTTTGTCGGTAATCACTTTTCCGATATCGTGTAAAAGACAGCCAAGTTTTACCACGTTGATATCCGCCTTTAGTTCATGTGCCAAGGCAATACCTATGCGCGTTTCCTCAAGCGTGTGAAGAATCATGTTCTGACCGTAGGAATAACGGTATTTGAATTTACCCAAAAGCTGGACAATTTCCCGGGGTAAATTAAATACGCCTACTTTGTGCGCCAAATCTTCACCCGCCTTAAAGATGATCTTCTCTACCTCTTCTCTGGTTTTTTTGACAATCTCTTCTATCCGTTCTGGCTGGATTCTGCCGTCCTTTATTAATCTGTCCAATGACAGCTTGGCCACTTCCCTTTTTATGGCGTCAAAGGAGGAAAGTTTGATTGTCCCTTCCTCCTCCAAATCAACGTCCACCCCAGACGCCAACTCAAACGCCCTGATATTTCGTCCGTCTTTGCCGATGATTCTGCCTTTAAAATCTTCGTTGGGAAGATCTATAACCGATAAAGTGTACTCGGCAACATAGTCGGTGGCGCCGTAACGCATGGCATCAATCAATAGGGCCTTGGCTTTTTCATCCACTTTTTCTTTTATCTCCTCTTCCGACTGCTTGATCCGCTTGGCAATATCCGCCTTTAGCTTCTCTTCCCATCCGGAAATCAGAAGCGTTCGCGCCTGGTCTTTGCTCATAGCGGCTACCTTTTCAAGTTTCTCCAAGATCGCTTCGCGCTTATCCTCATAGTCTTTTTTAATCTGCTCCAGCGACTCTCGCTCTTTTATGATTAACTCTTTGGTCTGATTTATCTGTTTTTCCTTTTCTTCCAACTGTTGTTCCCTGCTCATTAAGCGTTTCTCAATTGCCAGACTCTCCTCGGTTGTCTTTCTGGCTTGACGCTCTACCTCCTGTTTGATCTTAAGAGCTTCTTCATTGGCTTTAAATATAATTTCTTTAGCCTGCTGTTTCGGGTTTGAATCATCTTTGGGATTTTCCTGTTTAACTCCCTGTAGCTCTTCACGCAGGATCGAACGAATCAAGTTTTTTAAATCTACCATATTAATTTTATGAAGCTTGTCGAAGACCTTTTCTGAATTTGTGTTGATTACTTAACTATCTTTGCAGACTCACCGCACATGTGGTAATCCGCTATAAATCTGCGGAAATCAAAAGATATTAATTCTAACTTTAACTCTGAAGTAATCATGCAAAAATTGGTAATTACAATAAAAGTCTTCAGCAAGCGTTAATTGCTAATTCTCCAATTTTACTACTTTTCTTCAAATTCTGCAATATTAAATATAATTTTCCTTTTACGCCTATTAAAATCCAAGGAAAATTTTTCCGGTAATATATCATCTCTTCCCAGTAGAAATGGGGTCTGTTCGTCATCAGTAATAGAACATCTAATAATTGTCTCATATGATTGTAAACGAATCGCGACTTTTGTTTCCCAAGTCTTTATGATAAAACCTCCAATTCCTTCTGCATTGCTTGTTCTGCATTTTGATAGGTTATCCTCCGGTATGGCGTCAAGAAATTCTAATATTTTTTATACTTTAATTTTACTTTTTTCACTAATTTTCTGCAATCGGATACTCAGCTGCTGGCGCTGGTGTAGTAACGAAGCACAAACTTCCAGAATTTTCCCGATGTCAATAAAAACAATGCTATTCGGCTAGATCCGAATCGTATTTTCTTTATCTGGAAAAATGAAAATACCGCACTTCTTATCGATATTGGTAAACATGTTGAAACTCCCTGATCTTACAATCAGGGAATCTTTGACTACGCTTCGCCGGGAGTTGAAATCCGCCGAAGCGAAAAACTTCTTCGCTTTGATCCCTTATCTAATTTATACCTCCGAAGGACTTTAGCGTAAGGGGGACGATAAGGGTATTTCGCGAAGGTGGAATAAATATAGAAAATATTAATTAAATCATTTACTCAATAGTCCAATTCTGTTTCTTCCATTTTTCTGATTGCGCTGCGAATTGTATCGAAGGAAAAACCGCGGCGAAAGAGAAAGGCGGCGGATTTTTCAAAACGTTCTTTTTTGGGTAGATGCTTAAAAAGGTGCCATTTGGATTTGAGTGCTTGAAAAGCTAATTTTTCCTCATCCAATGGATTATTTTGTAAATATTTATCTATCAATTCTTTCGAGATACCTAAACGCAGAAGCTCTCCTTTTAAAACAAACCCCCCTTTTGGTTTACCTCTTGCTCGCTGCTCGACAAACCATTCGACAAAAGCTTGGTCATCGATTAATCCTTGTTCCTCAAGGTCTGCAATTACCTTATCCGCGTCGATACGGGAGAAGTGTCTCTTTTGGATTTTTTTATACAAATACTTCTGCATTTCCTTTTTCGTACGGGGACGGAATTTTAAATAAAAGTAGGCTTTGTTGAATAACTCTTGAAGATCATCATTTGAAGACATTTGACCAAATTTCCAATTTCTAAGATCTAATTTCTAATCAAATCCCAATTTCCAATATCTAAAACATTAGATCAATTAGAGTAATTAGGTTAATTAGAAATTTTATTTTTTAGACAATAGTTTCTCCATCACCTCTTTGGCGATGTGCTGGCGAAGCTTGTGGTCTTCGGCGAAAAGCTGCTTAACCTGTTCCTTGCCCTGACCAAGCATTTTATCACCGTATTTAAGAAAAGCACCGTTTTTACTAAGGATATTGGCGTTGACCGCTACGTCTATCAAGGCTTCGTCCTTATCTATCCCGTCGGCCGTAATCACCATCTCTGCGTCTTTGAAGGGCGGTGCGACTTTGTTTTTGACGATTTTGACTCTGATCCGGGCGCCGTAAACTTGGTTATTCTTTTTCAAAGTTTCGATTTTTCGCACATCCATGCGTACCGAACAGTAAAATTTGAGAGCCAGCCCTCCGGGAGTGGTCTCGGGATTGCCAAACATTATCCCGATCTTCAGCCTGATCTGGTTGGTAAAAACTATGGTGGTTTTGGATTTTGAGACAACTCCTGTTAGTTTCCGCAAAGCCTGTGACATCAGTCTGGCTTGAAGACCCATTTGCGCCTCACCCATCTCACCTTCGATCTCCGAGCGGGGGACGAGCGCCGCCACCGAATCAACCACCACCAGATCGACTCCTCCTGACCTGATAAGCTGTTCTGCTATCTCGAGGGCTTGTTCACCCGTATCGGGCTGGGAGACCAAAAGATCGTCCAGGTTTACTCCTAAAAGCCTCGCCCAAGCCGGATCAAGCGCATGTTCAGCGTCTATAAAAGCGGCGATTCCGCCGGACCTTTGCGTCTCGGCAATCAGCGAAAGACAAACCGTGGTTTTGCCCGATGCCTCCGGGCCGAAAATCTCAACGATCCTTCCTTTTGGGATTCCTCCCACACCCAGCGCGATATCCAAAGGTAAAATCCCGGTTTTAAGGACCGCAACTGATGTCGCCGGTCCTTCACCCCAGCGCATGATCGATCCCTTACCGAATTGCTTCTGGATCTGCTCGATAGCCAGCATCACCGCTTGTTTTTTTGGGCTTTTGTCCGCCTGTCCGTCTCCCTTGCTTGAAGTTCTCATCCTATCGATTAATATCTATCGGCTTTATTATCTATCACGTTTTACTAAATTTCAACCGCTTATTTCCTTTATAAACACGGTTGCCATAGATATCTGACGGATTCCGCTGTTTAATATATCCGGGGCAATCAGCTATTATGCCCGTTTTACTCCGATTTACGATTCGTCAGAGCGAAAAAGCGGATTAGACAGTTATATAGTGAGCAACTCGGTTGCAAACCTTAAGTCATCAAAGTATTTAAATCCGCGGAGATCTCTTATGTTAAAAGACATAAATAATTGCAATCACAATCAGCCCCCACAAAAAAATAGTGAAAACTAGGGGTCTGTCTGTCGTGATGACCTTCTCCGGCCTCTCCCCCTCATATTTTTCGAATAAAAGCTGGGCATAGCGTGAGATGCCATAGGCAACTAAAGGAATTGTCACCATCATCCACTTTCTGCTGGCAATCCGCATCAGTGGAAACGCCTCGGCGAGAAACTTCGAGATAAAGGTAGGAACTTGGGGAACAACCTCACCATAAGTATAAGTGGAGTAAGCAATCAGAGTAGCTGCGGCAAACGTATAAGTAAGAAAGTCCAAAAAGTGCTCGTTATACTGATATAGCGAGGCTCTCCCCTCTTTGCCGTGAGACACCAATTCCGCATGCCGCTTGACCGATCCCATAAAAAGCGAGATGAAAAATATCGTCAATAGAAGCCAGATAGGGATATGAAAACCTGTCGCCACTTCTCCCGCAAAGGTCCTGATCATAAAAGAAAATGAAATGCTGAAGATATCTATGACGGGATAACGCTTGAGGTAAAGCGAGTAGAAAAAATGTAAAAGGATAAAAAGTAAGCTTAAGAAAAAAAAAGGCAGAGAAAAAAATAACGCTGCTATCAAGGAGATCAGTGTCAATAGGAAAACAATAAAAGTAGCTTCGGGTATAGTAATTTTTCCTGCGGCAATCGGGCGGAATCGCTTAACCGGGTGCTTTTTATCATATTGATAATCGATGATGTCATTGAGAACATAGGAGGTCGAGGAAAGGAGGCAAAAGATAGCAAAAGCGATTGTCGATTGGATAAAGAGGTTCGGATCAAAGAGTTTGCCTGAAAAAATAATTGCTGTATAAACAACCAGGTTCTTGATCCATTGATTGACCCGAAGCGCTCTCAACAGAGTAAATACTTTTTTCCTGGTCATCAATGTGCATTATACTATGTTAAAATAATCATTACTATAATGATTGATCTTGATAAGCAAGAAAAAATTTCAAAATTGTTGGGCGGAATTAAAGTTATTAAATCTATTAACTCTTTTCCACAACAGCTACAACAATCTATTAAAGAATCATTTGAAGTTAAATTTCCACAAGCATATTCGAAGATTAACAATATTACAGTATGCGCAATGGGCGGCTCCAGATTTACCCCATTTGTTGTTAAAGAGCTATTCAAATCCAATATCTCAATCCCTTTTATAATTAATGATGATTATATTCTTCCCGAGTATGTAAACAATAATTCTCTTGTAATATTATCTTCCTATTCGGGAACCACAGAAGAAGTTTTAATTTGTGGAGAAAAAGCGAGGGAAAAAAATGCTAAGATCGTCTGTATTTCAACAGGAGGAGAGCTTATAAACTTTGGTAAAAAAAATAATTATCCTTGTTATAAATTCATTCCTGCATATAATCCTTCAAACCAACCCAGAATTGGATTTGGATATATTATCGGTGGAGTAATCGGGTTACTCTCTCGGTTAAATCTATTAAATATTCCTTTAAATCAAGTTGAGGCCGTAATAGAAAAACTACCTCAACTATTATCAAATAATAAAATTAAAGTTCAAGTTAAACAAAATCCCGCCAAGCAAATGGCAATCAATTTATTTCAGAAATATCCTTACTATATTGTTTCTGAATTCTTAACAGGAGTTGGCAATGCCATTCAAAACCAAACCAATGAAAACGCCAAGCAAATCTCAACTTTCAGAGTCATCCCGGAACTAAATCACCATATGATGGAAGGACTAAAGTTGCCAACTATACATCGGGATTTAGCGGTGTTTGTATTCTTTTTTTCCAAATTTTATTCGGAGAAGATTAAAAAAAGATATCATGTAACCAAAGATGTTGTTGAACAAAATAAAATTAATACAATTTGGCATGAACTCAGAGGCGGTACAGCAATTGAACAAGTTTTTGAACTACTGGGATTTGGAAGTTTTATGACAATGTATTTATCAGCTCTAAATGAACAAGATCCAACCGTCATTCCTTACGTGGATTATTTCAAGAAAAAATTGAAAGAAGTGGATTAAAGAAGCTATAAGCTGGGTGATTAAGTTCTTTAATTATGGATAAATCTTTAATTAAACACGTTACAAATATTTTGGTTCTTGCAAATAAAAAAGTTAAAAAAAGCCCTCTTCTGGCAGACGAAACAGGAGCTACCAATATCAAAGGTGATAAAACCCTAGCCATGGATAAAAAATTGGAAGATGCTGTAATTGGATATATAAAACTAAACAGCATTCCCGCCGATATTTTTTCGGAAGAAATCGGGATGGTAAGATTTCATCCAAATCCAAAATACCTTTTAGTCTTTGATCCTTTGGACGGAAGTACAAATTATAAACTGGGAAAAAATTTATTGCCTTACGGTCTTTTAATTTGTTGCTATAAAGGATTATCTCCAAAATTAAAAGATGTTGTTGTTTCAGGTATGATGGAGGTTACGACGAATCAAGGAGTAATCTTTGACGGAAAGCAAACTCGGGCTTTAAATGGAAAAAAAGTAAACCTAAATAAAAGTTGGTTTATTAACCAAAGCACCCCTGTCTATTTTGATCTTTACTACAAAAAGGCGTATGATGCATTTGCTCCTCTTGCCCAAAAAGTTCACATTCGCTGGAACGGTTCAAATATTGCAAGCCTTACTTATGTTCTATCAGACGTCGCCGCTGCCATGGGTGCTTACCAAATGCGACCAGAAGAAATCGGCACTATGGTTTCTTTGATCAAAGGTGCGGGAGGCGTCGCAGTCGACTATGAGGGAAACGATCTAGGTGAAGAAGAATTTTCTATTGATAAAACATACAAAATATTTGCCGGTGATAAAAAGGTGGTTAATTTTCTAGTGGATCAATTATAGTTTGTAACCGAATTTGCGAAGTAGCTCTTTTCTCTCTCTAACTTCTTCTTTTTTCTCAACCCCTTTAGGTGAACCTCCGTCGACCACCCCCAGAATTCCCCTACCCTGTTTGGTTTCGGCGACGACGACTTCGGTCGGGTTGGCGGTCGCGCAAAAAATGTTGACAACTTCCGAAATATTTTTGATTCTGTTTAAGACATTGACCGGAAAGGTATTTTTGAGAAAGACAAAAAGCGAGTGGCCACAGCCGACTCTTCTGGCATTGTCAACAGCCAACTTGACCATCTCTTCGTCCGTCCCAGAAGTCCTGATTTTTCGCGGACCCGAAGCTTCGCAAAAGGCAAGGCCGAATTTTATACCCGGTACCGCCTCAACCAAAGCCTCATAGACATCCTCAACTGTCTTGATGAAGTGCGATTGGGCTAAAATAAAATTTATTTCTTCCGGTTTTTTGATTTTTACTGCCTCGAATTTCATTTTTTAATATCTGTTCTGATCAATAAAACCAGCCTAAAAGATGCAACAACAATCCTAAAATTAAAATTAATATAAGCAGATTATACAATCCTCCCAAGTAAAATACACCAAAAAAAGATAGCAGCCAAATTATAAGAAAGAAAGCAACAATTTCTCTTAAGGGACTTGGCAGAATCCGTATCAGCCAAATTATGAGGACGGGAACCAAAATGTCGTAAAGACCGACAGCTTTTCTTCCTAGATAAATTAGAGGTGAATTGACCAGCGAAAAAGCAGGGATTCTCACCGCTCCCAGAAGCCAGAGAATGATTAAAGCAAATAAAATGTATCCCAACATATTTCTTATAAATATTCCTTGGTTTCAAGTCTGCTCTTGCACAACTCAAACACCAAAGGAAAACTCAAAAATTTTGCTTCGGAATTGAGATGTTTTCCTCCCATAATCTCAATCGTCTGACTATCCATTCTTTCGGCGAAATCAAAAATATATTTTTTATCAACGTAAGGATCGTCATTTCCGTAGACGACATAAGAAACAGGAATAAGTTTCTTTAATTTGGCAAAATCAAAGTCTGTTTTATAAAAAGTTTGATTTACCAAGTAAAAATCCCATAAATCTTTTGGCAGTTGCAAGAAAGGTGAAACAAAGACAACGCAATCCAGTTTGAGATTAAAATTATCAACTAAGTGTAGGATAAAAACAGGCGCCAGAGAATGTCCGACAAATACCAAGTCTTTTTTACCTTTTAATTTATTAAGCAGATTTTTTTTAAAGTAATTAAGCCAGTTTTTAAGATTTTGTTTAATGGCTTTTGCTTTTTTTTCACCCAAATGCAAAATTTCCTTATGATCTTCTATCGGAAATTGCGGAACTAATACGTCCTGATTTATCAACTCTAACTGATTTTTAAGATATGGAAACCAGTTCCCCTCTGAACTCCCGTAAGATCCGTGAAATAACACAAACTTCATAGAATTATTTTATCAAACTGCTTACTTCTCTCCCTAATTTTACCGCGTAGTTTGTCCCGCGGTCGTAGGGGTAGGTCATGTCGAGATTGGCGATATAAAAATTTTTGACAGGAGTTTTAAAAGCCGGTTTGTTCTTGATAAATTCGCGGTCGAAGATCGGCTGGGCGAAAGGACCGACGAATTTATAAAAACGCGAAACATGAAACTTGAAACTTGAAACTCTATGAAGATGGGGTAAATAATAATTCAGAACTTCTTTGGCTGACATTTTGATTAACGGGTCTTTGCGCTCGATATACCAACCAACATATGCGATATGATTGCCGCCGTAATTTTTTTTATCGACGAAGTTGGTGTGTTGAGCCACGATCATAATCGGAACCTTAGGCGTACAGACATTTAACCAATAAGTCTTGTCCAAAATTTTTTCCTTTGTCTCCAGAATCATCACCACCGCATGCAAGTATTTTAAATTACTGAATTTTTGCAGATACAAAGACGGGAAAATATTCTGCGTAATCTTAGACATGATTACTGTAGGTAAGGTACTAATAATTACGTCAAATTTTTTTTTAACTATTTTGTCACGCTGAACTTGATTCAGCATCTGTTTTTTAGAATCAGATCCTGAAATAAATTCAGGATGACGTATAACAAAAAATTCTTCATTTCTCTTCTCTATCGTTTTTACTTCATAATCTGTTAAAACCTTAACCCGTAATTGATCTAGCTCGTTTTTAACATGATTAATAAAAGTCTGAAATCCTCCCTTGATGTAGCCTAGTTTTTTGGCTCTTTTGGTCACTCTCGCCCAGATGAAAGTAGCCAGAATTTTTTCCGCATATTTACCGAATTTTTTCCGAAAAAGCTGCTGCCACAATACTTCCCAGACATGTTCTCCTTGTGTTTTTCTCAAAAAATCCGCGGCAGTTTGTTTTTCATAGATATTTAAAAAGGGTGAAAACTTGAGAAATGCCAATACAATCCCGGCTCTGATCTTTTCGGGCAACGACAGAAGAGGGAAGTTCAATAAATCCTGCGGTGAATCTAAGGGAAATATGCGGTAAATGTTCTTCATGGTTTTGTCATCCTGAACTTGGTTCAGGATCTGTTTTATCATTCCGACTTGTCCAGTATCCGATTCTGTAGTCGCTCCGTTACCTAGTATGGCGTTTCTGTCAATTTCATACAATGATGAAGTCTGTGTTTCCTTAAAAAAAATGTCTTTAAATCCTAGATCTCTGGCGAAATTCAAGATATCATCTTCGCTGTCCAAAAGATGATGGTAGGCCCGCTCCAGATACCAATCCCAGTTCGGCTGCCGGAATCCTACCGCCAAGCCTCCTAATACTTTTTCCTTTTCGTAAAGGCTTACTTCGTGTCCTTTTTTCGCCAGGTAATACGCGGCAGTCATTCCGGTAAATCCGCCGCCCAAAACAGCTATGCGCATAAGGTAATATTATAAAAGAAGTTTAACTTTATATTTTTTAAACAGCTTATCTAAAGTTATAAGGGTTAATTTTTCCGATTGAGCTTGAGCAATAAGAAGCCTGTCAAACGGGTCTCGGTGGTGAAGAGGTAGTTTACCCAGCATTAAAATATGATTAAAGCTGATATTTAAAATTTCAAAATCATATTTTCCGAAAGCTTCCTCAAGGGGCATTGTAAGTTTAAGCTTTCCTGCTCTTTGTTTAATACTTATTTCCCATGCAGTCACAGCACTTATAAGAATGTCATTTTCGGGGCTTTCAATAATTTTGTATAAAGATTGTTTTAGTTTTTTATTATCTTCCAACCACCACAAAAATATATGAGTATCAAGTAGGTATTTCATCATTCACCATAAAACATTTTATTTATCTCTTCCGATTCTTCATCAAAATCAGGAGCAATCCAAATTTCTCCCTTAAAAGCGCCGGCTTTCCTTTTTTTTTTGATACTTTTATATGGAGTTAATTTAGCTACCGGCTTACCGGCTTTAGCAATGACCAATTCCTCTCCCTTAAGAGTTTTTTCTATCAATTTTGAAAGGTTTGTCTTTGCTTCATGTATATTGTATGTTTGCATATTAAATTATAATTTGGCTAACTTAGCTAAGTATAAACTCTGTTTTATATATTGTCAAGAATGATATAATTATCTCACTTTTTTTTAACCTTCCCAATAACGCCAATGAAAAATCGTTATTCAAAATTTATTCTCTCAATAAAAGCGCAGAAATGAGAAAAAATATTTCGACAAATACTCCCAGTGAAAAAAGAGTAGGCTACCAGAGCCGTTGTCGTAAACAATACCATGTATGTCTCGGGAACAACGGCGATGAATGAGAAAGGGGAAACAATTGGAAAAAACGTTTACGAACAGACTATCTATTGCTTTGAAAAAATTAAAAAGGTTCTAGGATATGGAGGTTTTTCTAAAAAAGATGTCGTGCTGATCAAAGCCTATCTGGTTAATATGAAAGACATTGGCCGCTTTGATAAAGTATTTATAAATCGCTTTTTTGACATTAAACCTGGTTGTACTCTGGTTGGCATTAAAGAACTAGTAAAACCAAATTTGCTTGTAGAAGTAGAATGTATTGCAGAAAAAAATTTGTAGTTGAAATTTTGTCATAAATAATAGAGGAGGTACAACTCGAGCAAAAATCTGGAGAAAATTATCCGATGTATAAATTTAAAATACCACCTACTGAAGATTTGATCAATCAAAATCCCTATTATCGTCGCTTCAAAATAGTTATCGGCTCTCCTTTGTGGAAATTTTATCTTGGATGGGCTTATAAAAAATGTGTTGAGGATTTTATAAAACTAAATTTCATCCCAGACTTCAACAAAAAAGACTTTACCTGTTTGTTATGTGGAGTTGGAAATGAAGTAACCGCAGATGAGTTTATTAAATTTGTTATAACACGAAATCAACAAGCTAAAATAAAAATTATTGATCTGGCAAACGAACAGACAAATGCCGTCAGTAAGTTAGTTGAAGGTAAATATTCATCTTTTGATATCGGGATAAAACAAATTAACGCTTTAGATTTGTCTAGTTTTATTCCCAAAAATAGTATTACCTGGATTGAAACAGATGGATTTTTAGAATTCTTCTCAAAGAAAGCTTTAAATAAACTTCTAGATGTTTGGGGGATAATTTTAAAAAAAGATGGATTTATCACATTACGAGAGCCTGCTAGTATAGGAAAAGTTGGACGGCTAATTGATTTTTTTAGAATATGGATTGCAAAAAAATGGTTAGGAGTTACGATATACAATCACACTAAATTAGATCTAGATAAAACATTTAGAGAACATGGTTTTAGCTTCACATCAGCGCCAACTTTTATACCTACTTTTACCAGATACTCTCTTATTAAAACCGGTGCGGAATAAAAAAGTTCCCAAAAAGCATAGTTACTATAACCATTTAAAGATTGAGGCTGGCCGCCCTGAAGGTGGACTTTTACCGCAGAATTACCGGGGATAATCCCTCATATTTGAGAGTTGCAATTTCAAGCTAAAATTAGTAAGTTTATATATGATAAAAATAAAATCCTTTAAATTATGAACATTTTAAAAGATTCTGATTTTAAAAAAGCTTTCCTTATCTCTTCTATTATTTTAATACATCTATTTTACAGTGTAATTGTAGATATACAATCTTCTATTGCCTTACAAAAATATTCCTTCAGGTCATCCTCGCCAGATAATAGATTTTTGATTTATATTATTGAACTCTTTCTCTTTGTTTTTAGTTTTTTAATTTTATACTTAACTTTCAAACTTTCAAAAAACTCAAATCAATTATTAAAAAAGGTTGTAATATTTTTTTATTCCTTACTTATAACCTATTTTATTATCTATCAGTTGATTTTCCTTGGATTCTACAATAAGTCTGGCGGGGAAGACTTGTCATTTTTATTGGTGCTATTAGGGTGGCCTCTGTATATCATTGCTCATCTTCCAATAATGATTGTTATTGTCAGTATTATTGGCACTCAAATTCTTTCTTTTAAAAAACATTTTGCGCCTAATATATTGCCGTTATTGCCATCAATATTAGGATTTCTCGTCTTAACAATTTTAAATCTTACTGGAAGAATGATATATGAACCTATTTACAGATTTAAGGTCAAACAAATAGAATCAAAACTCCAATTGCAACCTTTAGTTATTAGACACGAAGAAATTTACAACGATCTATGTAAGTGTAAAATTCCAACAATAGTTGGAATGGTAAATATAGATAATCAAGTAAGTTTTCCGATCATTCTAACCATGAAAAAAAACTATGAACGACCACCCGCTAGCTGTCTTATTGGTGAAAAATATCAATATGAAGTCCGAAAGGCAAAACAGACTGTAGAGTTTAATTGTAGCGTTCGTTATCCTGAACAAGTCAATCTTGATCAGGCTCAATATATCTTTATATTAAAGGAGGAAAATAATGAAAGAGTTAGGTTTGAAAAAGCGTTTTTTATTAGTGATTTTCAAGATATAGGCAAATGATTGCGAAGTTTTACAATTTCTAGGCGCTTTTTTACTTCTTTACGAATTAATTACCGCATTTTTACCGTGGATTCTCCGAAGATTTTGGTAGATTGGCCATCTCAAGCAGGATCGTCTCAAGAAAGACGGTAATCGGAATGGCCAGAAGAACCCCCAAAACTCCCCCGATTCTTCCACCAACCAGCAAAGAGATCAAGGTGATGATCGGATTAAGGCCTACCGCTTGCTTCATCACCACCGGTACTATCAAGTTATTCTCCAGCTGCTGGATAACAAAATACAAGGCCAAGGCGGCCACTCCGGTTACGGGTGAGACGGCATAACCCAAAAGGATTGCGGGAATCGCCGAGATGGTCGGGCCAAGATTTGGCACCACTTCCAAAAGTCCGGCTAAAACCGCAAGAGCTAAGGCGTATCTGATGCCTATTAAATTCAGGCCGATGAAGGTCAGAACCCCAATTACCGTCATCAGGGTTATCTCACCCCAAAACCAAGAACTTAATCTCTTTTCAGCTTTGTCAAAAATCACCGCCGCAGTCCTGGCTTTTTCTTCCGAAAAAAATCGCGAGACGATTTTTCTTATCACATTTTCCTCAAGCAAAAAGTAAAAAGCAAAAAATAGGGTAGAGATAAAAAATACCGTGTTGGAAAATATTCCTGTCACGATATTGAAGAATTGATTGGCAAGATTTGGCAGGTGTTGGAAAACCGAATCCAAGTTCAAAACAGACATGACGCTGGGTACGACTCTGTCTATAATTGAAGGCAACGCTCGAAACAACAGTGTGCTTTCGCTTATCAAAGGCGGCAAAACAATGAATAGCACTGAAAACAAACAAGCCAGGAATAGAAAGTAAACCAAAAAGGCGGCTAAAAATCGGGGCAACTTTATTTTTTCCAGATAAAAAACGTACGGTTTAAGCGCGCTCATGATGATGAAGGCAATAAATAAGGAAAAGATGACATCCTGGATCAGCCACAAAAGCTGCAAGAAAAGTACAAATAAAACTGCAAAAACTATTGTCCGGGAGGAAATTTCAATTTTATAATTTTCCTTCATATGCAAATTTTATTATATACTTCGTAACTTAAGGTTTGCAACCGAGTTACTCAGTATATACCCATTTATACCCATCTTAGTTGATTTTGCAAATTGTCAACTAAAGTTATCTTATCAAATCAACTAAGGAGGGGTATATACTGATTGTGATTTCAATTAATAGAAGTATAATCCGCTTTTTCGCTCTGGGCGAGCTGCAAATCGTAAGTAAGATAGGTATAACTTATTTTTAACTGAATGGCAATCTTCATTGATTTACCAACATCCCGAAGCGACTAGTAAGAGAAGACTCTCGTTTAATCTCACCCCCTAGCTAAAGCCAGAACGAAAACGGATTTAGCTCCTGCTTTTTTGAGGCTTCGTGCCGCTTCCTTGACGGTCGATCCTGTGGTTATGACATCGTCAACCAGGATAATATTTTGTCCTACTAATATATGAGCATGGGTAGAAAATGCACCTCTTATGTTAGTCAACCGGTCTTTGTCTTTTTTAATCTGGGCTTGCGGCCGGGTATTTTTGCTTCTTTTCAGGTGGTCTATTACAGATAGATTAAGAAAGCGATTAAAAAAGTCTGCTACTAATTTTGCCTGATTAAAGCCCCGAATTCTCAATCTGCCTGTGTGCAAAGGTATGGGTTGAAGCTGAAAGTCGCCTTTTTTTAATTCCTTCAGGACCGATATTTTGCTAAGTTTTTCAGGCTCTATGATAAGACAAAGCTCTCTAAAAACCTCTGTCGCCAACCTGTATTTTATGCTTTTAATGATCTTTTTGAGAAAATTGTTGTAGTAGAAGACGCAGATCATGCCTTCGATACCGCGGTTTCGCTTACAGCCGTAGTGGGTCAAACCGTAAAGACTGGGTTTGCCGCAGTAGACGCAGTTGTCTCTTCTGACATAGCTCAACTTTTTTTGACATTTCAGACAAATGTAAGCTCCCAAAAAGCCACAACCCAGACAGAATTTGGGTAAAAACAGGTCCTTGAGAAACATAAAATTATAATAGCAAGAAAACGAACGTAATTAAGTAAAAATACAACTGTTTAATTTAATTTTTGCTGTTTGCTTATTTACGTGATTACGCATTTACTTGATATTTTCGTTCACAAAAATTTTGGTATCTGGCATTTCGCCAACACTACAAAAAGGCCCCGAGGCTAAAAAATTGCCTGATATAGTTTGATAGTATTTTGATCTCTTGCAATCCTACCATTAGTGTTTTAAATTTGAAAGTGGCACTAGAAGAAATATTTTTAAATTCAAAGTTTGAAATTAAAAATTTAGTTAATGCACTGTATATTTTGTCAGAATTCAAGTACCGAGGTTATTGAAACCCGTCTTTCCGAAGACGGAGGAGCCATTAGGAGAAGAAGGCACTGTTCAAAATGTCAAAAAAGATATACCACTTATGAGCGGATGGAAGAACTTCCTATCTTGGTAATCAAAAGAGACGGAAGACGCGAGAGGTTCGACCGGGAGAAATTAAGACGGGGGGTCTTAAAGTCATGTGAGAAAACCAAAGTAACTGCAGATCAGGTCGAAAAAGTCGTATCGGACGTAGAAACAGAACTCAAACAGCAAGACTCGACCGAGATCGAAAGCAAAGTCATCGGCAACCTGGTTGCGAAACATTTGAAAAAACTTGATAAAATTGCCTACATTCGCTTCGCCTCGGTATTTCGCAGGTTTGTCGATGTTGAGGATTTTGAAAAAGAGCTTAAGAAATTAATATAACAAATTCAAACACTAAGCACTAAACCCTAAATCCAAAACAAATCCAAATTGCCAAATTTTTTAATGTTCAAAAAATGTTTTGTCTCTTTGAGATTTTGAATTTTGAAAATTGTTTAGAGTTTAGATATTAGAAATTAGAGTTTTTATCTTATGAAACTAAAAGGCGTATCGGAAAAAGTATTTTTGGACAGATACTCTTTAAAAGATAAATTGGGCGAACCTCTTGAGAAAAAACCGGACCAGATGTGGCGGCGAATTGCCAAAGCCGTAGCTGGGGTTGAGAAAAAAAACAAAAGGTCTTACTGGCAAAAGGAATTTCTCCAGGCGATGAAAGAGTTTAAATACGTACCGGGAGGAAGAATCTTAGCCGGTGCAGGCACAGGTTATAAGATTACCTTCTATAACTGTTTCGTCATCCCCAGCCCCAAAGACTCTCGGGATGGAATCTTGGAGACTTTAAAACAGATGGTTGAAATCATGGCCCGCGGTGGAGGAGTGGGAATCAATCTCTCCTCCTTAAGACCCAAGGGGTTCAGGGTCAAAAAAGTCAACGGTTTCTCATCCGGCCCTTGCAACTGGGCCGAGCTTTTCTCGGTTGCCACCAAAGACATCATCCAGCAGGGCGGAACCAGACGGGGAGCCCTGATGCTTATGCTTTGGGATTGGCATCCGGACCTTGAAGAATTCATCACCGTCAAACAGGATTTGGCAAGGATTAACGGCGCCAATCTTTCGGTGTGTTTCTCCGACCGCTTTATGGAGGCGGTCGATAAAGACGCAGACTGGCCGCTGGTTTTTCCCGACACCGCTGACCCCGAGTATGACGAGAAGTGGGACGGAGACTTGGAGGTCTGGAAATCGCTGGGCAAAAAAATAATCGTCAACAAGATAGTTAAGGCCCGCAGGATCTGGGATTTGGTAGCAGAAGCCGCATGGAAGTCAGCCGAACCGGGAACAGTATTTATGGAACGCTACAATAAACTTCATAATAACTACTACTGGAACAGAATAAACTGTGTAAATCCTTGCGGTGAAGAGGGTCTTCCGCCTTGGGGTGTCTGCAACCTGGGTTCCATCAATTTGTCATCTTTGGTTAAAACTAGAAATATCGACAAAAAAGGCGCTTTTGATTTTAAAGCTCTGAAAAAAATAGTCCATACGGCGGTTAGATTTCAGGACAACATAGTCGATATGGATCCTTATATCTTTGAGGAAATCCGCCAAACACAGCTAAACGGCGAACGAAGAATTGGTCTGGGCACCATGGGTCTGGGAGACACCCTCATCAAACTCCATCTGCGCTACGGCTCGGATGAAGCTCTGAAATTTATCGATAAAGTTTATCGACTGATCCGTGACGAAGCCTACAAGGCATCAGTTGACATCGCCAGAGAAAAAGGCTATTTTCCTAAATTTGACCCAGTCAAGTACGCCAAGGGTAAATTCGTCCAAGAGCTTCCCTCTGACCTGCAAACGAGCATCAAAAAACACGGAATCAGAAACTCAATATTACTGATGCAGGCGCCAACCGGCTCAACCTCGCTGATGACCGGCACCACCTCTGGAATAGAGCCGGTATATGAATTTGAGTTTATCAGACGCGATCGATTGGGAACTCATATGATCCGCCACCACCTCTTCGACCAGTGGTATCTCAAACATGAAAAAGAGATGAAAGAAGGAAAAATTCAAAAACCCGACTGGTTCGTCGCAGCCAACGAGTTGACCCCGGAAGATCATGTTAAAGTCCAGGCGGTAATACAAAAATATGTCGACGCCTCAATTTCCAAGACGGTGAACGCTCCCAAAAACCACACGGTCGGGGATGTCAAGCGTCTCTATACCCTAGCTTACAAACTGGGTCTTAAAGGAATCGCCTATATGCGCGAAGGCTCCCGCCCCGGAGTGCTGGAGCGTAAAAAACAAGCGGAGAAAAAGCCCGAAGAAACCAAGTCAACCTACACCGTAAAACCGCGCCCGATGGTGGTCCATGGCTCAACCTACAGGATCGATACCCCGGTCGGCGCAGCCTTTATCACCATCAACACCAACGGCAATATGGAACCGTTGGAAGTGTTTATTAACGTCGGCAAGGCCGGCACCGACGTCTATGCCATGGCAACCGGTATGGGCAGAATGATCTCGCTAGCTCTTAGATTCGCCTCACCCCTGTCACCCAAGGAAAGAGTCTCCGAGATTGTCGACCAATTGCAGGGAATAGGCGGCGCCCGCAGTATGGGTTTTGGCAAGGAGAAGATAAGAAGCCTTCCTGACGCGGTAGCCAAAATTATGTCCATGCACTTCGGTCTCAACGGCTACGCTAAAAAGGCAGCGGCAAACAATAATGACAACGGAAACGGTCAGTCAACTCTTGTTTCCAATCTGCCAACAAAGGTGAAAGGCGAAGAAAAACCAACTCTTGTCTCTACCGTATCACAACCGTCATTGATGCAAGCGGAGGTTGCCAACCACTTTGACATCTGCCCTTCCTGCGGCGAAGCCAATCTGGCTCTTGAAGAAGGCTGCAAAAAATGCTACGGCTGCGGCTACGCCGAGTGTTAAATCAAATGCTAAACACTAAATTCTAAACTCTAAACAAATCCTAATTCTCCAATTTCAAAAGTGTTATTATTTAGTTATTTAATTTTAATTTGAATTTAGATATCATTTAGGATTTAGAAATTAGATATTAGAATTTATACAATGTCTATATATACCCGTACCGGCGACAAAGGTACAACTTCACTCTTTGGCGGCAAGCGCATCTCCAAGTCTGATCTTCAGGTTGAGGCTTACGGATCAGTCGATGAATTAACTAGCTTTTTAGGTCTGGCCATAACCAAACTTCCCAAATCTAATCGGCCAATTTTTTTTAAGATGCAAAAAGATCTATATAGAATCATGGCTAATCTTTCCGGGGCAAAACAGGATTTAAAATTTCTGGATAAAAAAGTTAAGGAATTTGAAAAACAGATAAACCTGATGGATAAAAAATTACCGAAACTAACCAAATTTATTCTCCCCGGAGGCAGCGAACTTTCTTCCTGGTTCCACATCTTACGCGTAGTCTGCCGTCGCGCTGAAAGAAATGTGATTAGATATTATGTTCCATTGGAAATTGGAAATTGGAAATTGGAAATTGTCCGCTATCTCAACCGACTCTCCGATCTTTTTTTCACCCTGGCACGCATTTACAATCAGGGTAAAGATCAAACGGCTTAAAAACAAATTTTTAAGAAAATTATGTATACTTTGCTTTTAACATGAAAAAATTCTGGTATTGGGTCGGGGGAATTTTTTTGGTTCTTGTTATTTATTTCCTGGCAAAAAATAACTTTCTCTCGCTGCAGATAAGTCAGACACCCGAACCTACACCGGCGGTTGCAGAAAATTCTATGGACAACCAACTTATCCCAAAGATGACCATCGACAAAAACAAAAACTATGCCGCCACTCTTAAAACCGAAAAAGGCGATATCGACATTGAGTTGTTTGCCGATAAAACTCCCGTTACCGTCAATAATTTTGTCCACCTGGCTAAAAAGGGGTTTTATGACAACACGGTCTTTCACCGGGTCATCAAGGATTTTATGATCCAGGGCGGAGACCCGGAAGGTACAGGCCGTGGAGGTCCCGGCTACCGTTTTGCCGACGAGCCTTTTGAGGGAGAATACATGAGGGGAACAATCGCCATGGCCAATGCCGGACACGACACCAACGGCAGCCAGTTTTTTATCATGCACCAGGATTATGATCTTCCCAAAAACTACGTCATCTTCGGCCGCGCCACCTCGGGACTGGAGGTCGTCGACGCCATCGCCGAAGCCCCGGTCAAAGACGGTGAAACAGGCGAAAACTCAACTCCCGTGACCCCCGTCAAAATCCAATCGGTTGAAATAAAAGAAGAATAATTTTTTACTGCGGATTGAGAATCAGGAGGGGCTTTATAACAAATACTTTATTCTCCGATTTGGAAGAGACTGTTAAACTAATTAGAAATATGTTAATCAAAGTCAAAGTCTTTCCGGAAGCGAAAAAAGACGAGGTACTTAAAAAAACCAAAGACGCTTATATGATTAATGTAAAAGCGAAGGCGGAAAGAGGAAAGGCGAACTGGAAAGTCCGGGAAATTCTGGCTTCATATTTTGGCCTTCCCCTAAATAAAATCCGACTGGTCAAAGGCGGCAAAAAGGCCAATAAAATTTTTGAAGTAAATAAATTGGGGAGTAATTATATGCCGGCTTTCAAGTCCGGCGGAATTTCATAAATAGACACTCCTCTAAAGTAAGCTAAAGTTCGAGCAAGTACTGGACAGATTAGACAAATAACTCTGAGTTTGTTCTCTTCGCTCATGGGTACGCCCGCTTCTTCTAAAGTTAACTCTTGCAGTCCGGCAACTTTTCTTGCTTCATTACATTTTGGACTTCCTGGCGCTAACAGAAAAGCGTGTAAAACATCTTTTATTTCGTTACAGGAAGCTGATCCAATAATTGATTTATAATCCTCTGTCATTTTGAAGAATTATAATAATTTAAGAGCTTATAGTCAATTCTCAATTTTTACCATTAGGTTTCCCAGAACTTAAACCATTTCAAAACACTACAATAATTAAGTTTAGCTTGATATAATAGTATAAATGGAAAGAGTTGAACCAAATTTAATTCCTCGCTTACAACAAAGTGCTATAGCTCATAAACTGTGGAAGTCTGTCTTCCTTAAGCAAGAAGCTGCCGCTGGTAAACCGCAAGCCGTCCGCTATAAACCTTATGATCTTCGCTCGCTTGAAGACCGGATAACAATTGCTATAGCGAAAAAGTGGGATTTTAAACCCGACACCCTGATAGAAAAAAAGGGTCAAGTAATGGTAAATATAGTTGCGGTTCCCTATGATTTTCTTCCTGAACAGGTTCGGGCAGGCATAAAAAAATCGCTATCGGTGGCTTCTGTCGGAATTAAGGCAAGATACAACATGCTTGTAGAAAAACGGGTAAAAGACGAGTCTTATTTGACATTAGACACCAAAAAGGATATCTTGACTCAAATCTATAACGAGATTGCTCGGGTCAAGACGCTACTGGTTAAACAACAAAGCGGTCAAAAACTCTCTTTCAAAGAAAAGTTACTGCTCAGAAAAAGCTGGGTTTGTCAAAGCGCCGCCGACATTCATGTTTCCTGGGTGGAAGATAACAGTCAAAGAGAGGAATTAAAAAAAGCTTATGATTCGCTGGATCCGTTCGAAAAAGAAAAGGATGTTGTTTTTCTTGAAGCGGTGGCTTTGGAAAAAATATATGGACTTAGCCATTGATAGCATTACTTACCTAAATCATCTATTCCGCTTTCAGTCTCATAATTCTGTGTTATGGGAGAAAACCTCTATGTAAATTGACAGGGATCTCGGACCAGGTATATAATTGGGGTGTGGATAATCAAAAACCGGTTTGGGTTAAAGCCTTTGGTCAGGCTATCGGTGTGACTTTATACTGCGGTTTGGTCGGGATGCTCTTCTGGAAGGGGAATGTGATCTTCGGCAAAGTATCCAACTACTTTGGCCCGGTTGCTTTTCTTCTGTTATTCTCGGTCTCGGTCATGATCTGCGGTTTGCTGGTTTTTTACCAACCCTACAAATTGTTTTTTTCCGGAAAGAAACAACAGGCGGCAGATCTCGTGCTTCATACCGCTATCTATCTTTTTGTTTTTTTCTTGCTTTTTCTCTTCTTGGCAATTATTCTTAAAGTAAGTTAGGATCAAATTTTGTTGGAAAGTTTCCCTGTATAATAGTTAGAATATGTCGATGACCAAACATCCTCCCGTCAGATCACTGATTCTTGCTGCAGGATTTGCTACGCGAATGAAAGGCATTGATACTCCCAAGGGTCTCATCAATATTGACGGGGGGTCAAGCATGGACAGGATGCTGGCCGATTTTAACGCTATTCCGCTGGTAGGCAAAACGGCGGTAATCGCCAATAGCAAAAGCTTTCCCTATTATAAAAATTGGTTAAAATTTCCTAACGCCAGTCGTGGACAAAACAAAATTAAGCTGCTCAACAACGGCGTAAGCAATAAAGATGATAAAAAAGGCGCTATCGGCGACCTGATTCACGCTTTGGATATCCTTGGCTGGTGGAATCAGGATTTGTTGGTCATGCCTTGCGACACTCTTTACCGCGGGACGCTGGCAACTTTCATAGATTTTTACCAGATGACTCTTTCCCGTCCGGGATTGGCGACCATAGTCTATGAACATCCGAAAGAACTTATCGCCGGCAGACTCGGTTGCGTTGAAATCGAAGGAAATAAAATAACACGCTTTACGGAAAAACCGGAAGCGCCTTTCAGCTCTTTAGCTATTGCGCCCTTCTACTTTTATCCGCAACAAGTTTTGAATCTGCTCAAACAGTATGTCAACGAGGGTGGAGACAAAGACGCTCCCAGCTCGATTATCAGCTGGTTATTGGATAGAAAATTACCGGTATACGCTTATAAAACCAAACCTTCTTTTGACTTGGGATATCCGGCAGATATCAATACAGCCCGGTTATATCTTCAGCTGGAAACTCGGCTAATTAGTTAATCGCAGGTATTCCTTACACGCTGATCATCGATGCTTCTGTTAATTGAAATCGCAATCAGCATATACTCCTCCTTAGTTGATTTGATAAAATAACTTTAGTTGACAATTTGCAAAATCAACTAAGACGAGTATATAAATATTTTTTTTAAATATTGTATACTTCGATAACTTAAGGATCGCAAATGAGTTACTCAGTATATACCTATCTCATCCGCTTTTTCCCGCTCCAGCGAGCTGCAAATCGGAGTAAGATGGGGATATGATTAAGCTCTGATGAAAAAATTATTTTTGGATATCGAGACTTTGCCGGCAGCGGAAAGTAAAAAAGAAGTTCTCAAAGAAATTCATCAAAAAAGAGCCCGGGACAGAGGCGACAAAAGATCCTTTGAGGAGTATCTTGAGCTTTCGGGACTTGACGGCAGCTTTGGTAGGATCGCCTGCATTGGTTATGCTCTCGACGACGAAGACCCACGGGTTTTGTTCGGCGACGAGAAGCAAATGCTTATAGATTTCTGGCAGATCGCCAAAGACGCCGACCTTTTCATTGGCTTTAATATCCTGGACTTTGACCTTAAATTTATCTACCAGAGATCGATGATTCTGGGAGTCAAACCCGGCCGCGACTTGACATTCGCCCGCTACCGCAGTTCCCCGATTTATGACGTCATGTGGGAGTGGACTAAGTGGAGCAACCTGGGAAAATGCAGTCTGGATAAATTAGCTCACGCTTTCGGTTTCGAATCTTCCAAAAATGAACAGATGAATGGCAGATTGGTATCCCGTGCCTATAAACAAGGAAGGATTAAAGAGATTGCTGACTACTGCAAGAAAGATGTCAATCTCACCCGCAAAATCTACAAAAGGATGAATTTCTCTTAATCTTTAATTTTTTCCCAAGGAAACTCTTCCCGTCCAAAATGACCATAAGCTGCAGTCGGAAGATATATGGGCCTCCTTAGATCTAGTCCCGTAAGGATCCCCTCGACTGATGTATCAAGTAATTTTTGGCAAAAATCATTCATCGCTCTTTTGGAAACTTTGCTTGTCCCGAATGCTTCAATTTCCTGCATAACCGGTCTTTTGCCTCCGATGAAGTAAGCTAGCATTACTTCAGCTTTATCGGCCAAGCCGTGAGCGACAATATTTTTGGCTAAAAATCTTGCGGCGTATGCGCCCGACCGATCAACTTTTGTCGGATCTTTGCCGCTAAAGCATCCTCCTCCAGCCCTGGCATAACCGCCGTAGCCGTCTACTATTATCTTTCTTCCCGTCACCCCAGTATCAGACGCCGGCCCGCTCTTGTGCCAGACTCCGGTCCCGTTTAACACAAGATCTTTTTCTTTAATTTCGAAACCGTACTCTCTCAACACCGGCGTGACGACCAGTCTGAATAAATCTTGTTTTACTTGTTCGAGTTTAACTGATTCACTATGGGGCGCGGCCAATATTACCGAAATCACCCTGAGCGGCTTACCGTTTTTATAATCAATTGTTGCCTGGGTCTTTCCGTCAGGCCTAAGATAGGTAAGGATTTTTTTCTCCCGAACTTCATCAAGTTTCTTTGCCAGCCGGTGAGCAAGAATAATGGGCAAAGGCATCAGCTCTTTTGTCTCGCGGCAGGCATAACCGAACATCATCCCCTGGTCGCCGGCGCCTTTCATCTTAACGCCTCGAGCTATATCCGGCGATTGGGTATGTATATATATTTTTATCGGCGAGCGAAAAGAAAAATTCAGATCTTCGTTTATATAGCCCAACCTTCTGATCTCTCGACTGGCAACTTCTCTATAATCAACCCCTGCTTTAGCCGTTACCTCACCGGCAATTATAATTCTGTTATAAGTGACTAAGGTCTCTACGGCAACTCTGCCATATTTATCCTGGCGCAGAATCTCATCAACTATCGCGTCCCCTATTTGGTCGCAGATCTTATCCGGATGTCCGCTACAGACCGACTCTGATGTAAAAACATCATGCATATAAAAAACCTCTCAACTTATAATTGAGAGGTGATGAATTTCCCCGCTTTTGGCGAAGCACATCTCCTCTCAGTCGGTTAGCACCGTGTCCCGCCAAAGGCGGGGTCGGTTGTTGGATAGGTAATCGATCCGACTCTCTACCTATCTCTCGGGATGCCTAAACATTACCAGTAAACCACAAGTTAAGACTTTTTACAACACGCTTTTAATTCCCTTGTTGAAGCTCCCACGATCTAGCGATCGGGGATTTCCGCGAAGGCGGATTAAAAACCCAGTAAATTAAAAAGTTGCAAAAGCAAGAAAATAATTACTATAAAAACCAGACTTAAGACAACCACGGCAATTTTGAGGTTGATTAAAATGAACTCGACCAGCTGCAAAAAAAGTTTCTGCAAATTAGCCAGGGGATCAATAGTTTTTTCTTCCTCATTGTCTGTCATTAAATCTGTATACTTCGATAACTTAAGATTTGCAACTGAGTTACTCAGTATATACCCGTCTAGTCCGCTTTTTCGCTCCGAGAGAGCTGCAAATCGGTAAGATGAGTATACATATTATATACTTATTGTTTGTCCGTAAAAAATTACGGATAAAACATGATTAGACAAAACCGCAATCTCTTGATTATCGCCCTAATAGCGGTAGTCAACGCCCTGGGCTATGGCATAATCATCCCCATTCTGTATTCTTACTCTGTCCGTTTCGGCTTATCGGATTTCCAAAACGGACTTTTATTTTCCACATTCTCCGTCTGCCAGTTTCTCTCTACGCCGATCATCGGCAGGTTGTCTGATAAATACGGCAGAAAACCTCTTCTTATCGTCTCAATCTCAGGCACTGCCGTATCTTTTTTCATGATGGCCTTTGCCCCAAGCGCAATTTTCCTTTTTCTTGCCCGCGCCCTTGACGGGATCACCGCGGGCAACATTCCGGTCGCCTCGGCAGTCATCTCGGACACCACCACGCAGGAACAAAGAGCTAAGGGTTTTGGAATAATCGGGGCGTCATTTGGGTTTGGTTTTATCTTCGGTCCGGCAGTCTCGGCGCTTACCGTAACAAGGTCTGTCTCCTTGCCTTTTATTATTGCCGGCATTATCTCACTAATTGCCGTTGTAATTACTTTTATTTTTCTGCCGGAGACCAACAAACACCTTGGGGAAGTAAAACATAGTCCGCTTTTTAATTTCAAAATACTTTATCACGCATTTTTTGACAAAAATGTTGGACCCACCATGCTTATAACTCTGTTTAACGCCATCTCCTTTTCCTTGCTGATCTTTGCCTACCAGCCTTTTTCCCTAAAAATCCTGCACCTGTCGGCTAACCAAATTTCGCTTCTTTTTACTCTGTTTGGAGTTGTGGGCTTTGTTACCCAAATTTTTCTGGTGCACAGACTGGTTAAACTTGTTGGGCTAAAAAAACTGTTTACCGCTTCGACTTTGCTGATTGCCGTAGTTTTCTTTGTTTTCTTCTTCATCAGATCCGCCTGGCCGTTTGTTGCCGCCTCAGTTTTTCTGGGGCTCTCCAACTCCGTGATTCAGACCCTGATCCCTACGATTCTTTCGCAAGAAACCGACGCCAAATCTCAGGGATCGATCATGGGCCTTAACGCCTCTTACATGAGTATCGGACAGATTGTGGGGCCGATCGTTGGCGGAATCATAGCCGCCTTTGGTCTTTCTTATCCTTTTTTGACAGCAGGCGCTTTTTCACTAGTTGCTTATTATCTTTCTTTTTTCGTACTAAAGCGAGGGGTCAAAAAAGAGTCTGCTTTCTGATAAAATTAAACTGGAACGGTGGTGATTATAATGGCAGATAAAAAGGTTGGGGTAATTACCAATTATTTTAATCATCTCGGGGTTGGGATAGTCAAACTTTCGGCTCCGCTTGCCAGAGGAGATCAAATTAAAATTGTCGGGCGCGGGCATGAGTTCGCCCAAGCCGCTGAGTCGATGCAGCTTGACCATACGGATATAGAAGATGCGGGAAAAGGCAAAGAGATTGGGTTGAAGGTCAACGAAAAAGTCAAAAAGGGTGACGAGGTATTCAAAGTTACTACATAACAGATGAAAAAAAGTTTAGCTACATTTGGCGGCGGCTGCTTCTGGTGTACGGAGGCTATCTTTAAGGAATTAAAAGGAGTAGAAAAAGTAATCTCCGGTTACTCCGGAGGTGGGATTAAAAACCCTAATTACTACGAAATTTCCGAAGGCAAAAGCGGACACGCCGAATCAATCCAAATCAGCTTTGATCCCGAAACTATCTCATACGCTACATTGCTTGAAGTCTTCTTCCTAACCCACAATCCGACCAGCTTAAATCGCCAAGGTAACGACGTCGGCTCCCAATACAGATCGATCGTTTTTTACCATGATGAGGAACAAAAAAAAGCCGCTGAAAAAATGATCAAAAAACTAGAGGAGGAAAAAACCTACGACTCTCCGATTGTGACTGAAGTCGCACCCTATGAAGCCTTTTATTTTGCCGAGGATTACCATCAGGATTACTTCAAGAAAAATTCCGACGCACCATACTGCCAGTTTGTCATCGATCCCAAACTAGCCAAATTCAGGCAAAAATTTTCGCCTCTGCTTAAAAAATAATTCTTCCGTTCCAAACAACGATTCCGGACAAGTCTTACGACAGGCTCAAGACACTGAGCAAAGTCGAGGTGCCGGAATGACAAAGATCGTCTAAATCTCCAGCGTTGCAGCCAGAGGATAGTGGTCGGAGATATCAACCTTAGGTTGATAATGTCTCACAACTTTTATGTCCTCTGAGACGAAAATCATATCGACAACCGCCTTAGAAAAACTAGTAATGTCGCCGTCATTAAAAAAATGCAGCTTCTTGACAAATGGAGTTTTTATCTTCATGTTAAATGTCGACCGCAATTCATCCTTAAAAACATTTTTTAATTGCCTTTTGATTAACCCGATCGTCCGCGTATCGGTCGAGATGTTAAAATCACCGGCCAAAACCGCTTTTTCCTTGCCTTTTACTTCTTCAGCTATGAGTTCGCCCATATTTATCCTGTCGGATGTGTCGCGACCATGCGTTCCCCAAATACCATGAGTGTTGAAAATATGAATTATCGTATCTTCTGTTTTAATTTGTACCTGTTGCAGATTCCGGGGAGAATTAAGAAACTCTTCAAAAGACTCCTTTGTTCTTTCACGATAGGAGCCGGAAAAAAAATCAGTTTGCCGTTTAATAATTGGAGACCGGGTAAAAATCGCGTTACCCGAATCAATCCGCCTTCCTTTTATTGCCCGGAAGTATTCTGGGGAAAAATAACAATGATGGCTGCTGAAATGATTTTTCAAAATTTCAAGCGAACGATATTTAGTTTCTAGTCTTGTGTCACCCCCATCATATACTTCCTGCAGGACAAAAATGTCTGGATTTTCTCGCTTTAAAAAATCGGCACATTGATCCAAATAATTGCCGTTGAAGACATTAAGGGTGACAAACTTTATTTTCACATCGTTGATTATATATAATATAGCGTCATGAAAAAACTTCTTTTGCTGATTGTTTTCTTTGGCATTTTTCTGGCTTTACTCAAGATCGTCCCTATAGTTAAAAATGGGGCTAAAGCTCCGGACACTTCACGGAACATTCCTAAAATAACCGTTAAGCAAAAAATAACCGGTCAGGATGATTTTTCTTCTTATCAGATAGAGGAGGATAAAACAGCGCTTGACCTGTTAAAACAATCCAGTTCCCCGGTCACAGTCGGAGAAAAAGAAAATGCTTATGTTGCCGGAATCAACGGCATTAAAGCCGAAGCGGAAAAACAGGAGTTCTGGGCTTTTTATGTAAACGATAAAATGTCCTCGGTCGGAGCCGGAAGTTATAAGTTAAAAAACGGGGACAAGATTGAATGGAAAGTGGAAAACTATTAAAAATAGCAAAAAAGTCTCTTCCTCTTGTCCTGTTGGTTATCAGCGCCGTTGCAGCAAGAATTTTGCCTCACCCGCCTAACTTTACCCCTATTGCAGGCATTGCGCTTTTTTCGGGTTCTTATCTTGCCGGCATTAGCGCTTTTCTCCTACCTTTATCAATTATGTTTGTCTCTGACCTTTACTTAGGTTATCACTCGACCATGCTTTATGTCTATGGCAGTTTTTTACTTATCACCTTGTTAGGCAAATATATTCTTGCCAAAAAAAATAATTTTTCCCGTCTATTTATCGTCGTTTTTATTTCATCTTTGATCTTTTTTTTGATTACCAACTTCGGTGTCTGGCTAAGCGGGGGACTATATCCGAGGAATTTGCTTGGACTTGAGCAGTCCTATATTATGGCGATCCCTTTTTTCAAAAATACCCTGTTGGGTGACTTATTTTATACTTTCTGTCTGTTTTACGGCTTTCGCTTCATCACCTATCTCCTGGGTCAAGTCACATTTGCCAAAAAATCCGCCTGAACGCTTATTGAATTTTTGATCAAAATAAAGTATCCTAATAATCGTTCGTTAATAGCAATTGGTTTGGATTATGGGAACTAGGTGCAAATCCTAGGCTCTGCCGGAACGGTACAGCCCGACACCACCCAAACCTTAAACCTCGAGCAAGGAGTATGACAGAAAAGCTTCCCTTATCATTAGCGTCCCGTTTCGCTTCGGATTTTGTTTTACCACGAGAAATTGTCTCTCCTCCTCCTTTAAAAGACAGAGAGCCCCTGATTACTGATTTTTATAATGTGGAAAACGACATTTTGTTCCTTCGAAAATATACCAGAAACTCCTCAATTGAAGTAAAAGTACATTATCTAAGAGAAAATATCTTAGGCTTGCTGGCGGAATTCGCCGGTAAAGTGCCTTACAGAAAAATAACCTATCTTTTAGACGACAGCGGTTTGACATACGGAGAAATCAGAATGCTTGACATGCTCGAACATACTACCAATATCGCAGGCGGAAGAGAACGACAAGAGAATATAGGCCATTCATGGGTTTATCAAGAATTTGAAAACCCGTATCAACAAAGTCAACCTTTCGATCACGCAGTAATTATTTCTCCACCCTGGAATTGGGATTATGGTTATTTATTTTATTACGCCAAGGAATTTGACCAAGACTTAGGTCAAAACGTAGTGAAAATGCACGCTATAAAGTATGATGAAAAGCGTCACCAAATAGGCAAAAGTCAAAATATCTTGCGCAAATTAAATCCTGTTTATATTTATAAAACCGCTCAAGAATTTTTGGAAACTCCGGTATTTGATTTAACAAACGCTCCTAATCTGAATGCGATTTTATTGGCTGCCGGCACCACTCAAGAAGACGTCGACTATTCACATTGGTTTGAAAATCAGGTTAAAATAGACAGAATTATAAAGTTCGGGGAAACGGCTTATCTCCAGCTCGCGCTTGATTTGGAAGAAAACGAAACCTTGTACACACTGGAGGAAAGACAAAAAAAATTATCGGAAATGGAGTTGATTATAATCGGAGTCTATAACAGGGCTAGAGAAATAAAAAAAAATTATAATTCGAATTTCTCCTTCGTCAATCAATCTTGTACGACCAGTTTTGATATTGATCTGCCAAATATTAAAGACGGTCTAATGGCTTACCGGCAAGCGTTTACTAATTACACATCTCGATCCGCTACGGTCCCAGGCGGTGGAAGCTGTCCATCGGTCAACAATGAAAATTCAAGCGGATTTTTATCCTCATATAATTTATCGGAGGGTCTATCAAATGGAATAACCCCGGAGCAGTTAATCTCTGAAAAAAGCGGGTTATTAATTAATGAAGACGGTGCTTGCGGTCATTGTTCCAAAGAGAATGATGGCCACTACCACTGTCCCCGTTGCAATAAAATGTATACTGATGAAACCAATATTCCCGCAGAACAAAGAACTAAAGTCTGCTTAGGAACTTTTTCTGATGGCCAACCGTGCAATTTCAAGTTTAATTGTTAAAATGAAATATGGTCAAAAATTACACTCCCGTTGACAACCTGGTAAAAAAACATAAAAAGAGTTTGGCTGTAGGCAGACCCAAAGAGGCAGAACCTGTCCCCAGATCAAAGGAAAAATATATTATTAAGGAAGCGGTCGAACACAAGCCGGAAGAAGAAGTCAGGCCTTTTGTCCAATCAAGAGCCGAGACTTTAGAGATTCCCCCCGACCTGCAAAAGCACGGACTGGAGCCCGTTTCAGGAACCAATTTTCCTTCCTATCAAAATATAAAAACTCCTTTATCTGATGAAAAAATAATTGCAGGAAGACATGAACCCGTAACGTCTTCGCTTCGCTGGCTTTCTGCTTTGGCAGAATACATACTCGCACAAGCCCATCTTGCCTTAAAAATAGTTCATGGGAAAATAATTCGCGTGGTCAGAAGCTAATTTTAACTCGTTCAGCCGGTTTTAACTTTCTGTATTTCGTGAAGAAATCCTTCTTTTCCCATTGCTCCGACAAACTGAGAGGCAACTTGCCCCCCTTTAAAAATCATGAAGGTCGGAATGGAAAAAATAGAGTATTGCTGTGCGAGTTGGGGATTTTTATCAACGTCAACCTTGACAAATTTCATGTCTTTGATTTCACCTGACAACTCTTCGATTAAAGGAGAGGTAACTCTGCAGGGCCCGCACCAGTCGGCGTAAAAGTCTACAAACACAGTCCTTTTCTCGTTCAAAACTTCTTTCTGAAATGTGTCTTGAGCTACCTGAGTAACCACCATAGTTATTTAAGAATAATTTAAAAACAACCTTACTATCATAAACTTTGATTTAAGGTTAGTCAAGCCGAAGATTTTTTAAAGTCCAGAGCCAATGAGTTTATGCAGTAGCGGAGACCCGTTTTGTCCTGTGGGCCGTCATCGAAAACATGACCCAGATGTGTTTCACAATTTGCACAAAGCACTTCGGTTCGGTGCATTCCGTAGGTTTCATCTTTCAATAACTTGATATTGCCTTTTTTAACCACATCATAAAAACTCGGCCAACCGGTGCCGGATTCGAACTTGGTATCGGAGGAAAATAGAGCATTGCTGCAGACTGTACAATGGTACATTCCTTTTTCTTTGTTATGTAAGTATTTTCCCGAAAAAGGCGCTTCCGTGCCCTTGTAAAAACAGATGTCAATCTGCTCTTTACTCAATTTTTCCAAAAGTTTTTTGCCAATTTTTTTCATCTTATTGTTTCTCCACATTATACAAAGGTCCTACAATCTGGATGTTGGCAGGGGCGCGGAGGTTGAACCAGTTTTTAAATTCCGATCCGCTGAAGGAAATCGATCCGGCATCACCCGAGAAATTGATTGAGGAAGTTGAGCCGCCGTTTAAATCGGCCGAGATCCCTACATCTGAAATACTGTTATAAGGCGTTGTGCCGCGATTTCGGAGCTCTTGTTTAACTCTGTCTTCGTTCCAAATCTCGCCGCCATAGGGGTGAGATTTGTCTGTTTGATAAAAGTGCTCTCCGGTTGACGAATCGGCTCTGGCCAAAAGTATCACGTTGACGATATCTGCCACCTCGGAAGCTTTAAGCCAAGCCGTCTTATTGTAGTTTGCCCTTGACCCCCAATCACAGTAAAACCAGGGAGATTCTTTATCATAAGCTCTTTCATTTAGCTCGGAAAAATTACCCGGGTTACCTACCCTACCGTCAAATTTACCTAAGTTTAAGATATATCCTCCGTGAGTCGAGGCGTACTGGGTAAAGCCAGCCCCACCTCCGTCCATAAGCACCCAGCCTACGGTAGCGTTTACCGCCTGCTCCCAATTATCACCCTTGGGGTCAGATTGAAAAACCTGACATTGTTCTGTAGTGCAGATTTGTTTTGAACCGTTCCCTGTCACATTCAAGGCGTAAGTGCGTGCCGCTACGGCCTGCGCTTTAAGAACGGCCATGTTGTTGTCGGTCCAAGAGTCAGGTACCTCATAAATTCGTTTTACATACTCTTCAATCGAACCCGACCAGCCCGTGGTAGTTGAAATCTGAACCCCTTGATCATAATCTTTTTTCAAAGACATATTTGGGTAATATGCCTGAAGAATCTGTTCTTCGTTTTGTCCGTCTTTAGCCCTTCCCCACGCACCATATTGATTCATGCCTTTGCGGTGTGGTGCTCCATAAGTGAAAAAGGCCAGACGGGGGGAAAAACCCGGATCTACTCCTCGGTCGTCGCTGCAGCCTCGTGCAGAAGTGCCTGCAGATCTTGGAATGTTCAAGCTTGCCAGTCTTTGGTTTATGAGCTGCTGCTGTTTGGCGGTGAGCTCTGCGATCTTCTGCTGCAACTCTCCCTGATATTTTCTCGCTGAAGCTACCTCACCCGCCAAGAATTGTGACTGTTTGTCAATATCTGTCTTTAAGGTCGACAGTCTTTCTTTTTCGCTTTGCAGGCTGACCTTTTTATCTTCGAGGTTGTTGACGTAAGTAACCACTTTAATTATCGTCTTTCTGTCTTCGTCAACCAAAGACTTCTGGTAGACAAAATTTTTCAGCGAGGTCGACAGATTTTCAGCGGTTAAAAGAGTAATCAGAGAAAGAGTTGATTTTGATATATTCTTGTAATACGATCTGGCCCGTTCGTTAAGAAGTTCTTTCTGATAAGACAGGATCTGTTCGCCTTGTTTTACCTCAATCTCTTTTTTGTCAATTTGCGCCTCAATGTCCGCAACCTTGGCTTTTATTTGACCTAATTGTTTATTGAGATTAGCCAAGGCTACCTCGTTGGTGTCTGCGGCTTTTTTGATATCGTTAAAAGTACGTTGCAAATTTTCTAACTGATGATTGATGTCGGCAAGTTCGTCGGCAAGGACAAAAAAAACTGAAAAAAAATAAAAAACCGTTAAAATCAATATAAATAAAAGCTTCCTCATAGATTAATTATACGCAATTCTCTTTCTCAATTTCTTAATCTTGTAATTTCTTTTTTCTTATTTTGCTATACTCATACTGTGACTGAGACATAGGTGTTGTTTCGAGCTTGTCGAAAAATCTCTTGCGGCGGCGATTGAAACAGATTCTTCGATTCGCTGCGCTTTCTCGGAATGACTTTCTCGGAATGACTCGGAATGACCATGAAATAATTATGTCCCACTATACTCATACTGTGAAAGGGTTATTGCTAATTATATTAGTATTCGTTGTAGTTTTTCTTTTTTCACCCTCTGGGCTAAAACAGCTTGGCGCCGTATCCCAAACCCGCTACAGCGCCTGTGATCTCTGCGGCTATTGCCCCCCGGACCCTCCTCCTTCAACCTGGGAAAGTTGCCGAAAGTGCCTTTATCCAAATGCAAGTAACAGCCCGCCAACAAAAGCAACGCTTGTGGTTGACCCCGCTTCCAATACGGGGCCAACCCCGTATCCGGGTCGACAATATACCGTCATAGGCTGCATTAAGACCGACCTGGCAAGCTTCAGTCAACAAGGAGCAGCTGCGGGAGTGGTGCAGACTCTGCTTAACATCATCTTCGGCATCATCGGCGGATTAGCCTTTTTGTATCTTATCTATGGGTCGTTTGTCGTTTTAACCTCTCAGGCTGAACCGGAGAGATTAAACTACGGTAAGCGTTTGATTATAGGAGCAGTTGTTGGAGCGGTCTTTAGTTTACTGTCTGTTTTTATAGTCAATTTCCTGGCTTCCGGAATCCTTAGAATACCGGGATTCTAGTATTTATTTTCTTTTTTTCAAATATATTCCCAGGGAAAGGGTGGAAAACAATACCGGCAATAAATAAGTGGGTGCTCCGGTTGCTGGAATTGAGGTGGGTGTTCGGGCGCCGCTTCCGTAAGAAGTTGTGTTTTGATCTGATACAGCGGTAGGCGATAAGAAAGGAGAAATTGAAATCGTCGGAGTAACTCTGGGCTTCCCGGCCAAGTTTATCAAAGTCCTTCTAAAATTACCTGTATTGATTCTTCCTGTAATGACCGCCAAGAAAACAATAACGACTACTAACCCTAGAACAAAAGAAAGAATCTTATTAAAGTTGTCCATGATTTCGATTCATATCATATCATTATGGGTTTTGTTTTACAACCGCAAAGCTCTAAACCGTAAGTGACGTTGACTTTTGTCAAAAATTGTAGAAGAATTAAGGCATGGAGAACCCGCAGCTAATTTTCTCGTGGAAAGCTCCTCTAAGACCTTATAAAAAAAGGGCCGCCTTGGTTCTGCGTTTTTATTTAGCCGTCGCGCTGCTTCTTTCTTTGATCGTCTTTTTTTTCGGCGACAAAATTCTGCTTATCCCTATCTGGGCGGTTTTATTTTTATTTTATGTTCTTACTATCACTCCGCCGCCTGAAGTGGAGAATAAAATTACCAGGTTTGGCATTGAGACAACGGGTATCACTCTAAGGTGGGAGTCGCTTTCGCACTTTTACTTCACCGAGAGATTCGGATTTTATGTTTTAACCATGATCAGTCATGCGCCTTATTTTTATCACGCCTATCTGGTTGTTCCCAGTGAAGAGATTAAAAAAAATCTGCTGCTCATTCTCTCCGAACATTTAGTTTACCAGGATCAGCCACAGCTTAGTTTCACCGATAAGGCGATCAACTGGTTCTCACAACTTATACCGGACGAGGAAGAAAGAATTGACGTCATGAAGACAAGTCATCCAATCTCCTCTTCCAAGCCCCAGCCGGCATCTCTTTGACGCCAAACATTCTCCCCCAATAGATGACTCCTTCATCGGTGCTTACAAGACAGGCGTCAAGATTCTTGGTTAAAACGATTAAATCAAGGTCGGCCAAACTATCTAAGAAACCGCGTCTTGTTGCCTGACGATATCTTTCGCGGAATTTTTTAATCACTCCTCCGATCTTAATCTGAAAGTCTTTGGTTGAAAGCCCTTCTTTTCCCTGCATTAGTCGTCCGGCCTTTTCTATTTCCTCCTCTCCTATATTTAAACCCCGATAGCTTCTCTCTCTTATGTCTCCCACCAAGCCGTAAAAAACTTGGGCGGGGAAGGAGATTTCGCCAACATCAGGCGATTTAACCGTAACCGCAGATAAAAAATCTTTGAGGAACGGTTGTTCTTTTTCCTCAAAAAAACTTAGGAACTCGGTTACTATCCGCGGCGGCAGGAAAAATTCGGCCTTTTTTGAGGTCTTCAGTTTTTTAACAATCGCGGTCAGATTTTTTATCACCGCCTCTGTCTTATCTCCCAGACCCAAGCCCGCTTCCATGTTAAAAAACAGGTTGGCATCAAGCACGTATTTTTCCATAAGTTTATAGTATCACATCTAAGTATAAAAACCATATAAAAAGATCCATTTGGACCTCTTGACTGGAGCTGTGCAAATGTGTAGGATTTGTGTATAAGTTATCCACATGTATTACTTATGTCTATCTTGTCATCTTTCTGGAACCAGTTTGTCAAATCGATTGCCAAAGACGAAAAAAAATACCCTGTGTTTTTTCCTCTTCTAAAACAACTCCATCCGGTTGAGCTGACCGAAGATAAAATTGTCCTCGGCTGTCAAAATCAAGGTCTCAGGTTTTTTTTAACCCAGGGCAAGGGGAGGTATGAATTGGAGGCGGCAATTTCCGATCAGGCGGGAAAAAACATTAAAGTAGAGCTCGTGGTAGCCCCCGGCAGGAAAAAATCTAAAGAAACACCTCTTTTAAATTACCAACCCGCTCTTAACGACCTGTATTACAGAACCGGCCTGCATGCAAAATACAGCTTTGATAATTTTGCCGTCTCCACCACCAATCAGGTTGCTTATGCCGCCTCTCAAGCCGTAACCAACGGCCTAGGGCACACTTATAACCCTCTGTTTTTTTACGGGGGGGTGGGGGTGGGCAAGACCCACCTGGCTCAGGCGGTAGGAAAATACATTTTAAACCAAGATCAGGGGAAAAAAATCTTTTTTTGCCCCGGCGACCTGTTCACTAATGAACTGGTTGAGTCCATCAGGGATAAATCCACCCCGGCTTTCCGGAGAAAATACAGAAAATTAAACCTGTTAATCGTCGACGACGTACAATTCATCGCCGGTAAAGAAAGAGTGCAGGAGGAGTTTTTCCACACCTTTAACTCCATTATTTCACACGGGGGGCAGATTATCTTAACCGCCGACCGGCCACCCTCTGAAATTAAGGGGTTGGCGGACAGACTCCGCTCCCGCTTTTCGGGCGGCCTCTCTGTCGACATCGAGCCACCGGACTTTGAATTAAGAACCGCCATTCTTCTAATTAAGGCCAAAGAAAAAAACATCGAGATTGACATTGAGTCGGCCAAGCTGCTCGCAGAGAAAGTCTCTGACTCGCGCGCGCTCGAGGGAACTCTGCTTACTCTCTATTCCAAGGTTCTGGGAAAAAAGGAAAAAATCGAATTTCAAGACGCGGAGGACTTTTTTAGCAAGAAACAAAAAGAGGTGGTAAACAAAGTGACTCCTCAAGACGTTTTAAAAACCGTCTGTTCCTATTATAATGTCCGCCAATCTCATGTTAAGGGCTCTTCCCGTACTAGCAACTTGGTGTTGCCGCGACAAATTGTCATGTATTTGTTAAGGCAGACGCTAAAAATGAAATACGGAGAAATTGCTTATTTCCTCAATAAAAAAGACCACACCACGGTGCTTTATGCGGAAGAAAAAATTAGCCGTTTACAGACAAAAGACCAGTCGGTTAAAAAAGAGCTTGAACTGATAACCCAATCGCTTTTTCAATCAACATAGAATTCACATCAATTCAACAAGGATTTTTTCCGGTTTTTATTGTCTTGAAAATACCCTCTCTTTTTTATACACTTATACACGCTTTCTATTACTACTATAATATAAATATGATAATAAAAATAAACAGGCAGGAATTTATTGATAAATTAACTTTTGGCTCACGTTTTACATCAACAAAACTTTCTTCCTTACAAATTCTGCAAGGAGTCCAGATTAAGAAAAGGGGGAACGGGTTGCATTTTTTCAGCAGTAATTTAAGCGCTTATTATCATAGTTCATTACCGGTAGAGGGCGAAAAAGAAGGCGATTTTGTAGTCGAGCCCAAAAAAATCATAGAATTTTTGAGTTTTTTACCAGACGGAAAAATCGACCTTGAAGTAGACCCGAAACAACTTTTGATCAAAGCCAAAAAAACAGTAGGAAGGTTTCCTCTTATTATAGAGAAAGAGTTCCCGCAACCGCCTAAAATTGAGGAAAAAGAACAAAAGATAAATACCGGCTTTTTGCTTAAATTTCTTCCCCTGGTCCTTTTTGCCGCCTCCCCCGACGAGACCAGGCCCGCCCTTTCCGGCGTTAATTTCGTCACCAACGACGAGCTGATTATGGTGGCGACCGACGGATTTAGGCTCTCCTTGATTAAGGCTAAAAAGGAAACGCGGTTTCCCCCGGTCATAATACCCGCGGACTTTTTAAAGGAGTTGATTCATTTTCTCAAAGAGGACAAGGAGACGCGTTTTTCTTATTCAAACAAGGAAAAAACCGTCGTGTTTCGCGCCGGGGAGACCGAGCTTTATTCAAGACTGATTGAGGGAGACTTCCCTCCTTATGAGAAAGTAATACCCCAGGAAAAAAGGACGACGGTCAAGCTTGAGAAAGAAGAATTTTTACGCAATATAAAGTTAATCTCGGTCTTCGCCCGAGACCTGTCGTACATTATTACGCTTGATATAAAAAAGAACGGCGTTAAATTTATGCCAAAAACCACAGAAGGAGAGGAAAACACTTCTTTTCAAGAGGCTGAAGTTGAAGGAGAAGGACAAAAGGTGGCCTTCAACTATAAATTCATTTTAGAATTTCTCAATAGCGTTAACAGCAAAAATATTATTGTTGATATTTTAAGACCGGACGCCCCGGTCGCCTTCCGGTTGGAAAATAACAAAGACTTCCTTCACATCATCATGCCTGTCCGCATACAAGAGTGAAGCTTCGCCGACTATGGTCGGCGGCTTCTTGATACAACAATTGTAATGGCGGAGCTGAAACCCCGTACCGAAGGCGAACTCTCTTTTATTTAACGATTCATCTCCCGACTGTGGTCAGGAGTCTTCTGGTACCGGGGTAAATTTAATCTGGAATTTCAATTTTGTTTAAACAGAGACTTCTTTACCAGTGAGTCTGCCAGCCGGTTTTTTTCTCTGGGAATATATTTGTAGGCAACGGGAAGGCCCACTTCTTGTTCAAGCGAGCGGATCTTTAGGATAAATTCACGCAGGGACGGATTTCTCACTTTAAACAAGCCATTTAGTTGATTAACCATTAAGTTAGAGTCCGAGTAAAAAACCGCCGCAGTTGACCCCTCCGGCTTGTTTATTATTAACCATTCTAGAGCTTTGACAAGAGCCGAATACTCGGCGAAGTTGTTGGTATTGATACCGATTGAAAAAGACTCTTGATGAAGGATTTTGTTACCGTCCTGGACCGTAAAGGCGCTGGCTGCGGGGCCGGGATTGTTGATTGAACCCCCGTCTGTATAAATTTTTAATTCCATTGGGTAAGTATACTGTTATTCCCGCGAAAGCGTAAACCTATTTAAAATTGGGTTCCCGATTGAATCAGGGGCGACATAAGGCAGGCTAAAGCTCGCCCAAGCGTTCTTTTCTTTCAGCCTCTTCTTTGACCAGGTTGAGGAAGCGCTCGGTCGAGGAAAGTCTGCGGTGGCCGACAATCTTTGCGATATATTCTACCGAAGCCCCATTAATTAGTTGATAGGCGATGAAAGTGTTGCGCAGATCGTTGACCGTAGCGTTTTCAATCCCCACCTCCCTAAAACAACGAGTGATGATTTGACGGATATTCCTCACCAACAAGGGTTTGCCTGTGCGAGTGATAAAGAGATGGTCGTCGTCTTGAGCTGATTTTTTCCGCACCTTAAGATAATCGTCGACGGCTTTTTTTGCGGCTTTGTTAAGAGGAACCTTTCTTTCCAGGCTTTTGCCGTAAGTCCGTACTCTTAGGTCTCCTTCTTCGGCGTCTGAAATGCGTAAGTTTGCCAGTTCGCCAATTTTAACCCCGGTTTGCAACAGGACCTCGATTAAGGCGTAGGTTCGGCGATCCTCTTTGCTTAAGTCTCTTAAGGCGCGATACTCGAGTTTGCTGAAAATTCGAGGAGGCGCCTGCGCGTACTTGGGGTGGGAGACTTCGAGAGAGGGGTTTTGTTCGATCACACCCTCATTTTTGAGGTAACGGAAGAAGGTCCTGACGGAATTTAACTTTCTTGAGGCGGACTTTTTAGTGTAGTTGTCTTGAAGCAGTTTATTAATAAAGGCCTCAATATCTTCCTTTTTGATTTCGCGGACGTCATTCTTTTCACGGCTGGCGAGAAAGCCCATAAATTGCTCTAAATCTTTTTTATAAGCAATGACGGTAAAATCAGATTTTCCCTGAGACTTAAGATAAGTGACAAATTTATCCAACAGGCTGGGAAGGAGCATGGTATCCATAACAATCCCATAATATACAATATTAAGACAAAAGAATCAAGCGCGAGTTGCCAGATTTAATTTTGCCTTTACCGTCTGTTTTCAACCCCCCCTTTTATAGCTATAGTTAGCGCAAAACAAAATGACCGGTTTTGATAAATGTCACGCTGAACTTGTTTCAGCTTCTAAACAACAAGATCCTGAAATAAATTCAGGATGACAAATATGACATTTTGTATTGCGGTAGCTATATGAGAATGGGTATAAGTTCGGTAACGACTATGATCTGTCAACCCTGCTTTAAGCAGCTTGTAATTTGTAAACCTTTTTGATATAGTAAAAGATCTCCCTGTAGTAGGGTTGACCAGCCGGCGGTTTACAGAGGACATTCCTTGATTCGAAGGAGGAATTAAGAAAGATGGCAACAACTAAAAAAAACATACACCCCATGGAGGCTTTGCTTAAAACTGCTCGCCCCCCTAGAATTAGCAAAAGTCAAGAACAAGAGGCTATAATTATCTCTTTGTCTAATAAAGGCGTGCTTTTTGACATTGGGGCCAAAGCCCATGCGGTGCTGGGAGAGCTTGAAGTGAAGGAAATTTCCACCTATTTGCCTTATCTTAAAGAGGGTAGCAAAATTAAAGTACGAATAGTTACTCCTGAATCAAAAGAAGGTTACCCGGTAGTATCGATGCGTAAGTTTTTTCAAAAAGGCAAATGGGAAATTCTGCATGAGAAAAAAGAAAAAGAAGAAGAAATAGAGGTAATTTGCGGGGACTACGGTAAAGGGGGAGTATTTATCGACTTTATGGGTATTAGAGGAGTAATCCCCAAAATTCAATTAGTCGAGAATTACATGAACCATCCAGAAAAACTCAACCGGCAGAAAATAAAAGTGAGAATTTTGGAGGTAGACGAGGAGAAAAACCGACTTGTTGTGTCACAAAAAGCGGCCGTGCTCGGGATTTCTCAAAAAGAACTAAAAGCCAGATTTAAAAAGATAAAGGAAGGCAAGATCTATAAGGCAAAAATACTGGGAGTGTCGGAATTTGGCGCTTTTTGTGAAGTCGAGGGAGTTGAGGGGCTTATTCACATCTCAGAGATTTCTTGGGAGAAGGTGTCGGACGCCGCCGAATTTCTCAAGAACGGTGAAGAGATCGACGTGTATGTGGTAGAGAAGAACGAAAGCGACCTGAAATTAAACCTGTCATTAAAGCGTCTTTCCAAAGATCCGTGGGACGAGATAGAGAAGAAATATCCCAAAGACAAAGAAGTCAAAGGAACGGTAGTGAGAAAAGAAAAATACGGCTATTTTGTCAAGCTTGAGCCGGGGATCGAGGGTTTGATACATGTCAGCAAGCTGACCGGCGAAGAAGGGTTTAAGCTGGAACAAGAAGTTAAGGTTTTTATCGAAAAAGTCAATAAACAAGGACGGCGTATCAGCTTGATCCTTCCTCAAAAAGAAAAACCGGTTACTTATAGGTAATGAAACACAAAACGTAAAACATAAAACTTCCTACCCTTCCCTTGTTTCATGTTTCAAGCTTCACGTTTTAAGTTATACTGAATATATGGAACAACATTCCATGCCCAGACAGATTACATCTTTTGAGTTTAAGTTGATTGGTTTTCTAACCCTGAAGCAGTTTATTTATTTGGTTGTTTTTATCCCATTGGGATTTATTGTCTTTAAACTTATTTCTATACCGGTTCTAAATATATTATTTGCCCTGGCAATAGGGGGAATCGGCGTAGCCTTTGCCTTTATACCGGTTAACGACCGTCCGTTAGACGTTTGGGTTAAAAATTTTTTCAAAAGAATTACTTCTCCAACCCAATATGTCTATCACAAAAAAAACCCGCCAATTTATTTCTTAAAAAACTTATTTTTTATCACGGACCCACACAGGGTAATGACCCATATCGAATCACAGGAAAAGCTGGCGGTGTATTTGGCCAATAACAAACCCCAGGTTAAAGACACGGCGGCAAAGAAAAAAAACATAATCTCGTTGTTTCAGAAGCCAAGCGCTTCCTTGAAACCCCAAGCAAAATCAATTTCTACAACCGGGATAACCAGCGCAGCAGCGGATAAACCGGCCCCGGCCGGGCAAGCTGAGAAGGCGCAACCCCCGTCAACGGTAGTAAGAAAACCGTTTTTTTCGGGAGTGGTAAAAAACCACAGGTTGATTCCATTGCCCGGTATTTTGATCTATGTAAAAAACGATAATGGAGGAGTTATCAGACTTCTAAAAACTAATCCACACGGTGTTTTTGCAACCTTTAATCCTCTGACGCCCAAAGAGTATCTTTTTGAATTCAAGGACCCAAAGAATACCTACTTTTTTGATACAATGAGTTTAAAACTAGAAGAAGCAAATCCAAAGCCTCTGGAGTTTTTTTCCAAGGAATTAATTTAGAGCAATATGAATGCTGCGAATCTTTATACAAGTGGTACGCAGATGCAAGCGGTGACTTTATAATCAGAATTAGCATATTTGCAGTATTCGTATTCATCCGTAGATTCGTATCACACCCATGCCAACTAAAAAGCCAACTTCACCGGTTAAGGCCTCAACCCAGTCGTTTGTTGAAATTGAGGAGATAAAAGACGACGTGATTCTACTTAAGGATTACTCCGCCGCCGTGGTTGTTGAGGCGGGCGCGGTCAACTTCTGGCTCCTGTCGGCTGAGGAACAAGCTTCGATGATCTATGCCTACTCCAGTCTGTTAAATTCCTTATCCTTTCCGACCCAGATTTTGATTTTGTCGAAAAAGATGGACATCTCCTCTTATTTGGATTATTTGGACGGGAAAATAAAAAAACAACCGGCCGAGTTGATCAAGGGCCGGTTGCAAAGTTATCGGGAGTTTATCAAAGCGGTAATCAAGAGAAATACCGTCCTGGAAAAAAGATTTTTCTTCGTGGTGCCTTTCTCTACCCTGGAGATGGGCGTATCGGGGGTTAACACTAAAACTTTAAACAAGGAATACGTGATCAGTCGCGCAAAAACCTCGCTTTACCCAAAAAGAGACCACCTGATTCGGCTGATGTCCAAGATCGGCTTGCGGGCTACGGTTTTACAAAAGCAGGAGCTGACGGAGCTTTTTTTTAATTTATATAATCCCTCGCCCACGGGCAGAAGGCTGGCCCCGGTTGAAAGTTATACGGATGTTATTTTAACCACAGGTTAATATGCTGAATTTGTTTGGGAGTAAAAAAACAAACGGTCAAAGAGCCAATCTGGCAAATATACCGCAGTCGCAGAATGTTGCCGACTTTTTGGCCAAAGGCTCGGTTTCGATCAAAGACATCGTCGCCCCCTCATTTATCGAGGTTGATTTCAACCACCTGCAGGTAGAAGATAAATATTATAAAACCTTATATGTTGTGGGTTATCCCCGCTATGTATCTGCCAATTGGCTTTATCCGCTGATCACTTTTGACCACCCGCTCTATGTCTCGATGTATATCTATCCAACCGAAGCTAAGGCTGTCTTGGAGGATCTGAAACGTAAGATTGCCGAAATGGAAGCAACAATCGAGGGTGATATTAAAGCAGGAAAAGTAGTTGATCCCAATGTCCAGGTGGCGCTTGACGATGCGCTTGCTCTTCAGGCAGAGCTTGCCAAAGGAGCAGAGCGGTTCTTCCAATTCGGACTCTACATCACAATCCCCGCAGACAGCAAAGAAGAACTTGAAGCTTTGGCAAAAGAGATAGATTCCGTATTGTCTTCGCTTCTGATCGTGGCCAAGCAGGCAACCCTGGAAATGGAGGAGGGATTTAAATCGACTTTGCCGATGTTTTATGATAAACTGGCGGTTTGGAGAAATATCGACACCACCTCATTGGCAATGACTTTTCCTTTTGCCACTGCCTCTCTAACCAAAAATGAGGGAATTTTATACGGCGTAAACCAACACGACGGGAGTTTGATTATTTTCGACCGCTTTACCTTGGAAAATGCTAATTCGGTAATCTTGGGTAAGTCAGGGGGAGGCAAAAGTTTTTTGGTTAAATTGGAGTCGTCACGGCTGTTGATGATGGGAATTGATGTTTTGATCATCGATCCGGAAAACGAGTATCAGAAGCTTGCCGAGTCGGTAGGAGGAGAATTTGTCGTTTTTTCAACCGGCTCCCAATACAAAATCAACCCCTTCGATCTGGCCACATCCAATCCAGAACCGGATGAGTTGTCCAACAAAATTCTTGACCTGCATTCCTTAATGAGGGTGATTATGGGTGAACTGACTCCTTCACAAGACGCGCTTTTGGACAGAGCCTTGGTTTTGACTTATCGGGAAAGAGGAATAAACCAGGACCCGGAGACTTTCAAGAACCAACCCCCATTGCTTGAAGATCTCTACAAGATTTTTATCGGCATGGAAACGCCCGAAGCAAGGGAGTTGGCAGACCGCTTGGAAAAATTTGTCAAAGGTTCAGCCGCCGGTATTTTTAATCAGCGGTCCAACTTCGACATCAAAAACCCCTTTACCGTCTTTGGCATCCGCGACCTTGAGGAAAATCTTCGGCCGGTTGCTATGTATATTGTCCTGGATTATATCTGGAACAGGGTAAGAAAAGACAGAAAGAAAAGAATTCTTATAGTTGACGAGGCTTGGTATCTGATCAAGCAAAAAGACTCCGGAGCCTATCTTCATAGTTTTGCCAAGCGAGCCAGAAAATATCAACTGGGCTTAACTACCATCACCCAGGACGTGGAAGACTTTCTTTCAACCGACGACGGTAAAGCGATCATTACCAACTCCAGTCTTCAGATCATCCTCAAACAGTCGACCGCGGCGGTAGACAAGATCTCACAGACTTTTTATCTTACTGGCGGAGAAAAACATTTTCTTCTCTCCGCAGGAGTAGGCGAAGGGCTTTTCTTTGCTGGCCATTCACATGTAGGTTTTAGAGTAATTGCGTCTGAAGAGGAAAAAAGTTTGATAGAATAACCTAATGATTCTGAGGTTTCTTCACTGGAACATTTTGTTTAAGGAAAAGATTGACAATATTCTAAGCTTCATCAATTATTTATCGCCGGACACGATTTGTCTTAATGAATTATCAAACGGACTGAAATTCAACAATAAGATTGATACAGCAGTATATCTGGCCCAAAAACTTCATTTTGACCACTTTACTAAAAAATATATGGATTGGAAGGGAGACGAAAGTCAGCTGGTTGAAAGCGGTATTTTCAGCTATTTTCCGATCATCAGGAAGAAATTTCACTACACAAAATCATTAAGTTATGATAAGGCTTTGGGAATCAAAAAAGGATCGGTCTACCTGGAGGCGGAAATAAAGGTAAACAGACGCAAATTGATCTTCGCCACCGATCATCTGAGTTATACTTCCGGTTTAATCGAAACCAAAGACAAATTCTCGGAAGTGGAAAAGTTGACGGAAATACTAAAGCGGAACAAGAAAAACTTTGTCTTTTCAGGAGATCTGAATGCCCCACCCACGTCATATACTATAAAAAAAATACAAAACTATCTGGTTAATTGTGGCCCAAGCCTGAGACAAAAAACCGCTTTTACTAAAGAATCTCTTGATCCTTTAGGCTGGAAGCTGGATTTCCGTTGGCGGTTGGATTATGTTTTTGCCACCAAAGACATGGTGGTCAAATCGGCTAAAATCGTCAACACTTTCAAATCGGATCACTTGCCTATTTTGGTAGAATTTGTAGTCTAAAATGTGAGCCGCAACGAAGTGTTTAATTTACGATTGAGCAAAAGTTAACAGAAGGAAGAGTTAAGGCTTCATGGTTATTCTTACTTCTTTGTCTTCGACTTGAGGAAAAGATTCATAAAATTGTGATACGGCTCTTAAGGCAAAGTCTTTGTGTAGAATGATTTGTTTGTCAACTCCGGAGATATAAAAATCGTTTGGCGCAACAGGAACAGCAAGAATGAGTTTTTTAATTTGCTTTGACTTTAGATATAATGCGGCTGCTTTAACTGTGGAACCGGTGGCGATGCCGTCGTCGGTCAAAACCACGGTTTTATTTTTTAGCCTTCTGGCATACTGGATTTTTTTTAGACAAAACCCGTTAATATAAGAAATGAACTTACTTTGCGCTTGCTTGATCTGACCGGCGATCTGCGAACGCGTTAGGCCAAGAGAGTCAACAACGCTTTTTTCCAGGTAGGTTGTGTCAAAACAAAGCGCACCTATAGCCAGCTCGGGATTGTGTGGGGCGGGAATTTTGGCAACCGCCAAAGGTAAATGTTTGACTTGTAGTCCACTGGCAATTTTTTCACCGACAATTATCCCTCCCCGAAGAAGTGAAACGACAACCACCTGTCGTTTATTTTTTTTGATAACCCTTTCTTTATAAAGTTCAACCAATAGTTTTCTGCCGGCGTCGGCGCGGTCTTTAAATATCATCGATCATATTTTACGTTAGGTTGACGAAGAAATACAGTCTCATTGATTTTTTAGGTTATATAGAACATTCAATCTTGTATAATAGCAAATAGCAAAGTTCAAAAATCAAAGATACGCATAAAAAGTTAAAAAAACATTCTTATAGTCAGCGCAAAACAAAATGTCGTATTCGTCATCCTGAACGTGGTTTGGGATCTGATTGATAAGATGCTGAAATAAATTCAGCTTGACACAGAATACCATCTGTCATTTCGTTTTGCGATCGCTATAGTATTTCAATTTAAAATTTTTCTTGGGCCGGTAGCTCAATTGGCGGAGCGCGTGGCTGGCAGTCACGAGGTTGTGGGTTCGACCCCCATCCGGTCCACAAGTCAGCCCGTTTTGCATCAAGATGCTAATTTAAGCGCAGATTTTATTACCTTGCAGATATATTTGACTTCTTTTAGGGAAAGATCGAAATGGGAGGGCAATAGCAGTCCTCGCTCAAAGAAGTAATCCGCAATGGGATATTTCTCCCCGGAGAATAATTTCTTGTATACGGGTTGCCTATGGACGGGTAAAAAGAATTCCCTAAACTCAATCCGATGTTTGCTTAAAGCTTTTTCAATGACTCTTTTTACCGGTTGCTTTTTGGCAATTATTGCCGGAAACCAATAATTGGGATTATCCTTTTTGGGGGAATCGATAAATTTTACCCCATCGTCTTTGAGCTCTTGTTTATACCAAGAAAATACCCGCCTTCTTTTTTTAAGCCGCATGCCAAAGCTGCCTATTTGTGAGTAGCCAAGCGCAGCTTGAAGACCGGAGAGAACCAGGTTGTAACCGATGAGCTTGTGTTTAAAATGAGTCCGGGTATTATAGTCGAAGAATTTTAACTTGTTGATCAGGTCATACAATTTTTTATTGTCGGTGCAGGCCATACCGCCATTGGCGGTGGTGATAATTTTATTGGAATATAAAGAAAAGCAGGCGATATCGCTTAATGACCCGGCGCGGTTGCCTTTATATAAACTACCCATGGCCTCGGCCGCGTCTTCAATAACGAAGAGATTGTGTTTTTTGGCGAGAGCATTGATTCTATCCATATCGCAGGGGTAACCATAAAGATGCACGGGCATGATGACCTTAGTTCTTTTATTGATTTTTTGTTCGATTTTAGCGGGATCGATATTCCAGTCGTCTTTGGACACAGAATCTACAAGCACGGTCCTGGCCCCGGTTAATTGGACGGCATTAATTGTAGCAATCATGGTCAGGGAGGGCATGATCACTTCATCGCCCGGACCTACTCCAAGCGCAAGCAGAGCTAAAAATAAAGCCGAAGTGCCGCTGTTTACCGAAATTGCATATTTGGTACGGGAGACTTTTTTGGCGAATTTTTTTTCAAATTTTGCAACCCAGGGGCTTTTGGAGGAGATCCAGGTGGAGTCGAAGCATTTTTTGATCTCTAAAAAATC
>MGAN01000019.1:88950-93496 GCA_001789745.1 Candidatus Roizmanbacteria bacterium RIFCSPLOWO2_01_FULL_40_13
TTCAAAAACTAGCCAAAACATTATATACAAAATAAGTTAACGCCGTCAACTAAATTACCAAAATTAATTTAAAAGTCCGAAAAATTAAGATAAAATTAACCAAAACCAATGAAGAAAAACGAGTATTACGTAATGAGCCGTCTTGAGGATAACCATTTCTGGTTTGTGGGAAAAAGATATTTTATACAAACTTATCTTGATCCGATAAAGGATAAAATTAAAAAAATCCTTGATGTGGGAAGCGGTACGGGAGGCGCAACTAAATTTTTGCAGTTCTATGGCGACGTAATCGGTATAGAAAAAAATCCCACGGCTTTAAAATTGGCAAAATTAAAAAATTTAAAACTAGTTAAGGGAGAAGCGGAGAAGTTACCTTTTGCCGGTCAAACTTTTGATCTGGTGACAATTTTAGACGTCTTATACCATAAAGACGTCGACAGTGTTGAGAAGGTCATAAGGGAGGCAAGGCGTGTTTTGCTGCCTTCAGGTTATTTATTAATTACCGATAGCGCCTTTAAGTTATTAAAAGGAGGCCACGCCGACTCTGTTTTTGAAAAAAGAAGGTTTACGCTAAGCGAGCTGGAGAATAACTTGGTACGGAACGGGTTTGCCATCATAAGATCTTCTTATATTTTTATGTCTCTCTTTCCCTTGATTTTTATTAAAAGATTTCTGATAGATAAGATAGCGTCTTTTGCTAAATCTGACGTTTTTATGCCACCCTCCGTTTTTAACAGCCTGTTTCAATTACTTTTGCAAACCGAAAGGTTTTTACTGCGTTATTTCAAATTACCGATAGGGTCATCATTGATAATTTTAGCCAGAAAAAAATGGTCTCGATAGTAATACCAACCTATAACGAAAAAGAAAACATAGTTTTATTGGTTAGACAAATTTATGAGGTTTTGTCGTCGCAGAAAATATCTTACGAACTGATCATTGTCGACGATAATAGTCCGGACGGAACCGCCGTAGCTATAGGAAAAAAATTCAAACAAAAAAATAGCATCCGCTTATTTGTCCGCAAGAAGAAAAGGGGATTGGCAACAGCCATACTTTATGGAATTGGCAAAGCAAGAGGCAACCTAATTATAGGTATGGATGCGGATCTGAATCATCCGCCCCGACTTCTCCCAAACCTCATCGGGGAGACCGAGCGCTTTGATTTAATAGTTGCCTCGCGATTTATTAAAGGAGGAGGGATGGAAGAGAAGCCCAGATACGTTTTTACCTATATTTTCAATCTGTTTTTGAGACATTTCTTAGGTTTTCCGACGATGGACAATATGAGCGGTTTTTACGCAATGAAGAAAGAAAAGCTTTTGTTGCTGCCGGTTAATAAAATATATAGAGGTTATGGGGAATATCATCTGCGATTGGTCTATTTGGCAAAAAAATACGGCCTGAAGCTAAAAGAGATACCCGTTTTTTATAAAAAAAGGAATTACGGAGTCAGCAAGACAAATTTATTTAAAGTGTTTTTTAATTATCTATGGGTTGCTATAAACTTGAGGAGCGGACGAATTTAATCCGCCTTCGCGGAAATCCCGACCGTTAGATGGTGGGAGCTGCAACGATTTTCTTGTGAAACGCCCACCCTCTTTTTTAAGGACGTCGATGACGAGTCGTACTCCTTGACCCGCAAAAAAGAAGATAAAAAAGACCAAATGAATCAAATACCTTTCCCACTTGACAATAAGATAAAAGAGGAGGGGGATACAAAAAAGCACAAACACAATCGTTATAATTGCCTCTTTGGTTAATTTTTTTTTGACGTAGGTTAACAGAATGACATGAGCGACGCCTAAGATAAATAAAAACTTAACGAAAAAGTGAAAAATTTTAACCAGGTTGGTGTTTTTGACGTCAAGGAACTTTGGATAAAGAATTACTATATTTTTCGCATTAACCGGCAGCTTTTCCGAAAAGAGAGAGGCGATGAATCGAAGTCTATCGGTCGGGCTGTATAAACCGGTATTTTTCCAAGCCTGTTGTTCCTTAGCGATCGCCTGCGTCCAGACGTATTGAAACTTTATATTTTTGACAGGATTTTCATAAAGGTAAGGATCAAGCAGGACATAGATAAACAAAAAAAGAGAAAAGAGCAAGGCAATGTTTCCTAATAATCTCAGAGCTTCTCTTGCGAAGCGAGTTGTTTTTTTGCTTAATAATGCAATCACGGACAAACTAACGTAAATAAAAAGCAGTATGATTCCATTAATTTTAACTTGGTTAGTCAAGGCAATTATAAAAGCCAATACAATAACCGAAATTAATTTATGTTTTTGACTTTTGCTAAACAACAGGACAAAAAAGAATACGGTTAAATTAACAAAAAACAAAAAAAACGGTTCGGTGTAGGCTTTGGTTCCATAATACACGACCAATGACGACGCTCCATAAAAAAGAGCGACAATAACCGAAAGATAAGGATTATTGAAAACGGTTAAATAGATAAAGTAGGCAACAACGAGCGAAAGGCTTAAAAAAAACACCGATCCGAGGCGCGCTTTAATGATGGTTTCGGCTGTTTTGTCAAACGCACCTCCATATTCTTCTAAAAAGTCTTTAAGAGTTTTTTGGGAAAATTCATCGGCGTTCCAAAAAAAATATTTTTCCGTCACGAATTTTTCATATTTAGGCCTGGCCTTAAGACTCATTAATCGTCGATCATAAAAGTTTAGTTCCATTAAATAGCGTATCATATCGTAGTCTTTTCCTTTATTTTGTCTTACCCTTAGATAATCGGGATAGAGCACTAAACCAAAAATATATTCCGGTAATTTCGGATCGGCATCCAGATTGTACGTTTTCCATAAATCGTTTTTAAAATCGCCATGCAAAAACAGCTCAAGATAAAAAGCTCTGGTTATCCAAGGTCGCTCATCATCCAGAACGAGGGAATCGAAGTCGCTTGCCTGAGATTTGTAATAAGAAAACGCCAGGTAAAAAATAATTAAGGGGATAAATAATTTAGTAAGTAAGTTTTTTGGAAAAATTTTCATTAAAAAATCCCATATGTACTTCTATTGATTGAGGTTGCAATCAGTATATACCCCTCTAAGTTGATTTAATAAGATATTTTTAGTTGAAAATTTGCAAAATCAACTAAGACGGGTATACTTCGATAACTTAAGGTTTGCAACCGAGTTACTCAGTATATACCCGTCTAATCCGCTTTTTCGCTCCGAGAGAGCTGCAAATCGGAGTAAGACGGGTATAGAAGCTATTTTCTAATCTCAAATTCTGCGAATATTTCTTTAGCAATTTCCCAAAAGGATTTAACGTCTTCAACGCGAGAGACAGGCGGTCCTCTTTTGATTAGGTTGATCATTTTCTCAACTTTTTCTTCTTCTCCCTGTACTACCGCTTCGACTCCGCCTTCCTCGCCATAGGTTTCGGGTTGATCATAGATGTTTCTTACCCAACCACCGACTCCCGCTATTTTTGCCTGGATTTTTGTCCACGCTCTAAAACCGACACCGATGACATCGCCTTTGACATACAGGTGAACTTGTTTTAGCATAAATTAAAAATCCGAAATCCGAATTTCGCGCTTCGAATTTATTTTAATGCCGGGTCCACTTCTTTTGCTTTTCTTAAGTAATCCATTGCCTTTGTTCCATCCCCTTCTTCATTATATAGCAGATAAAGATTATATAAAATATCCCTTGGGCGCGAATTTTTGCTTAAAAGCGCCTCAAATTCGGCAATTTTTTGTTTTCTTTTTACATCTTCGGCAAACACCTCTATTTCGATCCCCTCGCCGTAAATTTTTTTATTAATCTGCAAATATCTGGAAAAATCAGCTAGAGATTTTATACGAGTTAAAAAACCAGTAACGGTATTTTTATCCTCATTGATTAATTTAAAAAATAGAGGAGAGATTATTTGAGAAGATACGATATTAACAATTAGGTAGAAAGTTATTAATAAAAGAAGCGCCATATTTCTCCGGCGGAAAATTGAACGTTTTGGCTTTTTTGACGTTTTATGTTTCATGTTGGGCGGTAATTATTATATAATTTTTTTATGGACCCTACGACCGTACAGGGAATCACAGACAGGTTGATTACTTTTATTTTGGCTTTTGTTGCTGCGCTTAGCGCGGCCGGACTTACTTCGGTTTTGGTTTATCTGGTTATTATCTATCTGCGGCTTAAGAGGCGCGAGCAGATCTCGCTGGAGATGGTTACCCTGCAGGTTAAGATGCCTAAAGACAACGAGATCAAAATCGATGTGGCCGAACAGATGTTTGCTTCATTCTCGTCGCTGAAGAAATCCGGCTGGTTTTCAGCTTTTGATCTGGACGACGTCTTGGCTTTTGAGATTATCGGTAAAAAGGCGGATATAAAATTCTACGTCTCAACCCCCAATCGCATAATCGATCTGGTCGAAAAGACGATCTATAGTTATTATCCCTCGGCAGATATTAAAAAAGTTGACGAACCCAATATTTTTTCAGAAGAGGGAAAAGTGTCATTTGGAGCGCTTGTCACTAAAGATTACCCATATATGCCGTTGAAGCTTTTTAAAGACCTGCCGT
>MGAN01000019.1:93660-96366 GCA_001789745.1 Candidatus Roizmanbacteria bacterium RIFCSPLOWO2_01_FULL_40_13
TTCAAGACAGACCCCAAGGTATTGGATAAAATTGACGAGAAAAGCGCAAAGAGCGGTTTTCAAACCTGCATCCGTTTTGTCGTGTCGGCCAAGACCAAGGAGGCCGCCGACGTACATCTCAAAAATATCAAGACAGCATTCACCCAGTTTAATTCGGATTTAAACAGTTTCAAGGGGCCTCGTATTCTTTTTAAAGGCGGATTTATGATCAATTTCATCTATAAATTCTTTCCGGTCTTTGAATTCCCCTTTTCTAAATCGATCTCAATTTTATCAGCTGACGAGCTTGCGACCATTTATCACTTTCCCAACAAAACCGTAGAAACCCCGCATATCCAATGGCTGAAGGCCAAGACCGGGCCGGTCCCGGCAGAAGTACCCCAGTCAGACGGCACTTATCTGGGACAAGGATATTACCGGGGTATTAAAAGGTCTGTGAATATCAGTCTTGAGGATAGGAGACGCCATGTGTACATAATAGGTAAAACCGGCGTAGGCAAATCGGTCCTTTTACAGGATATGGCAATCCAAGACATAAATAGCGGCCAGGGGGTTTGCGTCATCGACCCGCACGGAGATCTCATAGACGATATAGTCAAATATATTCCGCCCAACCGGGCAGAAGACGTCATCTATTTTGATCCGTCAGACGGGGAGCGTCCGATGGGGCTTAATCTTCTTGAGGCAAATACAGAAGAGCAGAAGCATTTTATGACAACCGCCATCATCAATCTCATGTACAAGCTTTACGATCCTCAGCGAACCGGTATCATCGGCCCCCGCTTCGAACATGCGGTGAGAAACGCGATGTTGACGGTGATGTCAGAGCAGGGCAGCACCTTTGTCGAGGTGGTCCGCATCTTGACCGACCCGAAATACGTCCAGGAGATGCTTCCAAAAGTGCAGGACCCGATTGTCAGAAGATACTGGACCGACCAGATTGCCCAGACTTCGGATTTTCACAAGTCGGAAGTCTTAGACTATATTGTCTCCAAATTCGGACGATTTGTTACCAACAAGACTATGCGCAATATCATCGGACAGTCCAAGTCCGCTTTTGATTTCCGCAAATGCATGGACGAGGGCAAAATTTTGCTTATAAATCTTTCTAAAGGTAAGTTAGGCGAAGAAAACTCCAGTTTTTTGGGCCTGGTTCTTATACCGAAGATTTTAGTTGCCGCGATGAGCCGCCAGGAGATACCGGAGCCGGACCGTCGCGACTTTTTTCTCTACGTTGACGAGTTCCAGAACTTCGCCACCCCCGATTTTGCCACAATTTTGTCGGAGGCGCGAAAATACCACCTTAATCTGACCGTTGCCAATCAATTCATCGGCCAGATGGATGAGGAGGTAAAAAATGCGGTATTTGGCAATGTGGGGACATTGATCAGTTTCCGCGTCGGCGTGACCGACGCTTCATATCTGCAAAGAGAATACCAGCCGGTTTTTTCCGAATCGGATCTGATCAATGTCGAGCGTTTTCATGCCTACATGAAGACAATAGTTGATAACGAACCGGTGCCGCCCTTTTCGGTTGACATGACCAAAGACATCAAAAAACTCAAAAGCCAGGCCAATGTCAAAATCTCACAGGCCGTCATCCAACTTTCCCGCTTAAAGTATGGCCGACCACGAGAGCTTGTTGAAGCGGAGATTTCACAGAGGGCAAGATTATAGAAAAATAAATACCCATGGACATAGTTTATGGTTTACTATAAACTATTAACTATAAATATGATTACTAACACATCCTCCCGAATAATTAAATTTATTTCCGCTAATAAAAAAGCAAGAGTTCATGATCTGGTGGGTTTTCTTAAGATAAGCACCGTCGCAGTGCATAAGCAAATGCAGAAGTTACTTCGGGAAGGAAAAGTTGAAAGGGTGGGTAAACCGCCTTTGGTATTCTATCAACTTACAAAGGTTAAAAAAGAGGTCCAAATAAAGACAATTCTGTCTCAAGAAAGACAGAAGGAAATAGAGAATAATTATTTATATATTTCTCCAGTTGGGGAGCTTATTTATGGCTTTGAAGGCTTTAAGCGCTGGGTTATTAGTACAAAACAGGAAAAACAGATGTCTTTTCTCGCCCGCGAATATGTTAAATACAGAAAAAAACTATATAAATCTTTTAGTAAGGGTGGGAATATAAGCGCGCTGAAAAAACTTAAAGATACTTTTACAAAAGTTTGGATAGATGACATATTCTATCTTGATTTTTACAGTTTGCCAAAGTTCGGTAAGACAAAGCTTGGACAGTTAGTTCTTTACGCAAAGCAATCGCAGAATCTATCCCTTGTTGAAAAAATTGTAAAAATTGCGATAAATCCACTGAGGCACTTAATTAAACAAAAAAAAATTGATGCGATCTCCTTCATTCCACACACTATCCCGCGGAAAATTCAATTCCTTAAAGAATTTGAACGTCTGACTAATCTTGAGTGGCCGAAAATAACCATTGTTAAAGCGTATAAAAATAATATTTTTGTGGCTCAAAAGTCACTAGCCAAGCTTGAAGATAGAATTATCAATGCAAGAGACACTATTTTTATTACAAGCGAGATTAGAACATTCAAAAATGTACTACTAATTGATGACGCTGCAGGATCAGGAGCCTCAATGACGGGTACCTGGTAAACTAGACAATCAGTCTCTTTCGGAACCCGAGTCCGACTCGGAAACGAAAGAAACTGTTATCAGTTTTAC
>MGAN01000020.1:0-33327 GCA_001789745.1 Candidatus Roizmanbacteria bacterium RIFCSPLOWO2_01_FULL_40_13
TGATAGCGAAGAGGTATGAGTTACTCAGTATATGCCCGTCTAAATCCGCTTTTTCGCTCCGGCGAGCTGTAAACTGGAGTAAGACGGGTATAGTTACGTTAGAAACATTTGAACTTAAACAAGTTTTAAAATATAATTGATAGTTGACTGCAGAGGTTGGGACTCGTAGCTCAGTTGGCTAGAGCGTTACATTGACATTGTAAAGGTCAGAGGTTCAAGTCCTCTCGAGTCCACAATCTAGTTTGACACAGCTAAAATTAGTTTTAGAATAAAATTATGCTCGTAAAGAAAGATAAAATCGAAATAGGCGAAATTGTTGGAAAAGTTGTAAATGCAATTGTCGAAAAGAAAATTTCTCCAAGATTTAAAAAAGTCTATGAAGATATGGTAGGTCTTTTTACTTTTACAAATGAGCGTATTGGTTTAATGAGCCTGGAAATTAAGGATTAACGGCGTGATATTAAAAAAATAGATGACAAGCTTACCGGAGTCAAAGATCACATAAAAGATCACCATATGATTATCAAGGAGCACGATAAACAAATTGAAGATTTAGAGCAAAAAGTTTTTGCAACTACTTCTTGATGGACAAAAGTCACTTACAAAATCTTCGCCATTCTGCCGCTCATCTGTTAGCCGCAGCTGTTAAAGACCTTTATCATGGGGCTCAAAATGCTATCGGACCTGCCATAGAAAACGGCTTTTATCAGGATTTTGATATGGGAAAATGGACAGTTTCCGAAGCTGATCTGCCAAAAATCGAAAAAAGAATGCGGGAAATGCTTAAGAAATGGGGTCCATTTGAAGAACAGGAAGTTACGGTTGAAAGAGCACTTAAAGACTTTAGGGATAATCCTTACAAAGTCGAACTTATAAATGATTTTGCCAAGGAAGGAAAAAAAATAACAGAGAATAATCCCGGTAACTTTCTTGATCTTTGCAAGGGTGGACACAGTAAAAACCCAAAAGTTGAATTGAAAAATTTTAAGCTTCTTTCAGTTGCCGGTGCTTACTGGAAAGGTGATGAAAAAAAGAAAATGTTAACGCGAATTTACGGTACACTTTTTCCAACAAGAGAAGAACTGGATAAATATTTATGGCAGCTACAGGAAGCCAAAAAAAGAGATCACAGAAAACTAGGTCGAGAGTTGGATCTTTTTGTTATATCAGAGAATATAGGTAAAGGTTTGCCGCTACTAACACCTAAAGGATACCAAATCCGCAGACAAATATTGGAATACGAATACAAATTAGAACAACAGTCGGGTTTTCAGCAAGTTTTTACTCCTCACCTAGCAAGATCGGAGATGTACAAAAAGACTGGCCACTGGCAGCATTATCGTGATGTTATGTACGCTCCTTTCGGAATAGACGGTGACGAGTATGTGTTGAAGCCTATGAACTGTCCTCATCATTATATGATTTATGCCTCTAAACCCAGGTCGTACAGAGAGTTACCCATTCGATTATCAGAACCAGGAACTTGTTACCGTTACGAAAAAACTGGAGAGTTGGCTGGGCTTTTGAGAGTTAGAGCATTGAGCATAGACGATAGTCATATTCTCATGACCGACTCGCAAATAGAGTCAGAGTTCGCATTGTGCATCGCTATGGTGAAAAAAATGTTTACAGCATTTGCACTTAGAGATTTTTACGTACGCCTATCTCTGTCCGATCCGTCGGATGCTGTAAAGTATATTGCGGATTCCGCAACCTGGAAAAAAGCCGGTGATAAGCTTGAGAAAATCGTCAGGAATAATAAATTAAATTACAAAATAGCTAAAGGAGAGGCCTCTTTTTATGGGCCAAAGTTAGACTTTATCGTCAAAGACTCTTTAGGTCGTGAGTGGCAGATGAGTACGCTTCAGCTTGACCTTTTTATGGCTAAGAGGTTAAATTTGGTTTATATTGATGAAAACGGTAAAGACGTAAATCCCGTCATTCTTCATCGAGGATTAACTGGTTCGATCGAAAGAACATTGGCTATTTTGATTGAACATTTTGCCGGAGCTTTTCCTTTATGGCTATCCCCTGTTCAAGTCGCGATTTTGCCAATTTCAGATAAGCAAGTTGAATATTCGGATAAAATTAGGCAATTGTTGGAAGTAGAAGGAATAAGGGTTGAGCTAAACCCGGAAAACAAGACAATCGGTGCAAAAATCAGAGAATCTACCTTGCAAAAGATACCTTATATGGTTATAATTGGTGCTGAGGAGATTCAAAGACTTTATATTTCGGTTAGAACCAGAGAAGGAAAAAATTTGGGAGTGATGAATATTAGTCAGTTCATCCAAAAATTAAAAGCACAAATTGAGAAGTTTCAATAGACCAAGACCTAAAAAAACTTTTTATATAATTAATCATCGGATTAATCATCCACAGTTAAGAGTAATTGATGCGGAAGGTAAGCAGATTGGGATATTAAGCAGATTTGAAGCTTTAAAACAAGCTCAAGATCAGGAAGTTGATCTCGTCTTGATCGCTCCAAATGCTAGTCCTCCTGTGGCAAAAATTATCGACTTAAAAAAATTTTTATATCAGGAAGGAAAAAGAATAAAAGAAGCTAAAAAAGGTATCAAAAAAAGTATCGTCAAAGATATTAAATTATCCCTTTTTATAGCGCCGGCAGACTTCGATAGACTCATCAATAAAACCAGGAATTTCTTAAATGATGGTAATCAAGTAAGAATTAATCTGGTTTTTCACGGCAGGGAGATTGTCAAAAGATCCATGGGTTTTGATCTGGTTAATAAATTCTTGCAGACTTTGGAAGATATCAATATATCTAAAGAACCAAGACTTATGGGAAGAATCATAAGTACGGTTGTTTCCAGAAAGAAATAATATGACAAAACATCGGACCAGAAAATCAGCAGCTAAAAGGTTTAAGATAACTAAAAAAGGCAAGGTGTTACGCAGAAAACACTATTCAAGGCATTTGCGCGCTAAAAAGTCAAAAAAAAGAATAAGAAAACTTAAACAGATGCAACAGGTCAAAGGACAATATCGAAAAAAGATCCGGAAAATGTTAGGAATTGGCTAAAATTATGGTTAGAGTAAAATCAGGGGTTAATACCAGAAGAAGACATAAAAAAGTACTTAAACTGGCCAAAGGATACTGGATGACCAGGCACAAACAGTTTAAGAAAGCTAAAGAAGCTGTTTTACATAGCGGTGAGTATGCTTTTGCAGGAAGAAAGGATAAAAAGCGCGATTTCAGGAGACTTTGGATAACCAGAATAAGCGCAGCTACCAGATCTTTGGGGATGATTTATTCTACATTTACGCAAAAAATAGCCTCTAAAAAAATATCTCTGGACAGAAAAATCCTGGCGCAAATTGCCGTTGAATATCCTAAAGTTTTTGAAAAAATTGTTGAAAAAGTAAAGGTATAGTTTTGTCATCCTGAGGAAGCAACTGCTACCGAAGGATCTCTCGCAAAGGCGAGGGAAAGCGCAGGCAAGCTGCGAGATCCTTCCCCCGCCGAGGGCGGGATCAGAATGACATATGGAGCAATTAAACAAATATAAGATAGAATTCTCCCGTGAACTCAATTCAATTAAATCCCAATCGGACCTTGATAGTCTGCAAATAAAATACCTAGGGCGAAAAGGAATCGTCAATTCCCTGCTTCAGTCTATTGATAAATTAAGACAAGAAGAGCGGAAAGAATTCGGGAAAAAGGTAAACGATCTTAAAACTTCAATTAATCAATTAATTGATGCAATACGGCAGGAGTTGCTAAAAAATGCTGGTCCGGGAGAATTTATCGACGTGAGTCTGCCGGGAAAAAAATATCCACGAGGAAGTCTCCACCTGGCAACCTACGCTATAGAAGAAATCAGTAAAATTTTCCAAAAAATCGGCTTCATTAGAATGTCTTATCCGGAAGTAGAATGGGAACATTATGCTTTCGACTCGCTCAACATGCCAAAAGAACATCCCGCACGGGATGACTTTGAGACTTTCTTTATTGACGCGCCTGAACACGAAAAATACGGAAAAATGGTATTGACTCCGCATACTTCTTCAGGCCAATTAAGAGAAATGCAAAGGGTCAAAAAGCCTCCCGTCAGGATGATAAATATCGCTAAATGTTACCGACCTAACTGGGACACTTCGCATACTCCGATGTTTCATCAGTTTGAAGGTATGGTAGTCGATAAAGAAATCAATATCACTCATCTTAAAGGTACAATCGATTATTTTGCCAAGGAGTTTTTCGGAGCGAAAAGGGAAATACGTTTGAGACCCTTTCATTTTCAGTTCACCGAACCCTCGTTTGAAGTTGACATCACCTGTGGTATTTGCAGTGGTACAGGAGTTACGCGGAACCTTCAGGGTTCCGTTAAATGCCGCCTCTGCAAATCGGGTTGGCTCGAATTGGGAGGAAGCGGTATGATCCATCCCAACGTCCTTAAGGCGGTAAACATCGATCCGGAGAAATTTTCGGGTTGGGCTTTTGGCATTGGAGTTGAGCGTGTTATAATGATGAAAGAAGACCTGAAACTCGATGATTTAAGGATAATGTATGAGAACGATATCAGGTTTTTAGAACAGTTCTGATATGAATATACGTATAACGCATAATTGGCTATTGGAATATTTAGACACGGACGCAAACCCCAGGGAAATTCAAAAATATCTATCGCTTTGTGGCCCTTCGGTTGAAAAAGTTGAACCATACGGGGACGACTTTGCGTATGATATTGAAATAACCTCAAATCGGGTCGATAGCGCGTCGGTGATGGGTATCGCCAGGGAAGCGGCGGCCATCCTCCCCCGTTTTGGCAAGAAAGCCTTATTCAGACATAAAAAATATAGAGAAGCGGAGCTTCCTGTAAATAATTTTACTTTGGCCATAGAAGATAAGCAAAAATTGTCAGCCAGAATTATGGCTGTAATTTTTGATCAGGTCAAGATAAAAGATTCTCCCGAATACATCAGGAAAAGATTAGCAGCGGTCGGAGTCAGGTCGCTTAATAACTTGGTTGATATTACCAACTACGTTATGATTGAGACCGGCCACCCGGCCCATGTTTTTGATTTCGAACGGGTTAAGACGGGTAAGTTTATAATTCGTACGGCCAAAACCGGTGAAAAATTAGTAACTCTCGACAAGAAAAATTTTCTTCTCAAAGGAGGAGAAATTGTTTTTGACGACGGCACAGGCAGAATAGTAGATCTGCCCAGTATCATGGGAACCGAAAACAGCGTCGTGACAAATAAAAGCCAGCGTGTGATTTTTTTCATCGACAATATAGACCCTGTACTTGTTCGCAGAGCCTCAATGATTCATGGAATTCGAACCATGGCGGCTACCTATAATGAGAAGTCAATCGATCCGGAAATAGCCCAAACGACATTTTATCGGGGAATTGAACTTTTCGGAGAATTAGCAAATCCAAAATCAATCAGCCGTACGATTGACGTCTACCCGAATCCAACCAAGGTAAAGCAATTAAAGATCGGTTTGGAATTCATTCATTCTCGTATCGGAGTCCGTATTCCCGATAAAGATATCGTTTCCATTCTTAGAAATTTACAGTTCGGTACGGAATTAAAAGGAGATACTTTGCTTGTTGAACCTCCATCTTTTCGATCCAGAGACATGCACATACCGGAGGACGTGGTAGAAGAGATCGCGAGAATTTACGGTTACCATAATCTCCCAAGCAATCTCCAGCAGCCCGTTTTTGTCAAACAACCAAAAGCGGAAGAGAAATTTCTGGAATATCAATCCAAGATCAAATGGTTCTTGAAACATTTAGGATTGAACGAAATTATGAACTATTCGATGATTTCCCGGGAAGCAATCGAGAAGGTCGGGTTGAAGATAGACGATCACTTGAAGATAAAAAACTCAATTTCCGAAGAAATCACCTATATGCGAACGCATCTGGGGTCTTCACTCATCCAGAATATAAAAAACAACGAAGGGAAAAGAGATCTGCTGAAATTTTTTGAGATTGCAAAAACCTATAAACCAAGAGAAAGCGACTTACCGCTCGAGGAGTTTAAATTGGGAATCGCTACCAACAGCAATTTTTATGATATCAAAGGAATTTCCGAAGCGTTATTTCGGGAACTAAATTTGCCCGATTACGATTATGCCTCTTCGGACAACCCGCTATTAGATAAAAAACAGCAGGTTAAGGTGACAATCAACGGTACCAAATTGGGAACGTTGGGTACAATGGTCTTAAAATTTCGGCACCTGTTCGGAATTAAATCAAATGTCTGTCTGGCAGTTTTTGATTTTAATAATTTAATAAAGTACGCCAAAACAGTACCGAATTACAAATCGATCAACCCTTACGCCGTCATAAAGTTGGATAAAACCTTTCAGTTGACGCCGAACTGCGCCTACAAGACGATAGCTAAAGCAGCAAATCAATCTGAATTGCTGCAAAGAGTCGACGTCGTGTCGGTTTATCAGAATAAGCTGACTTTACGCTTTTATTATGCTTCAACAAAAAGAAATTTAACCGAAGATGAAGCTAAAAAAGAATTGAGTAAAATTAGTTGAAGCTGAATTATTCTCCCGTCGGGGTAGGACTGGCTGAATCCCATGGGATATTTACCCCAATATTAATTAGCGAATCACCGTCTTTGCCCTTTTCGTTCCAAGATCTTACCCTAATTTCATAAACTCCGTCTTCAAATTCGAAGCTTTCGTTAAACTCGCCGATATTGCCGTCTAGAGTACGCACCTCACTTCCGTTTATATAGATTTTGGTAGTTCTGATCGGATCAAGGCTGGCTGTTTTGCCTTTTATTGCGATGGTGTTTGAATTGACTGTTGTTTTATCGCTTGGATCTTTAATCTGTACAACGACAATGTCTTCGGCAGCGCTTGAAGTTTCGGTCGGGGGGTGATATTTATCGTCACTCTGTTCTTTCAGCCAAGCATCTACGGCTTCCTGCCAGCGGTTCTCGCCGTCGCTGGAAATAGGATCATTTTCCGTGATGGCAATAAATTCCTTTTCTTCATAATTGCCGGTTTTGATCTCAATTTCGTTGGCCAGTTTTCCCGAGCTTTTGGATATTTTAAGTTTTTTGTAAAACGGTGAGAGGTCTTTTGGTTCCGTGCCTTCGACAAAATACTCCGATCTGACGGGTACGGCTTCATGCGGAAGCCCGCCCAAAAACGAGTCGACAGTTAAAGCTTGGACTTTTGCCGGTTTTTCCATGATTCCGTCTTGGTATTTTTTTAATAAATCAAGCATCAGACGGTAGAAAATTTGTGAAGCCCCGGTAGCTCCGGATGCGATTTTTTGATTCATCGGTGAATTATCGTTATTACCGGACCAAATGCCGACAGTTATTTCTTTGCTGAACCCGACAGCCCAGTTATCGCGCTTGTCATTGGTGGTGCCGGTTTTGGCCGCTACGGTTTTTCCGGGGATATTTAAATAAGAATTTGCGCCGAAGACTTCAAGCCTGGCGTTGTTATCAGATAAAATGTGTGAAATAAGAAAAGACGCCTCTTCCGACAATACACGCCGTTTTTTAACTTTAGGTCTTTTGAAAACTGTTTTATTGTCAAAATCCCTGATTTCTAAAACGGACGATTCATCAACCTTTTCGCCTCCCCTGGCAAATACCGAAAAAGCGGAGGTTAGATCAAGCAAAGTGGTTTCGCCACCTCCCAGAGTGATCGCCAAACCAAAACGACGGAGATTGTCTTCTGACGGCGCCAGAGTATCAAGACCCATATCGCCGGCTAATTGCAGGAAGTCTTTTATACCAACCATGGCCAAAAGCTTGACCGCAGACACGTTTATCGAATTTCCCAGAGCGAATCTCAACTGGACGGGACCCCTGTATTTGCCGTCGTAGTTGACCGGAAGATAATCGTCCTGTCCGGACTGGGGAAAAGCCGTTTTCAGATCCATAATCAAGGTAGCCGGGGTATAGCCTTTTTCAAAAGCAAGCGCATAAGTTATTGGTTTTATGGCGCTTCCGGGCTGGCGAAGACCAAGTGAGGCGTTGAATTTTCCGAACTCGTTATCGTTAAAGTCGTAAGAGCCCACCATGGCTAGGATTTCATTTGTCTGGCTATCCAACACGATGACAGCGCTATTGGTAAGATCAAAATTCTTAAGTTTTTTGATTTCCTCCCTGACAATCTTTTCGGCAGTTTTTTGTACATCCAGCGACAGGGTGGTTTTGATTTTGACGCCGCGTTCAAGCAGTTTGCCGCCGTATTCCCTTTCTATTTGATCCCTGACATAGAAAACAAAGTGAGGAGCTTCTATTGCCAAGCTCTGTTGGGTAAAAGTCAATTTGTCCAGCGATTTTAAGGAAGCATTTTCCTCCGACTTGTTGATATGACCGTCTTCCCGCATCCGTCTTAAGACATCTTTAGTTCTTTGCTTCCAGGCTGCATTTTTGCCGATAAAAGGTGAGTATTCGCTTGGCCTTTGCGGTAAACCGGCCAAAAATGCCGATTCAGTAATTGTTAAATTTTTTGGCAATTTGGCAAAATACCCCTTTGACGCGGAGCCGACTCCCCAATAATTACCTCCATATGGAGCTTCATTTAGATACATTTCCAAAATTTCGTCTTTGCCGTAACGCCTTTCTACCTCAAATGCCAGAATAATTTCTTTAATTTTGCGTGAAAAAGTTCTTTTCGAGTCAAGCAGGACATTTTTTATTAACTGCTGCGTTATGGTTGAACCGCTCTGTAGTCCTTTTCCCATTGTGATGTTAATCGCTGCCCTGATTATTCCCAATTCGGAAATTCCTCTATGCCGGTAAAAGTTCTTATCTTCTATAGCCAAAGTTGCCTCTTTTAAGTTGTCGGAGATTTCGTCAAACGCAACAGGATAACGGTTTTTATCTTTATACATCTCGAAAAGTAGTTTATCGTCTCTATCAAGAAAGATGGTGGAACTTTGCGATAATTGAGTCAACTTCCCCGGAGAAGGTAAATCTCTGGCAAACCAGGCAAAAATAATCACGGTAAATAAAAAACCGAAAGATATAACTCCTGATATAATAAACACAGATAGGGTTATCAGCCGTTGACCGGTAAAACGGCGGGTAAAACGCCTTAGCCGTAATTTATTCATAGTTATAAGTATAACAAAAAGCCGATATTGATTATGAAACTCAAAAAACTATTCAGGTTGAAAAAGGAAACAATTTGGAAAATTATTATTATTATATCCAGCATTTTGCTAATCTTATCTTCGCTGGCTCCGATTTTGTTTTTGAGTTAAAATAAATCCAGCATGAATTTAGCCACTCCGATTGAGAAACTTCCGGGAACAAGTTTTTTAACCTTAAAAAAACTTAAAAATATCGAAATTAATAATTATTGGGAATTGTTAAATTACTTTCCCTTCAGATATGAAAACTATTCAATCGTCTCGCCAATCTCCAGTCTGCAAAACGGAGAAACAGTCACCATCAAAGGAAAACTTATCGAAATTGAAAATTTATACAGTAAAAGAGGATTAAAAATCCAAAAAGCGAAACTTGCCGACGCAAGCGGTCAGATTGACCTTATATGGTATAACCAGCCATATCTTTTACGCGTCTTAAAGTCTGGCATGTACTTGTCTTTGGCAGGCGAGGTCAAAGGTTTTTTTCATTCTTTAAGTTTTGTGCCGAAAGAATTTGACATTATCCGCGATTTTGGTCAGGAGACTATTCATACAGGACGACTTATTCCTATATACCCCGAAAAAAAGGGTTTATCGGCAAAACTTTTTCGCGAAAAAATCCATTACCTAATCGAACATCACTGCAAAGGTAATTATCAAGACAATTTAGAGGAATTACTTCCCCATGACATTACCAAAAAATTTGATTTATTAAGTGAATCAGCCGCTTATAAGCAAATTCACTTTCCCCGGAATTTGCAACTGGCTAAACAAGCAAGAGAAAGGCTTGCTTTTGATGAATTATTCCTTATTCAACTGTCTTCTCAAATAGTCAGACGGGATTGGGAAAAGGAAAATGTTGGAAACGCATTTAAGATGGAGACTCAAAGCCTTGCGTCTCTACAGGATTTTATCAAAAATTTGCCTTTCGAATTAACCAGCGCTCAAAAAAGATCAACCCGAGAAATAATTTCTGATTTAAGAAAAACAAAACCTATGAACCGCTTTTTACAGGGAGATGTCGGATCGGGTAAAACCGTAGTCGCGGCTACCGCTTGTTATTTTTCTTATCTTAATGGTTATAAGTCGCTTTTTATGGCTCCAACTGAAATTTTAGCCTATCAGCATTACCAAACCCTAAAAAAATTATTCGCCCAATATCAATTTAATATTGCTTTGCAAACTCGCACGATGAAGAATTTTATAAATCGGAAACGGGTAAGTAAAAACAATAATGTTAAAAAAAATAAGATAAATTATGATCTGATTATTGGCACCCACGCATTAATTAATCAAAATTTGGAATTCGATAAGGTGGGCTTGGTGGTTATCGACGAACAGCACAGATTCGGCGTGGTCCAAAGAGCCAAGTTAAAAGAAAAAGGCTTGAACCCGCATCTTCTGACCATGACGGCAACTCCAATACCGCGCACAGTGGCCCTGACCCTTTATGGAGAGTTGGATATTTCGCTAATCGACGAATTGCCCCAAGGCAGAAAATCAGTTAAAACATACCTTGTTCCCAAAGAAAAAAGACAAGCAGGATATCAATGGATAAGAAAAAAAATCAATTCTGACAAAGCGCAAGTTTTTATAATCTGTCCTTTGATCGAGGAATCAGATGTCGAAACCATGAAGTCTGTCAAGGCGGCTAAAAAAGAATTTTTGAAGCTGCAAAGTGACATTTTTCCTCAATTTAGATTAGCGTTATTGCACGGAAAAGTAAAAACTGATGAAAAAAATATAATCATGCGGGATTTTAAAGTCAAAAAATATGATATTTTGGTTGCCACTTCTTTAGTTGAGGTCGGAATTGATATTCCTTCAGCAACTATTATGATTATCGAGGGAGCGGACAGATTCGGCTTGGCTCAACTGCATCAGTTAAGAGGGCGAATCGGCAGAAGCGAAAAGCAATCTTACTGTTTTCTTTATACCGAATCAGGGGGCGCTAGCATAATTGAAAAGCTGAAATTCTTCGCCAAAACCAACAGCGGTATCAAAATCGCCGAATATGATCTGCAAAGACGGGGGCCGGGCGAGGTCTTTGGAACGCGCCAGCATGGATTTCTGAATCTTAAGATTGCGTCGTTGGCAGATCTTGATCTGATAGAAAAATCAAGACAAGCCGTAATCCATTTTTTAAGAAACCACTCTTTAAAATCCGTTGCAAATCTTAAAACAAGATTTAAAGATTATAAGTTGACCCAGATCAGTCGTGACTGACCGATTTACTCCAAAAATTTTGCTATACTTCGATAACTTAAGGTTTGCAACCGAGTTACTTAGTTTATACTCATCTAATCCGCTTTTTCGCACTGGGTGAGCTGCAAATCGGAGTAAGACGGGTATAGTTGGTTTTTAATATTTTATATTAAAAATATGTATGATTTGATATCAATTGGAAATATCAGTATAGATCTTTATTTTAAGGGTGATGCGCTGACTTTCCAAAACAATAGATTTCAACTGGCTGTGGGCGGTAAATACTTCGCCGACCATTTTTATACCGGTATAGGCGGCGGCGGGGTCAATATTGCAATCGGAGCAAGCAAATTTGGTCTAAATACAGCCGTGCTTGGCACTGTCGGCGAAAATCCTTTTAAAGAAATAATCAATCAGATGCTCGATGATCATAAGGTATCAAGTAAATTATGCCACTTTGAGTCGAATTATTATAACCTCTCCAGCATTTTTTTAACCGATAAAGGCGAAAAAACAATCGTCCACTACACTACTCCTCATAAAAACATCTTGCGTAAAGCTTCCTCGATTAAGCATTTAGTCGAAGCTAAAGCGGTATTTATGGGAAATTTACCCGATGTATCCCTTACAGAGCGCGAAATTACCCTAAATCTCTGTAAAAAAAATCATATCCTGACGGTGCTTAATTTGGGAGTTGAAGACTGCCGCAGACCTAAGCATCAACTCGAGAATTTACTTAAGAAAGCTGACATATTGATTTTAAACGGTCATGAATTTGCCGAGCTGGTCAAAGCCCAATACAAAGATATTCATTTTCATGAGGACGTTGTTGAATGGTACCTGCCAAATTTAGCGGATAAAATGGTTGTTGTTACTGAGGGGAAAACGGGCAGTTATGCTTATAATCAACATCAAGTTTATCATCAAGACGCTGAACCGGCAGAAAAAATTCTGGATTCAACCGGAGCCGGTGATGCATATGCCGCTGGGTTTATCGCCGAATATTCTAAATCTAAAAGCATTGAAAAATCGATGGAGGAAGGATCAAAATATGCTGCGAAAATTCTAGCAAAGATAGGAGCGAATTGACGAAGATTTTTCCTTAATTCTTCGCTAGCAATTCTACTTCATCCTAATCTTATTTCTTCCAACAAATCCCTACCAGTCATATCTTGTGGTTTAGGTAATTCAAGCAGAGTCAATACGGTAGGAGCAACATCAGCCAATATTCCTGATTGAAGTTTGATAAACCTTCCTTGATACTTATTGCTAATGGCAATAAAAGGCACAGGATTGTCCGTGTGCTCTGTGGAAATTTCACCGGTTTGAGGGTTAATTTTTTCTTCCGCATTTCCGTGATCGGCAGTAATCAACAGGGCATAATTTAATAATTTAGCGTGTTCTGCAAGTTTGGCTAAACAAAGATCAATAGTTTTGATAGATTTAATTGTAGCTTCAATATTTCCCGTATGGCCTACCATATCAGGATTGGCAAAATTCACTAATATAAAGCGGTATTTTTTTTGTTGCATTTTTTCAATTAGCATATTCGTCAACTCGTAGGCCGACATCTCAGGTTTCATATCATAAGTGGGGACTTTAGGCGAAGGAATAATTAATCTATCTTCTCCGGGAAAAGAACTCTCAATTTGCCCGTTAAAATAGAAAGTAACAAATCTTTCCTTTTCAGACTCTGACATTCGCAGCTGTAAAAAACCGGCCTCCGAAATAATTTTCCCAAGCGGATTATTAACTCTGATCGGAGAAAAGGCAACGTAAGTAGACAGATTTTTTTCATACTCGGTCATCGAGACAAAAAAAAGATTATTTATTTTTTTTCCCCTGCTAAAAGGAGGATTAACTATTTTTTCTTTTGGAAGATGAGTTTTATAGTACTTGATGGCATAGGGATCAAACGACATTGATTTATTGGCTTCCTGCTCAAAATTATCTAGTACGAACGCTTTAGTCAGCTGTCTTGGCCTATCAATTCTGTAATTAAAAAAGATTATTGCGTCGTTTTCTTCAATTAAGGCTATCGGTTTACCACCGTCTGTTATGTTAGTGGGATCGATAAATTCGTCGGTTTTGCCTTGATTATAGGAACTTTCAATTGCGGTATTTACGTCTTTAGCTTGAATTTCACCGCCACGAATTAAACATAAATAAGCTTTTTCCGTGCGTTCCCACCGGCGATCACGATCCATTGCGTAATATCGACCCATAATCGAAGCAATCTTACCTATTTTGAAAGCTTCTAGTTTTTCTTGAATATTTTTTACCGCATTTAATGCCGACTTGGGAGGAGAATCACGGCCGTCCGTAATTAAATGCAAATAAATTTTTTCGCAGGCTTGTTCTTTTAAAAAATATAAAAGCGCATAAAGATGTTCTATATGTGAGTGAACTGACCCTTCGCCAATCAAACCCAGAAGATGCATTTTACTGCTATTTTTTTTAGTATGATTAGCGGCCTGTAAAAATATATTATTTTTATAAAAATTTCCGTCCGCAATCGCCATATTTATTCTAGGCAAATCCTGATAAACAATTTTCCCTGCTCCTAGATTAAGATGGCCAACTTCAGTATTCCCCACTTCATCGGCTGGCAAACCTACTGCTGATCCTGAAGCTTTAAGCGTAGTATTGGGATAACTATAGAGAAAAGAATTTATATTGGTAGGATTTGCGAGATAGATAGCGTTACCCGGACCATGTGAGGCAATACCAAATCCATCAACAACTATTAGAATAACGGGTGTCATTACCTAAGTATAATGGATCAAGTTTCTGGTATCTAGTATAAAAAAAACTAAAAATTTTGTCTTATGCTAATATAAAATACTTTTATTAAGGTAACAATAGGCCAATCCGCACGCGATTGCGTCAATTTCATCATCCTCTTTGATTTTTTTGGAGATATGTAAGGTTATATTGACCATTTTGCGAATAGACAATTTATCAGCTTGTCCGTAACCAGTAACAGTCTTTTTAATCTGTAGTGGAGTTAATAATTTTAAAGCTATTTTATGCTGCGCAGCCAAAAGCATGATCACCCCTTGAGTCTGGCTTACTGCTATTGCCGTTTTTTTGTTCTTAAAAAAAAATAATTGTTCAATTACGATTACCTGAGGTCTAAATTCATTAATAACTTTATTTAGTTTTTGATAAATTTGTAAAAGCCTCTTTTCAATTGCGATTGTTTTATCGGTTTTTAATAATCCTGAAGTTCTCAAGTAAGAATCGATACCCTTATTATGAAAGACGCTATAACCAGTTTTCTCTAAACCCGAATCTATTGCGAGTACAATCATTACATATACAATTATACGCGATGAGTCTATATTAATTCTTTATTGAAGTTTTAATTCATCCTATATACCACTCGCAAATGAATTTGCTCGAGTATATACCCCTCTAAGCTGCTTTGACAACCCGATGGGTTGCAAACCAGCATAAGACGGGTATAGCTACCGCAATACGAAATGTCATATTTGTCATCCTGAATTTATTTCAGGATCTTGTTGTTTATACTTCTGTTAATTGATATAGCAATCAGTATATACCCCTCCTTAGTTGATTTGATAAGATGACTTTAGTTGACAATTTGCAAAATTAACTAAGAGGGGGTATAGATGCTGATACAAGTTCAGCATGACATTTATCAAAACCGGTCATTTTGTTTTGCGCTGACTATAGTTTATTTTTACTAACAAAAAAGATGGGAGATTGCTACTTAGTGCGTTTCGGTTAAATCCCTTACGAGACTTACGCCTCACGTCTATTAACCCCATAATCTTTGGGGAAGCTAAAAGAATCCTAATCTTAGAGTTTGCTTCGCACTTGATATGCATTCAGTGCTTATCAAATAGAAATATAGCTACCCGACAATGCCCTTTTGGGACAATCGGTAGACCAGGGATTTCTTCTTTCAGGTCCTCTCGTACTGTGAAAGAGTCTCTTCAAGATTCAAAGCGTCTACACCGGATAGAGTCCGAACTGTCTCACGACGTTCTGAACCCAGCTCGCGTACCGTTTTAACGGGCGAACAGCCCGACCATTGGGACCGACTTCAGCCCCAGGATACGGTGAGCCGACATCGAGGTGCCGAACCGCCTCGTCGATGTGAACTCTCGGAGGCGACTAGCCTGTTATCCCCGGGGTAGCTTTTATCCGTTAAGCCCCGCCCGCAATCACAGCGAGACGGGGGATCACTTACGCCGACTTTCGTCTCTGTTTGGATTGTAGTCCTCACAGTTAAGCTAGCTTTTGCGTATGCACGTCCATCCCGATTTCTATGCGGGATAAGCTAACCTTTGCACTCCTCCGTTACCTTTTTGGAGGAAACCGCCCCAGTTAAACTGACCATCAAGCACTGTCTCCCGCAAAAAGCGCGATAAGGTGAAAAAAAATAAAAGAGAGGTGTTTCATTGTTGCCCGAAGGCTCCCTCCTACGCTCAACAGTTTACTCCTTTTCACCAATACCTAATTTCAGTTAAGCTCCCGGGGTCTTTTTGTCCAGGTGTAGATAGGCCGCATCTTCACAGCCATTTCAATTTCGTCGGGCAACGATTCAAGACAGTTGTCAACTCGTTAAACCTTTCATGCAGGCCGGAACTTACCCGGCAAGGGGTTACGCTACCTTAGAACTCTCAGGGTTAGAGCTGTCGTTCACTGGAGCTTGCACCACAAGCTTCCCCGCCAAAGGCGGAGTCACCCGTAATGATTAACTTACCAGCACCGGACAGGCCTCAGCTCCTATACTTCCCATTTCTGGTTTGCAGGAACCTGTGTTTTTGCTAAACAGTCGGTTGACAATCATTTGTTGCATCCCGCCAAAGGCGGGAAGGACATCTTCCAAAGTTACATCCAGCTTTTTTGCCGAGTTCCTTGAATCATCATTACCCGTATGCCTTGGTATACTCTACCAACCCACCAGTGTTGGTTATCGGTACGATCGCATTATTTTCTCTTTAACTTTCTTTTCTTGGAATCTTAAATCTGTAAACTCCCCCGCCAAAGGCGGGGTTGCATTCATAGTTTACCCGAAGGCAAACTATTTAGACTCCCGTATAGGAAGCTTTACATATTAAAATTCGTCAAAAGTCAAATAATAACGAAAATAATGAGGTAGCAGAATATTAACTGCTTGTACATCCCCCGCCACTAAATACATGGCGGGGTTAGATTCGACTTACCCTCAGATGATTGACATTGCTGAGGAAACCTTAGGTTTTCGGCATCCCGAGTTTTCATCGGGAGATACACTACTTATGCCAGCATTCTCTCTCCAGCACATTCCAACAAGTCTTACGACTTATCTTCACTATGTGCTGGATGCTCCCCTACCACTCCTGCGCAGCGCGAGAAACTCAAAATTTAGGATTACTGTATTTGAAGTTCTTGTGCTACGCATAAGTTTCTGTCTTCGGTAGATTATTTAGTTCCGATCATTTTAGGCGCTTAATTTCCTGCCAGCTGAGCTGGCCTATTTAGGTGAGCTGTTACGCACTCTTTAAAGGATGGCTGCTTCTGAGCCAACCTCCCCACTGTGTTGGAAATTTAACGACCTTTTCACTTAATAATCATTTAAGAACCTTAGACGAGAATCTGGGTTGTTTCCCTTTAGCCTGCGCCAGCTTATCCCGGCGAGACTGACTGCTCATTAACTAATTTTACGTATTCGGAGTTTGGTTGATCCGCCTCGCCTAAGCTCGGCGTACCATCCAGTAGCTCTAACCCATAAAACATTAAATGAACGCTATACCTAAATATATTTCGGGGAGAACCAGCTATCTCTGAGTTCGATTGGCATATTACCCCTAACCACAAATCATCCCATGCCATTACACCGACAACGGGTACGGGCTTCCGTTAGGATTTCTCCTAACTTCACCCTGTTCATGGTTAGCTCACTCAGTTTCGGGTCTACAACACTTTCTAAATAATCGCCCTATTAGGACTCGATTTCTCTCTGCCTTCTCCCGATTAATCGGGATTAAACAAAGAAAGTGCCGTAACTCGCTGGCTCATTCTTCAATAGGCACGACATCACCGAGCTAAGCTCGGCTCTGTCTGTTTGTTAGCTAATGGTTTCAGGTTCTATTTCACTCCCCTCTCGGGGGACTTTTCACCTTTCCCTCACGGTACTAGTTCACTATCGGTCAGTTTGAGTATTTAGCCTTGGATCGTGAACGACCCTGATTCCCACAAGGTTTGCCGTGCCTCGTGGTACTTAGGAACAGACTAGGGTGATTTTAAATTTAAAATACAAGACTTTCACTTTCTTTGGTTGGCCTTTCCATACCATTTTTCTATTCAAAATCAATCCCGGATCATCTGCCCTGCAACATTCCTTTTACAAGGAATTTAGGCTGTTTCGCTTTCGCTCGCCGCTACTGACGAAATCACAATCCTTCGATTACTCTCAGGATATTTTGTTTTATTTTCCTTTGGTTACTTAGATGTTTCAGTTTACCAAGTACCCCACCCGCACTGCACCAGAAAATCCGAAACGCTAAATCCTCGTGTTTCGAATTTCCACGTGCAATACGGGTTCACTTCGTTTACACGAAGTGAGGTTGCCCTATTCGGAAACCAACGGATTTTAATGTCTGATGGAGGACTCTCCGTTGTTATCGCTCTCGATCAAGCGTCCTTCTTCGGCTCAAACTACCTAGGCATCCACCATTAGCCTTAATTCTCCCATCTTTCTTGTTAGTAATTTTCCCTGTTAAATATTTGCTTTAACAAATTTAACAGGGAGACCTATCTCAAATTGTTAAGGTGCTAAATAAAATGTCCCACTTCGTTAGGGACACCCTCGCATTATAACTAAATAATATTTGTTTTCAATTTTAAAAATCGGACCGCCTCTCCCTGCTCTTTAAATCTTTAAAGAGCGAAGGGTGGACCTATGGGGAGTTGAACCCCAAACCTTCGGAATGCAAATCCGACGCTCTGGCCAATTGAGCTATAGGCCCGGTACAAATTATTGCTTAAAATGATCAAATTTAAAAATTTATTAGTCAAAATAACAATAACCTTCAACTTTTTTCCTGATCCGCTTTTACTTTTTGGTTTGAATACGGGGGCTGTTAGGAGAACTGTCTTGGAGTCTCCAATGCTGCCTTTATGCAAGATTTTTATTCATTGGTACAAACAGTTTAACAAATCGTTTTTTAATTGTCAATAAGTACATTTAAGATTTATAAACCCTCACAATATTTTTGCCTGAAATACATTAAAATTATGCCGCAGATTCATGAGAGAATTGCTTATCTTGAAAGTCTTTCTCGAGAACTACAATAAGCAACCTGAAATAAGCTTAATTCGGGTCACTTAAATTTTTTTCTTATTTCTTCTAAAATTTCTTTGGCGATATCTTTACCCCCAAGTCCAAAGGCTAAACCTCCGGCAAGCGCTACCATGACGACTATTCCGGTAAACAGGATTCTAACCAGATCTTGAGCGACTCCCAACTGGTTAAGGACGATCAAAACAGTAAAGAAAACAATTGCCCATTTGGTGAATACGGATAGGGTATTAGCCGAAGTTGCGCCCAGTGTCTTAACACTGTGTTTGACCAGGTCGTAACCGAGATTTGAAGCCAGAAGACCTACAAACCCGATGACTACCGCCACGATTACATTGGGTAAGTAAAACAGGAATTGATTGATTACTATGGTAGCTCTGGATAAATTCCAGACCTCAAGGGTGGGAATCAAAAATAAGATTACCACTGTCCATTTGAGAATCTCGGACAGTACATCCTCCCAAATCTTTACCTCGCTTCTGCTTATGAGCTTCATCTTCTCCAAAAATGAATCAAGCCTGGCAAAGGAAAAAAGAGATAAAAGCGCTCTCTTTAATAGAGACGCCAAGGTCAATCCGATGATTAAGATCAACAGTCCGGTAAAGAAATTGGGAAGAAAATTAAAAAAATTCTGCAGGAAACTGTAAAAGATTGTATTCAATAGATTCAACATTCTAATTCACCTCACAATCCGTCAACTTGCTTAAAATGGTAAAATTTAGAGATTTTGAAATCGTCGGAAAAGGTAATTGATATCACGTCTAATGACAGCTTATAACTTTTAAAATTATTTTGCAATAAGTAGAATTTGATTGCCCGCTTTAAGTTGACAATTTTCCGTAAACCAACGGCTTCGTAAGGCTTGCCCTTATGCTCGCCCATTCTGGTTTTAACTTCGACAAACGAAATAGTATTGTTTTTTTTGCCTATTATGTCAATCTCCCCCCAATGGCTATGATAGTTTTGCACCAGAATCTCGTAGCCCTTCTTCTGCAGATAGATGGCCGCTTCGTTTTCGCCCCGCTTACCGATATTTCTGTTATGGCTGTTCATTTAATTTTGGCTTTGGCTTGTCGCTGGGTCAGATTTCGCAGAAAGTAAAGTTTAGCTTTTCCGGGTTTGGCTTTTTTGATAATTGAGACATTAACCAAAAAAGGAGAAACAAGCGGGATAATTCTTTCGACGCCCAAACCGGAACGCGATATTTTTCTGATTGTAAACATTCTAGCAGCTTCATTGTTGCCTTTAACTTTGATTAATATTCCTTTAAAAACTTGGGTTTTTTCCTTTTCGCCCTCCTTAAATTTATAGGTAACGCCGACAGTACTGCCCACCGGAATAACTTTGTCTTTGTATTTGAGAGCATTTGCCATAACATATTCTAGCATTATAAAAATGGTTTGACAAGACAAAGTTTGTTCTTTATACTTTTCAAGCGTGAGGACAAAATATGTATTCGTCTCCGGGGGCGTAATTTCCGGAATCGGCAAAGGGACAGTCGCCGCGTCAATCGCGTTGCTTCTTCAACGAATTGGTTATAGGGTAGCCCCAGTCAAATGCGAAAATTATCTCAACATCGACGCCGGAACAATCAATCCGATTGAACACGGAGATCCTTTTTTATGCGAAGACGGAACAGAAGCCGATATGGATCTTGGTACGTATGAAAAATTTTTGGGGGTTGAAGTCGGCAAAAGCAACTTCATCACCATGGGTCAGGTCTATCAGGAAGTTATCCAAAAAGAGCGGCGATTTGAATACGGCGGAGAAGACGTCGAAGCCATTCCACACATCACTGACGAGATACAAAGAAGAATTAATATAGCCGGGAAAAAAACTGGAGCTGAAATTGTGGTCGTTGAGTTGGGCGGGACAGCGGGCGAATACCAAAATGTATTTTATTACGAAGCGGCCCGCATTCTATCTTTTAAAAACCCGGGCGATGTAATTCATGTTCATGTCGGCTATATGCCAACTCCCAAACATCTGGGCGAACCAAAGACCAAGCCAATACAGCTGTCGGTTAAAACCTTAAATAGCATGGGCATCCAGCCTGACTTCATCATCGCAAGATCGGAAAAAATAATGGACGAACGGAGAAAAAAACGCTTTGCGTTGTTTTGCAACGTCAGAACCGAGGACATTTTTTCGGTACCCGATCTTGCGATCATTTATGAGATTCCGCTGGTTTTCAAAAATCAGGGATTTCATAATTTATTATTAAAAAAATTAGGGTTGAAACAGAGAAAAGAAAATTTTGCGGATTGGCAAGCGCTGATTGGCAAAATCAAACAGGTTAAAAAAAATAAGAAAAAGCTGCAAATAGCCGTAGTGGGCAAATACTTCACCACCGGCGAGTATCAGCTGCGTGATTCATACATTGCTCTTTTTGACGCTCTGGAGCATGCTTCTTGGCATCACGACGTCAATCTTGAGAGCCTGTGGATCGATGCTGAAAAAGTCGAATCCAAAAAAGACGTTCTACTTGAGAAAGATATCGACGGCATGATCGTACCGATAGGTTGGGGTCCGAGAGGAGCCGAAGGCATGATAGCGGCCGCCGGTTATGCCAGGCATAATAAAATTCCTTATCTTGGCTTATGTTATGGCATGCAGCTGGCGACCGTTTCTTTCGCAAGAGAAGCGCTTGGTTGGAAAGAGGCTGATACGACAGAAAATCATCCAAAAACAAAATTTCCCGTGATCCATCTTATGGAAAAACAAAAAGCGCATATGAAACGCCGGGCTTATGGCGGAACGATGAGATTAGGAGCATGGAAAGCAGTAGTTAAAAAAAATACACTGGCTTGGCAAGCTTATAGTAGTTACAACGGATTTATTAATGAAGCTGCCGGTTTGACAAGCGAAAGACACAGGCACAGATATGAGTTTAATAATAAATACCTAAAAAAATTCGAGGACGCCGGAATGATCTTTTCAGCCAAATCTACAATCGAAAATCTGGTCGAAATTATAGAGTTAGCCCCTTCTGACCACCCTTTTTATCTCGGGACACAAGGTCACCCCGAATATAAATCAAGCCCCCTGAAACCTCACCCGATCTTTCTGAAATTTATTGAAGCCTGTCTGGATAACGGAAAATAGTTGCCGGAAAACAGATAATAGAAGTATAATCCGCTTTTTCGCGCTCCGAAAGAGCTGTAAATCGGAGTAAGACGGGTATAGAGCTAATTCTATTTTTTCAACTCCTCCCTTTCAATCTGCCACAAACGATTATATTTTGCCAACCTCTCACCACGGGCAGATGCTCCGAATTTCACAAAATCAGACTGCACAGCCACAGCAAAGTCCGCGATAAAGCTGTCGTTGGTCTCACCCGATCGATGGGAGACAATATAATTAAAACTGTTTTTTCTCGCTAGATCTATGACCTCAAGCGTTTCGGTAATTGTTCCTATTTGGTTGGGTTTGACAAGCACAGTAGTGCAGATTTTTTCCCGGATGGCGCGCTCAAGTCTTTGCTTATTGGTCGTAAGAATATCGTCACCGACCAGATAGATATTCTTGGGAATTTTCAGATTAAAAGCGGCCCAATCCTGCCAGTTGTCTTCGTGGATGGGATCTTCAACTACCAAAAACGGGTAGGAGGTGACGAGTTTGTAAAGAAAATCAAGATATTCGTCAGATTTTAGTGGGTGGGGTTTATCTTTAATCTGATATCTGCCTTCTTTATAAAAATGCGAGGCGGCAATATCCAGGCCCAAAAAAACATCGAGGCCTATCTTGAGATTCTTTTGCCCGATTGTTTCAATTAGAATTTCTATGGCATCCAGATTGGTGGGAAAGTCAGGCGCAAATCCTCCCTCTTCCCCAACCGAAATATTGGAATTTCGGTAGACCAGAACTTTCTGCACTTCATGGTAAACCTCAACTCCAATCCTGTATGCTTCGGTAAAGGAAAACGACGATGAAGGTATGATCTGAAACTCCTGGAATTCCAAATTGTTATTGGCGTGCTTACCGCCATTGATGATGTTAAAAATCGGGGCGGGCAATCTCTCTATGGGAATCTGGGATTTGAAGATAGACTGGTAGAGGCTGTTGATGTATTTGAACAGAGATATTTTGAGATCGTCTGCCGCCGCTTTAACTATTAATTGCGAGATGGTGAGAACGGTGTTGCCTCCCAGTTTGCTTTTATTTTTTGTTCCATCGGCTTTGATCAGCCAGCCGTCGATCTCTTGCTGTTTTAAGGGAGAAACACCTACCAGCTTCGGACCGATTAGGTCGTTAATATAAGATACCGCCCTAGTGACACCCATTCCGTCGAATCGCGAATTATCATTATCTCTCAACTCCAAAGCTTCAGTCTTGCCTCTTGATGTACCGGCGGGTATTGAGGTAGTAACCGATATGCCGTTATCAAGTATGAGTCTCCCCTCTATAGTAGGGTAACCACGGGAATCAATGATCTCATAAGCGTAAATTTTTTTGATTTTAGCCATAAATATGATTTAGATGCTGCGGATCTTTGCGCATCACAATTTTAACTTCTTTTCAATAAGGTAAACATTTTCACGCGTGCGGTCAATCGCGTCGGAATTGACGGAAACGCTGGTGATACCCGATTTGACCAACTCTTCCACCAAATCAGGATAGTCGGAAGCAGCCTGCCCGCAGATTGAGGAAGTAATCTCATGCTGCGAAGCTGTAGTCACGACATCCTTGAGGACCTTGATAATAACCGGATGTCGCTCGTCATAGATTTCAGCCACTTCTTCATTGTCGCGGTCGACACCCAAAAGCATCATGGTCAGGTCGTTTGTTCCTATTGATATACCGTCTATTCCCACTTTGATGAATTCCTTGAGATTTAAAGCGCTTGACGGGACTTCAACCATGATCAGAAGTTTAAACCCTTCCTGATTTAAGAGTCCGGAATTTTTTATTTGCTCTTTTATTTTGATTAATTCCCAAGGAACTCGAACAAAAGGGATCATCAGCTGAATGTTATTGTAGCCGGAAGAAAACACTTTTTTTATCGCTTCGAGTTCCAACTGAAAGACTTCCGGATTAGCAATATAGCGATAGGCACCTCTAAATCCAAGCATAGGATTTTCTTCATGCGGTTCGTAATCTTTACCCCCTTTTAAATTGCGGTATTCATTGGTTTTGAAATCGGTTGCTCTATAGATTATTGGTCTGGGATAAAAGGATTTTGCAAAAGTTAGAATATCGTTAGTCAGTCTGTTAATAAAAACCGGCTGGTTTTTGTGCTTGATAAACTCCTTGGGGTGGGTTCCGATTTGAGCAATCATAAATTCGGCGCGCAGCAGACCTACTCCGTCGACGTTCATTTTGGCTACTTTTGCGGCCTGATCAGGCTCGGCAAGATTGACATAAACGTGCGTTTTGGTTTTAATTTTTTTTGTTGCTTCCGAATTTCGAACAGACGCGCCAAGTCGTGCCTCTCCAGCCGAAATTGCTATCTTTCCCTTAAATATTTCACCGCTGGCTCCGTTGACGGTAATAATCATCTCATTTTTAAGTTTTTTCGTGGCATTTCCCGCGCCGACCACGGCCGGAATTCCCAGTTCGCGTGAAACTATAGCGGCATGCGAAGTCCTGCCGCCTTTATCAGTTACGATAGCTGCCGATTTTTTCATCGCCGGTACATAATCGGGGTTGGTCATAGGTGCGACCAAGATGTCGCCACTCTTAATCTTGCTAATTTCCCGGGGCGAGAAGATAATTTTAACCGGACCAGTGGCAATTCCCGGGGATGCGGGACTACCGGTTACCAGCGGCAGTCGGTTATCAACTATCAGCTCTTCGGTTTTCGACTGTTTAGTATTTATCGTCGTAATCGGTCTTGACTGGACAATATAAACTTGATTAGCTTCGATTGCCCATTCAATGTCCTGGGGGAAAAAATAATGGTTTTCTATCTCTTTGACCAAAAGCGCAACTTTAATAATCTCGTGGTCTGAAATTTTTTGTTTACCGACTTCGGATTGAGCTAATTTTACTTCGGCGTTGTTTTTATGAGATTTAATTAATTTGACTTTTTGTTGACTGATATCTTTTTTAAGTATTACAAATGATCTTTTGTCAACTTCAAAATGGTCGGGTGTGACCTTACCTCCAACTATATATTCTCCCAAACCCAAAATTGCCTCAATTATAATTTTCGTTTTGTCATTGGTCACCGGTTCTAAACTAAAAGCAATTCCGGATTTTTCAGAATGCACCATTCTTTGGACGACTACCGCTAAACCCACTTTTATTTTGTCAAATCCTTGCCGGTGGCGGTAATAAATTGCTCGAGCCGTGAAAAGCGACGCCCAGCACTCCTTGATTTTGGTTAAAAGTACAGCATCACCTTGAACATTAAGAAATGTCTCCTGTTGACCGGCAAACGAAGCGGAAGGTAAATCCTCGGCAGTAGCTGATGATCTGACTGCCACCAATTCAGGATTGTAGAGATTTTTAATTTTCCCCCCTGCTGCTTTATAAACAGAAGTTTTTTTATTTAGATATTTTAGTTCTTTTGAATTTAATTCTTCGTAATAATTAATTATCGTATGGGCTAAACCGGCTGGGATATCGGCATCGAGTACAAGATTTTGGCAGTGGGAGGAAGCCTGCTCTAACTCTGACGAATTTTCGTAATTGATAAATGAGGTGAATTCCTTGAGTCTTTTGGCAATGCCAACTTGCTCGATAAAATCAAAATATGCTTTAGACGTAATAATAAACCCGTAAGGAACGGGTAAATTTGCGTTAGTCATCTCACCCAAGTTAGCGCCTTTTCCACCGACCAACCCTACATCTTCCTTGACGACTTCTTCAAACCAGACTATATTTTTTTTAATAGGCATAAGTTATACTTCTATTAATTGAAATCGCAATCAGTATATACCCCCTAAGTTGATTTGATAAGATGACTTTAGTTGACAATTTGCAAAATCAACTAAGACGGGTAGATATATAATATAACTGTGACCGGGACATAAGTGTCATTTCGAGCTTGTCTAGAAATCTTTTACAGCGGCGATTGAGACGGATTCCTCGATCCGCTTCGCGCCCTCGAAAATGACAATGAAATAATTATGTCCCATCCATAATATAACTATAAAATAGCAGCGAAAGCAAGTTTTTTTAAATATTTTCAAAAAATACTGTTACTTTAAGCGTACTTATGTCAAACCCGGATGAAAATGTCATACCCCATAGTTTGTAATATTCCCGAATCTATACTTTCTCCACGGATGATTAACCGGCGGAATCCAGTTTGATTTGTGTTCCGTCAATACTGCCGGGGATGACTTAACTTTTAATGATTTATCAGGTGAAACTCTCTGGGCTTGCGCCAAGGGCATCTTCACATGCACCTATTGCTACAACCTGGAGGAAAGAAATTGGCAAGCTCACATTTCATGTTGACTATGGGGAAAAAAGTAATTCAGGAGATAAGTATAAATTTAACGGAAAAGAAATTGAAGAAAAAAAGAAACCGTAGATCTTTAACCCGTCATGTTAGAATAATGCTTATGGATTACGGTAATGAATCACTCAAAAAACACAAAAAGTTACAAGGCAAAATTGAAATAAAGAATAAATTTGGTGAAATAAGGAATCGAGACGATTTAAGCATCGCTTACACTCCGGGAGTTGCCGCTGTCTCCAGCCACTTAGCAGCAAATCCCAAAGATGCGAAAAATTACTCAATCAAAGGCAACGCAATCGCAGTCGTCTCTGATGGCTCGGCTGTACTTGGACTTGGCAATATAGGTCCCTTGGCTGCATTGCCGGTGATGGAGGGGAAGGCCCTGCTTTTAAAAGAATTTGCCGGAGTTGACGCCTACCCCATTGTTTTAAATACGCAAAACACCAAGGAAATCATCGCTACGGTAAAGGCCATTTCTCCAACATTTGGAGGAATAAATTTGGAGGATATTTCCGCACCGCGTTGTTTTGAAATAGAAGAGAGATTGATTGACGAGCTTGATATAACGGTGATGCACGATGATCAGCATGGCGCTGCGATAACAGTATTGGCAGCAGTAATTAACAGTTTAAGGCTGACAAAAAAGAAAAAAGGGGGTATTCACGTGGTTATAAGCGGAGCAGGAGCAGCAGGGACAGCAACAGCCAAACTTCTAAGATCATTCGGAGTAAAAAACATTCTGATGACTGATTCTAAAGGTATTATTTCAAAAGCCCGACTAATAAACCTCAATTCTGAGAAAATTAAGCTTTTAGAATTTATTAATCCGGAAAACTTAGAAGGCGGTTTGGAAGTGGCAATGAAAAGTGCAGATATATTTATCGGTGTGAGTGCCCCTGGAATTTTGACTGCAACAATGATTAGATCTATGGCGGAAAAACCGGTTGTGTTGGCCATGGCAAATCCGATTCCAGAAATAATGCCGGAGGTTGCAAAAGCTGCAGGAGCATTTATCGTGGGGACTGGGAGATCCGATTTTCCAAATCAGATAAACAATGTCCTTGCTTTCCCAGGAATTTTCAGGGGTGCATTGGATAACGGAGTAAAAAAAATTACCGAGAAGATTAAACTTGCCGCGGCTTATGCAATCGCCGACTATGTCCCTGCAAAAAAACTTAATCCAAATAATATTCTTCCCTCTCCTCTTGATAAAGAAGTTGCAAAAGCTGTAGCAGGCGTGATTAAGTGAAGCTCCCTGGGCTTGCCAAATGCGCCAACCCGACGCGCTTCCGAAAAAGCCAACACGAACTTTTTTTTGAAAGATTGTTACCTGTTGGCGACTTGGATTTTCCCTTCGACTCGATTTCTTTTTTGGTGAACGATTTCGAACAAATTCGAACGCATTTCAAAAAGGTAAGCTCCGGCGCGGATTAACTGCGCCTCCAAAAAGTCGGCTCGAAAGACTGCCGCATCAGCCTAAAAAAAAAGCGCGAAAATTTTTAATATTAATGATGTCGAATTGTTTTAATATAACGGATAAAATATTTAAAACAATAAAGGTATATTCCTTTTAAAATGTTCTCTTCTATTTTTCTGGTGGAACTAATAACTTGAAGGTTTGGGAGAAAAAATATTTTTCCTAACTTTGATAAATGATAAGATATATCCAGATCTTCCAAAACTCCAGTTTCGTCATTGCAAACTTTTATTTTTTTCCAATCGGATTTTTTAAAAGCCATATTTGGGCCCAATAAACTATTTTGGCCAATAACTATTCTGTAAAAGAATTTAGCAGCAAGTGTTGAGTAAATTACACCAAAAGTACTGAATAAATTACCGTATTTAAAAATTGGACCTGTAAGAGCAATAGCATTAGAATGATTATTAAATTCTAAAAGTATTGTTTCTAGCCAGTTTTCAGGAACAATAGTATCAGCATCAGTTCTTACTAATATAACCCCTTTTGCCTCCGAAAAGCCTCTTTCGCGAGCTTGAATCATTCCCTGTTTTTTTTCAAAAACCACTCTTGCTCCATATTTTTTTGCAATTTCGGATGTATTGTCAGTTGAATTATTGTCGATAACAATCAATTCAAAATTTTTATAAGTCTGATTTGTAATTGATTCGAGACATTTTGACAAATATTTTCCTTCATTGTACGCAGGTACAATTACAGAAATAAGAGCATCGGATGTTATCGTCATAAAGTCACTATAGTGTAAACTAATTAAACATGGATCATAATTGTTAACAATAAGATTTATGACCCAGATTGTTCTGGTACTTCACCCTCCTTCAAAAAATTAAAGTCGGATTTCCCTTTCTAACCATGGGATTTTTTCATTCTTTCTTTTCCAAAACAAATCTTCCCAAATGTAATGCACGGCGAGCTGTTTGTATTTTCCAAATTTTTCAAAATGTTTCAATAATTTTTTGACAGGCACAGGATTTTCGGGGTCGCGGTCAAAAAATAATTTTGAATAAATTTTCTGTTCCCACGGCGAAACATGATTGAAAAAATCCCAATGATGGAAAACATCAAAAAGTAAATACCAAACAGTTGCGGGACCAACGCCGTAAAGTTTCAGCAATTCTGTCATTTGCGTTTCTCTATCTTTGGCTCTCAATTCTTTTTCACTAATCAATCCTTGCGAGAAATAATCATCAAGTCTTTTGATTGATTTTGCTCGGTAGCCGACTTTCAGTGCCCTCAACTCACCTTCACTTACTTTTTGAAGTTTTCCAGGGCTCCAAAAACACCATAATTTTTTGTCGTCAAATTCAAGCTGTGTTCCGTAATTTTCTAAAAGTGCTTTGAACATTTGAACAGATCGCCGAACCGAGGCATTTTGCAAAACCATTCCAATTATCAGATATTCATACAAACAGCTCGGGTGTCCAGGTCGCATACCACGCCATTTTTTCAAAATTGGATTAAGAAAATCATCCTTCTTAAAAGTATTGTAAAAATCGCTTAAATCAAGATTGAAGTTATAGAGATATTTTATTTCTTCAATAAGCGAGTCAACAAAATTATTTGCCAATTTGTTTTTGGCATAAATCTTTATTTCTACGAGTGGATTTTCGAGCGTTCCTTTATTTGAAAACTTAATGCCAAGCGGTTTGTCTTGCCAATTCCAAGTTTGCCAACGAATACCTTGCTCCCAATAATTATCTCCCGAAGTGAAATGGTCTGGTTTGTGAAAAGTTGGGTCAAAAGCAAATGGTTTTGTTGGTTTAATCTCGAGAATTTTTTGCAGCTTTAATTTAGTCGTTTTTTTCATCTTGTAATTTTTCAGGCCATGAATAAGGCATCATAACAGCCTTAACCGTTTTGTTCAGATTCCTTTATTTTCTTAGCTCTAATTTCTAACCACTTTGAAATTACATTGACCCAATCAATCGCGAACTTAAGCCCCTTCCAATGCTGCTTATGTAATATCAATCACTCTCTAGCTTGGTTTCGCTAATTTTCTCTCTTTTACCCAAGGCATTTTACTAATGTAGTTGTCCCACATATCAACATAGTGTTTATCAGCAAAACTCTTGCCATAACCATGGCTTTGACTTTTATATTCTATAAGCGGCGTAAACAAATCCCTTGCTCTGGTCCAATGTCTACGGATACCAACGTTAGTAATAGGATTATTATCAAGGTCGTCAATCATCGCAAACCAAACCTTCTCAACTTTGGTTTTGTCATCATAAATGACTTTTATCATATGCAGTTTTTTGCTATATTTAGCAGAATAAATTTCAACCCTATGATATTTACCATCTACGTCTTTTTGTAACCATTCATCAACTAAATAATTAAAATCAGGTTTATCTTCATCATTGGCAAAATTAACTTTTTCGGGTGGAATTTTCTCTCTTCGGATATAAAAGTTTCCGGCTATATCACGGGGAGTTTCCACAACCTCTCCGAAATATGAATCTCTACCAGAAATAGATCGAGAAGTACCGTAAAATAATAGTCTGGCATCTGCAGGAATTACCAGTTTTTCTTGCTTTTGAGTGGTTATCAGGGCCAGAGATTTTTGCATAGGAATAGGTAAATTAATACTTGATTCTTCAAAACCTTTTCCAAACATACCATATATATTGTAAGGTAAATATCTCCAAGTTCTATGTGAAGTGCTCATATAAAAAGTTCTAACGGTATATTTGCCTTCTCCGCGCCTAGCATCTGGAACATAGGCTACCACAGCTTGTCTTTTACTGTCACTTGCTTCGAATAAATAGGCATCAGAAAAATAAACGCTGTAATCCTTTCCGTTATCGGTAAATCTAACTTTATATTTAGGTCTCATTTCTTCCTGCTGCAATATTTCACGTGTCAGAAATTTTCCGGTTGTAGCATCACCATGAATTTCCGTATTCTTGAATACGCCATTTACTGCATCAGTATCTGCTTCGACAACTTCCGGGTCAGAATATAAGTTTTTTATCCTTGCTTCTCTCTTGAGCAGCTGTAACTGCTCCCAATACTCATACTGCTTACCGTAAAGTAAATGCCCACATGATCTAAATGCCAGTGAAATTTCGAAGGGAGACGGATTAATTTTCTCTAAAATGATATTCAAAAATTCTCGGACACGTTCAACATTCTCGTTAAAATGGTTAGGTGAAGGTGAAATCTCCCATATTGATTTAAGTGTATCTGCGTCTAATCCGCTCACAAGAGTACTCTGATCTGATGTGGGATTATTAATCAAGTGGTAAAACCACAAAGTTCGACGCATTAATAATTTTATTCTATCCGCCTGATTTTTTGGCTCTTGATTTTCGTTTTTATCATATTGCAGGCTTTTGAGTATTTTGCCAAGAATTTCTCTTTCTTTATTTTTATATTCGGTTTTGGACATAGTTTGACTATAAAAGTCCAGTATCGTACGTGTATTTACCCAAGACTCGGTAATTATCTCACGAGTAAAGTTATCAGGTATTTCTCCCTTAGCAAGTTTATCCAAAAAATCAATTCTTCCTGCTTCGCTAACTTGCAGTTTTAATTCACCGGTACTTCCAACATGTTCATTAAACTCCGCAATCTTTCTTTCTCTTTCTTGTCGTAGTAAATTAGCTGTATCTCTAGATATTTGATATAACTTTATAATTTTATTTTGTTGTCTAGTATTTGGTCTAGGTTCAACGCTAGGAAATAAAAAACTATCATCACCTGGTATTTTATCTCGGTCAAAATTGGGTTGCCTATATTCACGATTATCCATTGTTATATTTTATTATAATTCAAATCGCTGCAGTCCTAAATCATTGTTAATCTTGTTTATTTTTGTTAAAATAGTTATTCTTTTGCAGGCCCCACCGTCTAGCGGCCTAGCCTGCCCGCTCTCACGAACAAAAAATGGTTCGGGAGCAGGCGGGGACAGTAGGTTTTATGAAATACCATGTTTATATGTTCTCTTAAGTTTAAAAGACAATAGAAAATATTACTGTAGAAGTATAAACGCCTACTCCAGATTAAAAGAACATAATGACGGAAAAGTAATTTCGACAAAAAATCGAAGACCTTTAAAATTAATTTATATAGAAGAAGTTTCATCTTTAGAAGCAGCAATTAAGAAAGAGAAATATTTTAAGACTGGATTCGGAAGAAAATATATTATAAATAAGTTGAAGCATAAAGGCCCCATCGTCTAGCGGCCCAGGACAGTAGGTTTTCAGCCTACTAACACCGGTTCGAGTCCGGTTGGGGTCACATGCATTTTAATCTTCTAGAAATTTTACCCACTATTGGTTATGTGGGTATTTTTGCCATTGTCTTTGCCGAATCAGGCTTATTGATAGGCTTTTTTCTTCCCGGTGACAGTCTTTTGTTCACCGCAGGTTTTTTAGCTTCACAAAACATCTTTGATATTAGGATTTTGTCTTTGCTTTGTTTTATCGGCGCAGTTTTAGGAGACAGCGTCGGCTATTTGTTTGGTCATAAAGTCGGCCGCAAGCTATTTCAACGCAAAGAGTCAATCTTTTTTCATAAAGACAATCTCATCCGAGCCGAGAAATTCTACGAAAGATACGGCAAAAAAACCATAGTCATCGCCCGCTTTATGCCGATGATCCGGACTTTTGCGCCGATTGTGGCAGGGATTGGCAGTATGGACTATAAAACCTTTGTTTCTTATAACGTCATAGGAGGCCTTCTCTGGGGAGTTGGGGTAACTTTGACCGGATTCTATCTGGGAAATCTAATCCCCGACGTCGATAAATATTTACTGCCTATTGTCCTTTTGATTATTATAATATCTGTTGCTCCGCCTGCTCTCCATATCTTCAAAGACCCCCACCACCGCAGACAGCTCTTCAAATTTATGCAAAAACCTTTCAAAAAAATTACTTAGTCTGCCCTACTAATCAAGCCGCTCGAAGATTGACGAATTTTACTAACAGTTAATATAGGATTTGCACTGATATAATAGACTAAATATGGAAATATATACAACCCTAACGGGAGCTTTAGTAGCACGTTTTTTGAACGGAAATTATTCAGGAGATTTTTACGATCGGGTAAGGGAAAATGCTCTACGGGCATTACAAACAATCGAAAAATACCCAACGGATTGTTCTACGTTTAATAGGCTCCATAATACTTATTCCGCAGTATTAAGATTAGCGTTAATTACAAACAACCTAGAATTATTTGTTTTGGATCAAACAATGATGGAAGCGTTTACTGATATTCATGTCGGTTCATCCCACGAGCATGAAGATGACTGCTTGACTCTATTGTTTTCTTAGGAACATTTACCCTCCTTCGCGAAAAGCCCCGATAGTCAAATCGAGGGATGAATAGGATGTGAAGATACCATAGGCGTAAGTCAAAGGAGCTTTACTGATCATTCTATCGACTTTCCCGGTAAAAGATGCTAAAATGAAAGGTTTACAATGTTTAACCTACTATCCTCTTTTAAACCGACCGGAGACCAGCCGCAAGCGATTGAAAAATTAGTCCAAGGATTCAAATCCGGAGCAAAAAATCAGGTGCTTCTGGGTGTGACCGGGTCGGGTAAAACCTTTACCATGGCCAATGTCATCCAAAATTTGCAGCTGCCTGCCTTAATCATCTCCCATAATAAGACTCTTGCCGGTCAGCTCTACCAGGAAATGAGAGATTTTTTTCCCAAAAACGCGGTTTCGTACTTTGTCTCCTATTACGATTTTTACCAGCCGGAAGCCTATCTCCCCGCGACCGACACCTATATCGAGAAGGAAGCGGAAATCAACGAGCTTATCGACAAATTAAGGCTGGCCGCCACAACCAA
>MGAN01000020.1:33358-44078 GCA_001789745.1 Candidatus Roizmanbacteria bacterium RIFCSPLOWO2_01_FULL_40_13
TGATCGTGGTCGCTTCAGTTTCCTGCATCTACAATATCGGCTCTCCTGCGGAATACGGCAATTTTACAGTGGAGACAAGTCTCGGAGATGAAGCCGATTGGCAAGGCATATCTACAAGACTGGTCGAACTTCAGTACTCGCGCTCGGAATTCGAATTCAAGCGTGGAACTTTCAGAATTCGAGGAAACTATCTGGATATTTATCCGGCATATGAGGACTTCGGTTACAGACTGCAGGAAGAAGGAGGTATAATAAGTAAAATTTCAAAATTTGATCCGTTGACCGGAGTAGAGACGCATAGCAATGAGTCTCTACAAAATACCGTTATTTATCCAGCCAAACACTACCTGATGGATCCCGCTGTCTTTAAATCGGCCGAAACGCAGATCCGCCGGGACCTCAAACTTGAATCGTCGCAGTTAAAAAAACAGAATAAATTAGTTGAAGCCGGAAGGCTTATCCGACGGGTTAACTACGATCTTGAGATGATCAAAGAAGTGGGTTATGTCAACGGAATTGAGAATTATTCTCGTTATTTTGACGGTAGAAAGCCCGGTGACCCGCCCTATGCTCTAATCGATTATTTCACAAAAACCTATCTGGATAACTTTTTGGTTTTTATTGACGAGTCACATATGACCGTACCCCAGATACGCGGGATGTTTAACGGCGATTTTTCCCGCAAAAAAACTCTGATAGATTTTGGATTCAGACTAAAAGCGGCATTTGACAACCGGCCTTTGAAGTTTGATGAATTTTATCCCTCAATCCCGCATTTTATCTACGCATCCGCCACTCCCAACGAATGGGAAATTAACTCGGCGATTACAGAACACAAACTAAAAACCAAAAATGAAAAAATAAAAGGTATATACCGGGGAGTTGTCGAACAATTAGTCAGACCGACCGGAATTGTTGATCCTAAGATAATCATCAGGCCAGCCAGGCACGAAGTTCAGGATTTGCTTGGCGAAATAGCCAATCGGGTTAAAAATAAAGAAAAGATCTTGGTTACGACCCTGACCAAAAAAATCGCCGAAGATCTGTCGGAATACCTTAAAGACCGGAAAATCCGCGCCTCCTATCTGCATTCTGACATTAAGACCTTGGAAAGGTCGGATATACTTGACAATTTAAGAAAAAGCGAATTTGACGTATTGATTGGGGTCAATCTGCTTCGGGAGGGGCTTGACCTTCCGGAAGTTTCGCTCGTCGCCATACTTGATGCCGACAAAGAAGGATTCCTGCGCTCTAAGACCGCCCTCATCCAGACCATGGGTCGCGCTGCCCGCAATATCTCGGGAGAAGTAATTCTTTATGCTGACGAAATAACCAATTCCATCAAACAGGCAGTCCGGGAAATCGAAAGGAGAAGGAAATACCAGCTGGAATATAATCGAAAACACCAGATTGAACCAAAAACCGTTTACAAACCCGTAAGAGAGAAAATCATCGGCCAGGATGAGGCATTTTTGATTCAAGACCGGACAAAAATTACCTATAGCGACGATCTTCTGGACCTGATCAAAAAAGACAGCCTGACTCCCTATGATCTGAAAAAAACGGTCAGTCGGTTGGAAAAAGAAATGAAAAAACAAGCCGAAGACCTGAATTTCGAACTGGCGATTAAAATTAGGGATAAAATAAACCAACTAAAGGACCCACGCTTATGAAAGATTTCATCAAAATACGCGGAGCGCGCCAGCACAACCTCAAAAATATCAACCTCGACATTCCCAAGAATCAATTTGTCGTCATTACCGGCGTTTCCGGATCGGGCAAGTCTTCTTTGGCTTTCGATACGATTTATGCCGAGGGTCAGCGAAGGTATGTCGAGTCTCTCTCGGCCTATGCGAGGCAATTTTTAGGCATCATGGATAAGCCGGACGTAGATCTTATAGAAGGGTTATCTCCGTCAATTTCGATCGATCAGAAGTCGACCTCGCATAATCCCCGCTCGACAGTCGGGACAATTACCGAAATCTATGATTATCTGCGCCTTTTATTTGCCAGAATCGGCCATCCGCATTGCCCCAACTGCGGCGGCGAAATCAGCAGACTGTCGGTCGATGAAATAGTCGGAAAAATGCTGCAGTTAATCAAGCAGACCGGCGAAACAGATAAAATAAAATCCCATCAACTCAATCTTTATTCACCGGTTATCAGACAAAAAAAGGGCGAATTTAAGGATCTCTTAGATAATCTGAGTTCAAAAGGATTCGCGCGAGTCCGGATTGATAATAAAATCAAATCATTGCAGGACGGGATAGACCTTGTCAAAACCAACAAGCACTCGATCGATGTGGTCATCGACAATATTCCCTTCTCCCATAAAGCCTTCAGGGATAATATTTTCCGCTCCAACCTTCAGAGTCGCCTGGCCAACGCAGTAGAGCAAGCGGTTAATCTTTCCGACGGTCTGGTGATTCTCACCATTGGTGGAAACTTGGTTAATCACGAACCTGCCGAACATCTTTACTCGGAAAAATTCTCCTGCCCCAACTGCAATATCTCGCTTCCCGAAATCGAACCCCGCATGTTTTCCTTCAACTCTCCGCTTGGCGCTTGCAAGACCTGCAAAGGTATAGGCACGATATATAAAATCGACCCCGACAGGGTTATCAATAAAAACTTAAGTATTAACGAAGGCGGCATCACTCCTTTTTCCAAGTTTTTTTATGCCGACACCTGGTTTACCAGACTAATTAAGCAAGTCGCCGGCGAGGAAAATATAGACTTGGACACTCCCTTGGAGAAAATTAATAAAAATAGTCTGGGGATCTTATTGTCTGGGACCAATAAAGTGCACAAAGTATACGGCAACAACCGCTTCGGCAAGCCAACGGTTATCTTTGAAAAATATCGAGGGATAATCGGCGAGCTTGAACGCCGGTATTTTGAAAACCAGGGCGACTACACTTCTCAAGAAATTCAGAAATATATGAAGGAGGAGGTATGTTCAGACTGCAACGGAGACAAGCTTAAGCCCGAAATTCTTTCAATCACTATCGATAAATATAATATCAGCCAACTGGCTAACTTTTCTGTCGGAAAATTGATTGGCTATTTGCAAAACTTTGCTCAAATTGACCTGAATGACTATGAAAATGAAATATCGCGGCCGGTCATCAAAGAAGTTATTACCCGATTGATTTTTTTGCAAAATGTCGGATTATCCTATCTTACCGTCTCCCGTCAAGCCAAGACTTTATCGGGAGGCGAACTTCAGCGTATCAGGCTTGCTTCACAGATCGGTACTGGTTTAACCGGCGTTTTATATGTTCTCGATGAACCGTCGATCGGCCTCCACCCGAAAGATGTATCTGCCTTGATCAAAACCTTGCTCGAACTTAAAGATCTGGGCAACAGCATCATAGTCGTCGAGCATGATAAAAATACCATCGAGGCAGCCGACCAAATCATCGAACTTGGACCGCTGGCAGGCAAGCATGGCGGCAAAATCGTCTTCTCAGGATCCTTGTCCGAACTAAAAAATAGCTCCACTCTCACCGGTGAATTTATTTCCGGCAAAAGAAACATCGGACTTATGCATAAAAAATTGCTGACCGGCAAAGGCATGCTGATGCTCAAAGGCGCTTCGGAATATAACCTAAAAAAAATTAACCTCAAGTTGCCTCTTGGCAATATGATAGTTGTCACCGGAGTTTCAGGATCGGGTAAATCATCACTGATCGTTGAGACTTTATATCCCGCGCTCAAATACTATCTTGACGGCTATTTTTCTGAAAAAATCGGCCATTTCGATCATCTCGAGGGTTATCAGCTTGTTGACAAAGTCTATCTGGTTGATCAATCTCCGATCGGAAGAACTCCAAGGTCAAATCCGGCAACTTACGTCAAATTCTTTGACGTGATCCGGGACATCTTTGCCGCGACGGTTGACGCCAAAGTCAAAGGCTTTAAAAAAAGTCGTTTTTCATTTAATCTTAAAGGCGGTCGATGTGAAAAATGTCAGGGTGCGGGAGTCATCAAAATTGAGATGCAGTTTCTTTCGGACGTATATGTCACTTGCGATGTCTGCGAAGGCAAACGCTACAATCTAGAAACACTTGAGGTCAAATTCAAAGGCAAAAGTATCTATGACGTGCTAAAAATGACCGTGGAAGAAGCGCAGGAGTTCTTTTCCAACCACCACAAAATCAGGCAAAAATTGGAGTTTTTAAGCAATGTGGGCTTAGGCTATCTCGAACTTGGCCAGCCGGCGCCTACACTCTCCGGGGGCGAAGCTCAGAGAATCAAACTGGCTGATGAATTATCCAAAAGGGGAACGGGCAATACGATCTATATCCTTGACGAACCGACCACGGGTCTGCATTTTTATGACATCGAAAAACTTCTCTCCACGCTTCAGCAATTGGTTGACAAAGGCAATACCGTCATCGTCATCGAGCACAATCCCGACGTGATAAAAAACTGCCAGTATCTTGTCGATTTGGGGCCGGAGGGGGGGGATCTGGGAGGTCATGTAGTCTATCAGGGCGAAATTGCTGGTATCCTTAAAGTAGATAATTCACATACGGGCAAATACTTAAGGAATTTAAAATTCTGACAGGATGAGACACATTTTTTTCAAACCGGCCGTTTTATTCTTCCTAATAGCCACTGTCTTTTGTCTGGTATCTGCTCCTGTATCCGCTCAGGACTTCCTTACCGATTACCAAATCGAGTATTTCCTTAACGAGCAGGATAACAAACTCCAGACCAATGTCAAATTTACCGTCAATGTCACCAACCTTCGCTCCGATGTCTATGTCAAGCAATTTGCCATAGGTTTTCCCAAGTCTTTCAGCATCAGCAATGTCAAAGCCTACGACGATAACGGTCTATTGCAGCCCGAAGTTACCGCCGATGACGGCAGCAAAATTAATATCGGTTTAGAGTTCTCGCAGCCAAATATAGGTAAGAATTCGCTGAATAACTTCTATCTGGAATTTCTCCAGGATAATTTATTCAATATCAACGGCAATGTCTGGGAAGTTATCATCCCCACAATCGACAGGCAAAAAGGCAATTATAAAATCTTAGTCCACCTGCCGGAAAATACGGACAAAAAAATATCGATAGCCAAACCCCAGCCCGATGCCGTCCTGGCCAATACCGTCATCTGGAACAATCCGACTACCAAGACGGTCTATGCCGTCTTCGGTGATACCCAGTACTATAAATCCAATCTCGTCTACAACCTGAAAAACAATAAGTTACTGCCTGTCTATACCGATATTGCCCTGCCACCTGACACGCTTTATCAAAAAATATATCTGGACAGCCTCGATCCTCTTCCCGAAAAAGTCTACTCCGATTCGGACGGTAATTATCTTGCCAGATACTATCTTAACGCCCGGGAAGCCAAAACCGTATCTTTCCAGGGGACAATTGCGGTTTACTCCCAGCTGCGGGAGGCGATTCTACCGCAGATTAGACAGCAATTTGAAAGGCAGAAAAATTATCTTTTAGCGGCTGACCCCGTCTGGAGCGTAAAACAGACAAAACAAATCTCCGATTTGCCCGGCGATCCGGAGGCGATCTATAATTTTGTCATTGACCGGCTCGCCTACGACTATAATAAAGTGGAAAGTGAAAACACCAGGCTGGGCGCAGATAAAGCCTTAGCAAATCCTGACAACGCCGTCTGTATGGAATACACGGACTTATTTGTCGCTCTAGCCAGAAATAAGCAAATTAATGCCAGGGAGATCGAAGGCTACGGCTTTAGCCAGGATCCTAATTTCAGGCCGCTTTCCTTGGTTTCCGACATTCTCCACTCCTGGCCGGAGTTTTATGACGTTAAGGCACAGGTTTGGCAGCCGATAGACCCCACCTGGGAGGACACGTCGGGCATAGATTATTACTCTTCTTTTGACCTTAACCATATTGCCTTTGTTATCCACGGACAAAATCCCGAATATCCTCTTCCGGCCGGAACCTATAAATTAGGCAATTCGCAGGATCTCACTATCGCCGCAACCAATAAATTCCCGCCGGAAAAGCGTCAAATACAAATATCGTCCGATCCTTTGCCGGAGAGCTTAACCAGAAATAAAACTTATCAAAGCAAAATAAACTTTACGAATTCAGGCAATACTTACTTTTGGGGCAATTCAATTCCCGTAAAAAGCAGCAATCTTGAGATTCAACCTGCCCTAATCAATCTCTCGCCTCTCGCGCCCTTGGAAAAGAAGACAATTCTCCTAAGCTATAAAGTAAAAAACTTTGCCGGTCAATATCGCACCGGCTTTAATGTCAGCCTTGCAGACAGTAAATTTGAGGCGGATTTCAACCTGGCCTCGGACTATCTGCAAATCACTAAAACCATCCTCGTCTACTTTTTTATTTTTCTTTTTGCTTATTTCAGTCTGCTGACCGCAAAAAAATTATACCGCTCAATGAAAAAATGATCACGATCCGCTTGACTAAAAAAAATCTGGCAAAACTGCCAAGCTCGCCCGGAGTTTATCTCTTCAAAAAAAATAACACCATCAACTATATCGGCAAAGCCGTGTCGATCAGGGCCAGAATCTATTCCCACCTGCAAAACGGCAAGTTAGACCGGAAGGAGTCCCGAATTGTCAAAAATAGCAGCCGGATTGGCTATATTATAACCGACTCGGAATTTAAGGCCCTGCTTCTCGAATCCGAGCTTATTCAAAAATATAAGCCCAAATACAATACCAGATGGAAGGACGACAAGAGTTATTTATATATCAAAGTAACCCGAAAAGAAACCTATTCTAAAATATTCATCGTTCGCAGGGAATTCGACGGAAAATCACTCTACTTTGGTCCTTTTCCAGCCAAAAAAGACGCGGAACTCATCTGTAAAACCATCCGCAAGATATATCCGTTTTGTCAGCAAAGCAAACTGGGAACTCGCCGCTGTTTTTATGCAAAAATCGGGCTTTGCCATCCCTGCCCCAGCGACATCGCCAAAATTTCCGATCCGGCCAAAAAAGCCAATCTCAAAAGACTATACAGGCAGAATATCAGACAGGTGATTCGTATTTTGAATGGCAAAGTCGAATTGGCTTTACAAGATGCCTATAGAATGCTTAAGTCTTTGGGCAAATCGCAGGATTACGAGCAGGCACTGGTTCTCAGAGATAAAATAAATTTATTTGAAACACTGATCCACAAAGCCAGATTTTCCCCGGATACGTCGTTAAATATAAATAATTCCTCCGAAGCCGTGGGTGCTTTAATCAGGTTGTTAAATCAGAATAATCTCCGGATTACAAAGCTGTCCCACCTCGAGTGTTATGACGTCAGCAACCTCCTGCAAAAACAAGCCGCCGCTTCCCTGGTCGTTTTTGTCAATGGATTGCCGGATCGATCCAAATACCGAAAATTTAAGATCAGGGACAGTAAAGCGGGGTCTGATCTTGATATGCTTGAGGAAGTATTCCGTCGCCGGCTCCGGCTGAACTGGCCAAAACCTGATCTTATCGTCGTAGACGGCGGCACACCCCAATATTTGCGTATACGGCAAGTTCTGAAAAATCTTAAGCTTTCGCTTCCCTTCATCGCTATTGCCAAGCATCCCGATCGGCTCCTGTTTGAAGATAATAACCGGCTAAAAACCCTGCGTCCGGAAGCTAATAACCCGGGGTTTAATCTGGTTAGACATTTAAGGGATGAAGCCCACCGTTTCGCCAGAAAATATCATCTTTTCCTGCGGCAAAAAGACTTAAGGTTATAAATGGTATAATAGACTGATTATTAATTCTTTTCACTTAAATTATTTTATGAATGCAATCGTGTCTTACTTATGCTTATCGTTTATAATTAATTTCTGAAGAAAGCCTTATGAAAAATATCCTGCTTGCTGTCAATATCGTCTTAAGCATTTTAATCGTAATCTTCATACTTATCCAAGGCCGGGGAGGAGGATTAGGCAGCGCTTGGGGAGGCGGAGGTGAGATGTTCCAGACCAGAAGAGGTATAGAAAAAGTAACCCTTAAACTTTCTGTCTTTCTTATTATCGTTTTCTTCCTCGTTTCGCTAATTAATTTATTTGTAAAATAAATCTAGAATACAATTCCAACGATCCTGTTGTCTATGATTTTCGTCAAAAAAACATTCCGTTATTACTATTGGCTCGCAGTAGAGTTCGTCAAAAAGCATCTCCGCATTATCATTATCAGCTTTTTATTAAGTTTTATCCTGATTGTCAGTTTAGTCTCCTTTGCCCCCTACATTCAATCGCTGTTTTCCGGTCAAAGGGAAATTATCGGTATGGTAGGCGATTTTGACTATAATTCTCTGCCGCCTGAAATCACCGGTAAAATCTCAAGCGGCTTACTTTATGTTAACGAAAAAGGAGAATTTATCCCGGCCATAGCTTCAAACTGGGAAGTGCTTGAGGATGGAACCGTATATAGATTTAACATCCGCGACGGGCTGCTTTGGTCGGATGGTACCCGATTTAGCGCGTCGGAGATCGACTACCAATTCAAAGATATCAGTTTTGACATTATCGACGCCAAAACCATTCAGTTCAAGCTGAAAAAGTCCCTTCCCGTCTTCCCCACCTATTTGCTCAAACCTATTATCAAATTTCCTTTAGTAGGCGTCGCCGGCTTATTTAAAGTTGACCGTATCAGATCGAATTACGGCATAGTCGAGCAGATTAATTTAAGTCCAAATAAAAAGGAGTTGCCTCTACTGGTTTATAAATTTTATAAATCGGAGGCTCAAATGATCAATGCCTATAAGCAGGGTGAGATTAATCAGATGAAGCTTAATAAAAAAAGTGTAGCCGATGTCTTTGGCAACTGGAAAAATACATCCGTGAGCAAAACAACCGACTACTCAAAACTCCTGACTCTCTATTTTAACTTTAAAAATAAATTGCTGGCGGAAAAAGAGGTGCGGCAGGCTATAACCATGGCGATCGACGAAAGCGAATTCAGCGAGTTTGGCGAAATTGCTTTTGGTCCTGTTCCGCCTGACTCCTGGGCTTATAGCAGCTCGATTAAACCGCCGGTTTTTGACTTAGATTCGGCGCAGAGAATTCTAAATAAAGCCAAAACCGCAAGTCTGGAAGCGGCCTTAAACCTTCATACCTACTATGATTACTTAAATGACGCGGAGCTGATCGCCGCTGAACTGAAAGCTGCAGGACTTCAGGTCAAACTCAAACTTGTCTCTTCCCGGCAGCCAAGCGACTTTGATCTTTTCCTGGCCTTTTGGAATCTCCCGTCAGACCCCGATCAGTATTTTTTTTGGCACAGCACCCAACAGCAAGGCAATCTCGGCGCCTACAAAAATGTGAAGATAGATAAACTGCTTGAGGATGCCAGAAATACCAGCATTATCGATGAAAGGAAAAGGCTTTATCTTGAATTTCAAAAAGTGATCGCCGACGACTCCCCCGCGGTTTTCCTCTACTTTCCCTACATTTACTCTATCAAGCGAAAATAGTATAATTCAAATAGTTAAAATTAGTTGAAAACAGTTTAAATTGGTTCAGGATCTGATTGATAAGATGCTGAAATAAATTCAGCATTACACAGAATACAATCTGTCATTTCGTTTTGCGATCGCCATATTTTTAACTATCTATGACTATTTATAACTTGAGCCTATTTCAAAACCTGACTACTTACGTCATTCTGGCAAGCGAAGGCGCGTCCAGAATCTAAAAGAGGTTTAGAGTCTCTGGATAAGCCAGAGTGACGAGTATTGAAATAGCTTCTTGTCGATACGAAATCGTCAGGGTGGCGGAATTTGCTATACTTACCCAGCCATGCCGAGGTGGCGAAATTTGGTATACGCGCAGTCTTGAGGAGGCTGTACCGAAAGGTGTGGGAGTTCAACTCTCCCCCTCGGCACAAAAAGTTAAGCTCGTCCCTCCGAAAAAGTCGGCCCGGACAGGTAAAATCCGTTCGTAAGAATTTTACTTAAAGAAAAAGCGCAAAAATTTTTAGCTAACAGAATGTTACTTATATTCTATTTACTAATAGAATTCAAAGGTATAGAATTTGTCAACATGGAAAACCATAAAAATCCAGTTGACAAGAAAATTTTTCTGAAATTTGGTAAAACACTAAAACAGATGAGATTAGAGAAACAATTAACTCAAGAAAAATTATCTGATTTGGCAGGAATTCATAGAACTCATGTTGCTGGAATTGAGGGTGTACATAGAAATCCGTCGCTCAAAAATGTCGTAAGACTAGCAAATGCTTTAGGTGTTAAGACTAAAGAATTATTTAATAAATTGTATACCCGTCTTAGTTGATTTTGCAAATTTTCAACTAAAAATATCTTATTAAATCAACTTAGAGGGGTATATACTGATTGCAATCTAAATCAATAGAAGTATAAAATTTAATTGAAAGGAGGTGTACAACTATGACATTTAGAAGACCAATTAATCCAGTCATAGAATATAATGACGGTCAGTGGACAAACAAACAAGTAATTACAACAGAACTTGTTGTGACTATGCCAGACGGTGAACAAATAGAAATTATTAGGGATGGAAAGCCTGTCGAAAGCGAAGCAGTAAAACCAAACCTCCTTGAGGGGGTAATCCAAGTTTTTCGGAACAGAGGAGTACCAGCTGCGGGTGGAGGAAAGGAAAGACGAGGATAAAAAGACTTTTGCGCAAGCAAAAGTCAAAAATCGCGCGCAGGAAAAATAACGAGGCAGAAGGCCGAACTTAAAAATATTGCGGCGGTCGGATGGCGGCAACCGCCAT
>MGAN01000020.1:44154-47012 GCA_001789745.1 Candidatus Roizmanbacteria bacterium RIFCSPLOWO2_01_FULL_40_13
TACGTTCGAATTTGAATATATGTAGAGCACAAAACCGACATGGAGATTCAACTCCTCTCTCGCCCGCAACTGATCCAAACTATCATAATCTCATCAGTCCAATATTTCTTTAGATTCGAAAATTTCCAAACCCCACGGCATTTGCTTTTCTATAAAAATAACCTATAATATAAAGTACCAAATGGAAAATAGCTTTAAAGCTCCGGAAACAATCGGTCAATCTATAGACAGGCGCTCACCATTTCGAGCCAGGACTTTAGCTTTTGCAAACGATTTTATTGATAAAGCTCTTCGACTTGCAAAATCTTTGCATCACGAAAGGACTGTTTTGTGGGATATTTCAGACGTTGTCTCCTCACAAATTGCTAAATCGCAAATATCAATATTCAGCGAAGGAAATATGGAAGTAATAATCATAAATTACTATTTAGCTGACCGGCCTTTAAGCGAAGGCTATTTAGCTACTCCACAAACTCATATTGAAGTATCAGATTGGTCAAAACCATTAGGTTTGGATTCTCAATTTCCAGAAGATAATGCCGGTCTGGATATTTATTGGGATGGTGAAATAAGCTTTAAGGTATCACGTCGTGGCATTACTGAATCTGAAGTAAAATCGGCAGACATCACTGATTTAGACACGCTTGGTCATTTGTTAACTTATTCTAGTAGTCAAATCAAAAATCTCTTTTCTCAGTAACTCTTATTACTTCCTTCACTCCGGGTAAGACATCAAGATTCATGGCTTCTTCGAATGTAAACCATCCGAATTCGCTTGATTCACCATTCAGCTTTATCTTTTGACTTGGATCCTTAAGTTTGCACAAGTAAGCCATCCCGATTCCGTGCCAATTTTTTCTAATGGAATTTATAATCAGAGGAATTAATTTGATAATTTCAACCTCGATCCTGATTTCTTCTTTCAGCTCCCTTTTTAAGGAAATTTCTACAGTTTCACCATAATCAATTCCGCCTCCCGGAATCTGCCATTTTCCCACAAAATCGCTTGGGTCTTCTCTGTCAATTTCCTTTCTTTTTGTAAGCAGGTATTTCCTGTCTTTTGCAATCAATCCCAATACAAATGGAGTTATGGTTTTTTTCATTTTAATTGAACCTGGAGCTTCCGGAATTGAACCCGTTAGTAAATTATATACTGATAGTTTATCACATATTGAAGCAGCTACTTATTGAATTATTTAAGTAATCTTCCACTGTCTCCGATGCTCACAATCTAATTTCACTTTGAAGCTTCCACAACCTAACGATCGGGGATTTCCACGAAGGCGGATTAAAAAATTTATGTTATAATTCATAAATTAAAATATGATAGTTGACGCATTGCGACAGTATCGTCAGGTTGAGAATTTACTCCCTTCATTATTAACGATTATTCCTTCAATATTAGGTATCACGCTTCAACAAGCAGCCAGAAAAACAGGATCGATTTTAGTAAACAATACGCCACAAGATGAGCTTACTAAATTAATAGCGGAAGCTCAAGCAGCTGTTGCTGCGGAAACTAATGCAATAAATGATGGTACACCTTTGATACAAGAAGTTATTATTAAAGCTACCCTTGCTTATAGTGTTCTTGGCAAAATACAATCAGCTACGAAAAAAGGCAATAGGGGAAAAAGGAAAAAACCTAGATAAGACTTTATATCACTTTATCGGCTATTACAAATATCAATCCTCCATAATTCAACCTCCAAAGCATATTCCTTGCAACAAAATAAATAGGAAAGAAAATTGTAAAATATACTCCTTTAATAACTGCTCTAAGAAAATGATTTTTAATTTTTACAAAATTTCCGTCCAGATTCTTTTTAAAATCCTCGCGGTCTTCATAAGTCATTAAATGCTGTGATCCAAACCCGGCTTTTTCCAAGATAAGTCTTAAAGACTTTGGCGAAAAGAAAAACTTGTGATCTTCGACCATCCACCAAGCCCAGTCCCGGCAGATACTTGCCATTAAACTTTTATAATTCGGAGTTTGGATTACCAAAATTCCCTCTTTTTTCAAAAGCCTTTTTGCCTTTTCCAGATTTTTCAAAGGATTTATATAATGCTCCAAAACATCCATCATTAAAATGATGTCATATTTTCGCCCAGCTTTGAATTTCTCGAAAGTTAATGGATAAATTTTTTTCTCCAGCTTGCCGACATAACGAAGTTTCAGACCTGGTTCTATTAAATCGAAATTAAAGTCTCCTGTCTTATTTAGCTCCGACGAGAATAAGCCAAAGCCTGCTCCCACATCCAGGACGCTGCCGGATTTTTTATGAGCCGTAATTTTAACCGTTAATTTTTTAAATCTTTTCCTCAATCTTCCTTCGTCTTTTTTATAATTTTCAAAATTATAAAGTTCGCTTGTGTCATCCTTGAGTAGTTTAGTTACTGTCAGTACTTTCTGATCAATAAAGGCCAGCTGGCAAAGTGAGCATTCGTAGATTTTGCTTTTCCTTATGACTTTATAAATTTTTTCAGTTTGACTTTCGCATAATTGACATCTCATTTTCAGCTTGTTTTTGAAATTATTTTGTCCCGCCCTATGACTATGAATCCGAACAGATTAAAAAGAGCCCTGGCCTCTATACTCCTGATTCTTTCTTTAGATTTATAGCCGTATCCTTCGGAGATCTGCTTGTGGCTTATATTTTCCAGCCTCATCAGCAGTATATCTTTCTCTTTTTTCCTGAGCGCCTTGGATTTTTTGATAAAAGCTCTGTAGTGATTTAATGTCTGGTTGCTCATCGTAATAAAATATTGTCTCTTGGCTCTTTTTAATAATAAATAAGTTTATGTTTCAATTAATGGGTCTGTAAATGACAAATTTTGTTTTTTAAACTATCCCATAA
>MGAN01000021.1:0-412 GCA_001789745.1 Candidatus Roizmanbacteria bacterium RIFCSPLOWO2_01_FULL_40_13
CTTTTGAAGAAGGGGTGGACTTATCAGGAGGACAGTGGCAAAAACTTGCGCTTGCTAGAGCTTTTTTCAGAGACGCCCCTATTTTAATATTAGATGAGCCCACAAGCGCTATTGATGCAAAAGCAGAGTACGAAATATTCCAAAAGGTGGGAGAATTACAAAAAGATAAGACAGTTATTATTATTTCCCATCGTTTCTCAACTGTCAGAAATGCAGATAGAATACTGGTTCTCGAAGGAGGAAAGATTATTGAAGACGGAAATCATGAAAGACTGATGAAAAAAGACGGTCTTTATGCTGAATTATTTAATAATTTACCTTAATGGTTTAATTCCTCGCAGCTTGCTGCGAAATGTTTGTCATCCCCGCGCAGGCGGGGATCCGGTCTGGATTCCCTCCTTCGAGGGAATGA
>MGAN01000021.1:433-48829 GCA_001789745.1 Candidatus Roizmanbacteria bacterium RIFCSPLOWO2_01_FULL_40_13
CTTCGAGGGAATGACATAAAGATACCCCGCAGCTCTGCTGCGGGGTAGTTCATTATCCAAGCACAAGGATATAAATAATTAAGAAGTATAAAGGTTCTTTAAATTTTTTGCGTTCCGAAGGTCCTGAGCGGAGTCGAAGGATTTATTTTTAGATCCCGCTTTCAGCGACTTTTACGAGCCGACAGTTTTGGAGGCGCGGAGCCGCAAAAAATATTATTATGAATCGGCCGGAATTAAACCAAGCCTCGGGTTATACCTAAAACTCTCCATCGGCCGATTCAAAAGACTTATTATCAAGCGAAATATGGTCTATCACTTGAATCAGTTAAAAATAAGGGGTTTTTCCCCATACTCAATTTGTTGTAATGTGTTGGATAGTGATGATCTTGCATATATATGTCATATGGGTCTCTCCTCCAATCTTTTTTCCCATTTGTGTAATTTCGCTGAAATTCATCCATATGTATGTGAGGGATGCTCCAAGAAGGAGTATTTGGATTTATTACATATGGTCTTTCGTAACCTGCTATATAGTCTTCTTCATCAGCTAGACCAGAATAACCAACAAAACCGATTTGCTCGCCAATTTTTACAAATTCAACATTTGAATTGTTACCGACCATCATGTCTGCGGGAGTTAAAATATGACCCGTAGCTACCCATGATGCGCCATTTTTTACTGGCATACTAAAGGGGATATTGTCAGCAATATTTGAAAGGTGACCAAGTTGCACAAACCTGTTTTGTTCAGGGTTATAAATTTGTACAAAATAACCTATCCCAAACTGCTGTCTTATTCCGTTTTTCACTTTTACATTTCCTTTCCTATCAACTAATGGAAATGAATGATAAGAAGACATTGCATATCCATCGCATGGGGCAACCACTGGATGTCCATACGGTAATTCAAAATCGACAGCACCATGACCAAAAGGCACAACTTTTCTTACCCTTGTCGAGTAGTACCAACCTTCTGAAACACAATAATGTTCTTTTCGACCGATGCCTAATTGACCGGATCTCAATTGTGCGTGGTCAAGTCCATCTTTTGTGAAAGGAAGGCGCAAATATGGCACGGGTTCTATAGATTTGTCTTCTCCAGGATATATAGGTTTATGACGAAAGTATCGTGCGGCTTCTGATAATAGTATTTCGTGAATCATATCTCTAAATATATCAATATGCTACAAATTTGGTACAATACGCTTTGATTTTACTAAATATACAACTATGGCTGTAGAGCGTGGAATTATTACAAGTGTCCATATCCCCAAAACCGGCGGAGTAAGCCTGAAGAAATTTTGGGTTGATCTTTTCGGAGCAGAGAACGTATTTTTTTCATATCCCAACAAAGGTGGATTATACAGAGCTTCAGAAGAAGGATTATTTAGACAACCAAACCCCTTTATGTATCAACTAAAGAGAAGGCTCATAGAAACTAATCTTGGGCGCTTTTTGTATCAATCTATATATAAGGCCACAAGACCGAATATTGCTATTCTTCATGATGAAATAGTCCCTCCAGAATGCAAAGTCGTGCATGGCCATTTTACTCCTGATCATTTTGCCAAAACAATCAAAGATGCGCGATTAGTAACTGTTTTGCGAGAGCCATTAGATAGAGCTAAATCTCATTATAAATATCTGCGAGATCATGTACGTATTATGGCGATCAAAAAAGAATTTTTTCGACCAAATATGTCGTTTGAGGAATTTGCGGAGCTTCCGTATCAAACAAACTATCAGTATAGACATCTTCATGGGGTTTCACTAAATAAATTTGATGTTGTTGGAACCATGAAAGCACTTGATTGTTATTGCAAGAATTTTGATCCAGAAGGAAATGTGTCTTTATCTAAATTGAATACAACTGCGGGTGATGTGTCCGTATCAGAACAATTCAAAAATAGATTTCAGCAGTTAAATTCGCTCGACTATCAAATTTATAACGAAGCGCTATTAAGAACTTCATGACTATAATTTTTGAATAAAAGTACCTAACAATTTTTGCGTTTTTTCTTCTTTCTTTTTCTTTTACGGCGACTAACCTCACGTTTCAAAAAAGGCGGATTTGACGGGCTTTCCGCGGAGCACTTCGACTTCGCTCAGTGTAAAGCGGGCGCGGAAAGCGCTACCTCCCGACCTCCTTTCAATTCTTACTGGCTGGCACTATTAAACTTTGTCTGCATCTTCTACAAACAACAAATCCAAAAACAATTTATTTATACTCACCCTACTTTTATTTTACCTAATAAATCTCACATATATCGTTAATATAACCAAATCTAAATCTCTTTTTTGGTATGACCCCAACTTGCAACTCCGTTTAGGATATCAGCTTCGGATGAATTACCAAGCATCTTTTGTAAATCCGGTAGTTGTTTTATATCAGTAGCTAATTGTTTTAATTCGTCTAATGCTCTTTGATTTTTATTATTTTGCCACTCTCTCCAAGCTGTATTGATTCTTGATTTAACCACCATCTGAACATATTTTAAAAGTGATTCGGCTTTATAGGGATATTCGGGAAAAATTTTATCAATTGCGGTTCCGCTTTCTAACCACCTCTTTACTTGTTTATATGAATAAGGTTCCGGTGTGGCTCGGTTTAAATGTGTGACTATACCTAATGATGTAGCGAGAGAAAAATCTTGTTCGCTTTTACCCTCTTGTGCTTTTAAAAGTTGAGTAAATTCATAATCTTCCGCTCCGGTTGAGGGAGTATTCGTTGCTATAGAAATCATTCCGGCAATATAATTTTCCGGTTTTGCTAATAATGCCCCCCCGATAGGGATACTAATCGGTCTCTTGTGTTTGTAAGCATAAATCCTACTTGTGCGCCTCCTACCGGAACATCTGCTGGGGATCCGGTTTCAGAATCAATAACTTTGAATCTGTCTTTTGTTCCGATAGCAACAAGCTTTCTTCTTTTCAAATTATTAAAAAGAGCTTTTAATGGAGGAATCGATCCTTTAAATTTTTCATCCGAATATTCGAGAATTGTTTCCGCATCAGTTTGGAATATGGCATCCGGTCGATAATTATCGTCACTCATTGATTTTTTGAGTGCGTGGACAACATCTCTGACCGCTCTTATTTTTCCCGCATTTGCTCCGTTACTGTCCGTGAATGGCTGATCTACAAGAATGATCCTATTACCGTCCGATCTTGTAAATTTTGAAACTAAAGGTAAAGTTAAATCCCACGGCGTGGACGAATTAAATACCCCTGCAGGTTGCTTCGTATTAATCGCAGTTGTATTAGAAATGTTTAGTTGATCTTTTTGGACTTTTAAAAACTCTACCAGTTTCGCTCGCAATTGTTCTCCTAATTCTGCCGTTTTCCCGCCTCCGTTATTTGCGACGATAATAAAATCCAAATTAAATCCACTTTCTTTGGCTTGTTTTACTAAATCGGCTATCGATCTTTCAAACATTTTCATCGTGGTCATATCAGAAGTTTCTTCCCATAATGAAGTTACAACCGTAACGAGTGGACGTTTGTCAGGAAATTCACTGTGTTCGACTGGCATTTGAGAAGGATTTTTTTCCAATGCCGAAGTTAATGCTGTTAAATTATTCTTATAATCACCGATTAGATTTGCTCTAATTTTAGAAAATTTCTCCTCTTTTGCTACTGGACTGAACTTTTGCAAAATATTACTTTGAGTTGGATTAACACTTTCGCCTGATTCAACCATTTGATAAAAATTTTATTAAATTAATAAAAACATAGCAACAATAATTGAAGAAGTATTAATACAAAAAATTGAAAGGTTAGAACTTTAAAATAGATTTATTTTAAGATCTAAAGTTACCTTATTTTTGCTTTTTAAAACCGGGCTGGGAGACTAGGATTCGAACCTAGATAAACGGATTCAGAGTCCGTTGTCCTACCGTTAGACGATCTCCCAACTCGAATTCCAATCCTTCTCTATTTTACCAAAATTTATCTTAGACAATACGGAATGCCCTGATTCCAATTGATGTTTAACCGGGAAGATTAGATTTATAAAAAACTAGCTGAAGGTTATTTTACAGTCCTATTTCCGGCGCAATATTTTTCATCGCGTTCAAACAAACTTCCACAAACTTCTCTAAGGGCAAATTTAGGCCGCCGGTATCCGAACACTTCTTTATATCCTCTCGTCTTGTGCCGGCTGCGAATTTGGGTTCCTTAAGCAGCCTTTTTATTACTGATTTTAATTTAACGTCCGTCAATTTTTTACTTGAATAAACTAAAGCAACTGCTGTTACCAGTCCGGTCAAACTGTCGGCACAGAATATCGACCATTCGGCTTTAGTTTTTGGCGTAACCCCGGTCAGTTCGGGTCCATGGGCTTTGATTATCTGATAAGCATTATCGTTGACTCTCAAATTATATTTCGCCAATACTTCGTTGACCTTCAAGGGATGATCGGCTTTTGTATCTCCCCAGTAAGCTATATCATGCAGGAATCCCGCCAGCATCCAGTCTTCTTTTGGGGCTTCTTCAGGCCCCAATAGATTATTTAGTTTAAAATAATCATAGAGTCCGCCCATACAAGACTCCAAAGCCAGACAATGTCTGTAAATGTTCTCCGCCAGCATCTCCTTCGCCGCTATCAAATATTTCTCCCTGTCTTGATAAATCATATTGGTCATTCCGGCTTGCTTGCGCTTCGAAGCTCGAAGAGCGAAGTGGTGACCGGAATCCTCGTTATCAATTTATATTTATACAGCCTCATGCCAGCCCGATTTCCAACCGCTGCGGTTGGAAATCGTGGCCTTAAATTAATCTAATTTACAACTAAGTTCAGTATTTTACCTTTCACGTAGATTACTTTAAATTTTTTCCCAGCCAAATATTTTTTTATTTTTTCACTTTCCATTGCTTTGCTCTCTATATATTTTTGGTCTTCCAGCTTCTCACTTGTCACTTTCAACATCTCTCTTAATTTACCGTTCACCTGCACCGGCAGATTAACCAATTCTTCACTTATTTCACGTCCGGTCGCTGTCCATTTTGACAGATGAATCGATTTTTTCTCTCCAAAAAAATTTCTCCAGATCTCTTCGGTCATGTATGGCGCAAAAGGCGCCAAAATCTGCAAAAATTTCTTGGCGTTTTCTATGCTTAATGTTTCATATTTCATGTTATATCTTGATTCCCATTCCTTCAAAAACTCCATCATCGCCGCAATCGCGGTGTTCATCTTAATCTTTTCGATATCAGCGGTTACCTTCCTGATAGTTTTTTGCAATTTTGAAACTAGTTGTGGACTTTCATTAAAAGATGAGGCAATAGCATTTTTTTCACTTTCGAGGGGACCGCGAGCTTGTCGAGCGATGATACTCTCGTGTGATAAAAATTGCGTTGCCGAATCTTTATATCCTTGAAAAATCTTCCAAACGCGGTTCAAAAATCTGTGTACTCCGGCTATTGTCTTATCCGACCAAGGGCCGGTTGCCTCATACGGCATCATAAAACAAAGATACATCCTTACCGTGTCGCTGCCGTATTCGGCGACCACGTCATCCGGATTGATCACATTGCCTTTTGACTTGCTCATCCTTGCCCCATCCGGTCCCAGTACTACTCCGTGCTGAATTCTCTTTAAAGCAAACTCCTCATAGTCTACCAAGCCCAAATCCTTAAAAAACTTGGTAAAAAATCTGGCATACAAGGTATGACCCAAAGTGTGCTCTGCCCCGCCGAAATAAACATCCACGGGCGTGAGTTCTTTCACATTACTCTTGTCGAATGGGGCTTCAGTATAATTCGGACTCACATACCTATACCAATACCAAGCGGAGTCGAAAAACGTGTCCAAAGTTTCCGCATCCCGCTTTGCCTCACTTCCACAACGAGGACATTTCACGTTCAGCCATTTTTTATTCGTAGCCAAAGGCGGCTTTCCTTTCGGTGTGAAATCGACTTCGTAGGGCAATTCCACCGGCAAATTTTCTAATGGAACCGGATGTATCATATATTCTTTTCCCTCAACAATTGTATAATCAACTCCGCTTCTTAAACTTTTGACTTTGGATTTTTGACTTTTAACTTCCCAGCAATTCCGACAGTAAATTATGGGTACCGGTGTTCCCCAATATCTTTGTCTTGACACCGACCAATCACGAAGATGGTAAGTTACTACCCTTTTCCCCCATCCCTTCTTTTCAAAATAATCCATAGTCATCTGCATTGCTTTCTTAAAAGGTATTCCATTTAGAAAATCAGAATTTACCATAACTCCACCGTGCTCCACAACATCTTCTTTTTTTTCAATTGGGTCTGTTTCTCCCTTTGGTCCAGTAACAACTCTCGGAATTGGAATACCGAATTTCTTTGCAAAATCAAAATCTCGATAATCGTGTCCGGGACAGCCCTGTACCGCTCCTGTACCTACGCTCATCAAAACAAAATCCGAGATCCAGATTGGGATTGGTTTTCCAGTTAGCTGATTAATCGCATAAAATCCGGTAAAAATACCGGTTTTATCCTTCTCGGCAATTTTTCTTTCTTCTTCTGTTTCGTGTTTGGCCTTCTCAACATACTTTTTAATTTCGTTTAGTGTTTTTTCGCCCACTTTTAACTTTTTATTCAAAATTTTAGTGACAAAAGGATGTTCTGGAGCAACTACTAAAAATGTCGCTCCAAAATTAACCGGAGTAGTAGTAAAACAAGTAATGGTTTCATTTGAATCTTTAATTTTATATGTAATATTAATTCCTTCCTTCCTCCCAATCCAATTATTCTGCCCGATCTGCACCTGTTTCGGCCAATCAACCCCATTTGCTTTTTGGGAACCCTCAGGGTTCCCAAGCTCGCTATTTTCATTTTTTTTCCACAATAATCTATTTGCATACTTTGTAATTCTCAAAAACCACTGCTCGACTTGCTTCTGAATGACAACCGTTCCGCATCTCCAGCATTTGCCGTTCTCGATATTCTCGTTGGCGAGTACCGTCTGACAGCTTGGACACCAGTTAGACAAAGCCATACCTCGGTAAGCAAGACCACGTTCGTACATCTTTAAAAATATCCACTGGTTCCACTTGTAATATTCAGGCAAGCAGGTTATTACAACTTCCTCCCAATTGTTCAACATCGTCCCCATGGTCTGGAATTGCCTGGTCATATTTTCGACATTCTTCATCGTCCAATCCTTGGGGTGAACCCCGTGTTTTATTGCGGCGTTCTCAGCCGGAAGCCCGAAAGCATCGTATCCTATAGGATAAAAAACATTGAAGCCGCTCATCCTTTTGAAACGAGCCAAAATATCAGGAATTGCGAAAGAAAACCAATGCCCGACATGCAGATCTCCCGAAGTATAAGGCAGCTCTACTAAAACATAATATTTTTTTGCTTGCCCCGCAAGTCCCGATTGGGTCGGGAGATGTGGAGAAAATTGAAAATTGAAAATTTTTTCCCTCTTCCATACCTCTCTCCACTTACTCTCAAATTCTTTCGGTTGATATTTTTGCATATTTAGCAATTATATCCCGCTTAAATTCCTTTGACAAGTGCTATTTCAAGCGTTAAAATAGTCCACATGACTGAATTACCTAGCGATCCCTTTAAAAATGCAGAAGATTTTGCCCAACGCATACCTCCAGGATCTTTAGTCATTGTTGTACCTTCTGATTTGTTAGCAATAACACTTCCTGGCTTCATTTATGTTGATCCACGTCAAAAAGTACACGTTCTATATGATATTAATCCAGAAGATTCATACAGTCGGGGTTTTGTCCCTTTTGAAGAATTGCAAAAAGCGCCTCCCGAAAGGATAGATGCAGCTATATTTCTGAAATAAATTTGCTTAAAATTCTTTTTATAAATATACCGTTCGTAGTTCAATTTGCGAAAATAAGTGAGTCATTGGAGCGTACGAACGGTTATGCCGCTGGCAATTCAATTACGTAGCGGTATACTTTAGATAACTTAAGGGATTGCAACTGATACCACGTGTCATAAATCTATAAAACCGTCAAGACAGCTACGTTAGGTATAGCGATCGCAAAACGAAATGGCAGATTGTATTCTGTGTCATGCTGAATTTATTTCAGCATCTTATCATTCAGATCCTGAACCAAGTTCAGGATGACAAATACGACATTTTGTTTTGCGCTAACTATAACTGCTTATATCTCTTACTACTACTGACGTTTCTAAAACTGTATACCTATCGCCCCATATATACCCGTCTTAGTTGATTTTGCAAATTTTCAACTAAAAATATCTTATTAAATCAACTTTAGATGGGTATATACTGATTGCAATCTCAATCAATAGAAGTATAGTTTTAACAATTTTGATCTTAATTTCAGGTCCTAACCATTATTCTCTCAAGCACGGTTTATCAAGTCCTGTTGACAAAAAGAAGAAGAAGAAGTAAAATCGCCCATAATATGGGAAGAAAGATTGATTGGGATTTTTACAAAGTTCCGACACAATCAGAATCTTTGAGAGGCGGTTGTTTAGATGGAGTCGTTAAGGTTATTAGTCTGGGATACCTTGGCATAGAAACAACCATAACTAGCCCTGAAATTTTGTTTCGACCATCCTCTAGCCCTGAAATACCAGGAGTGAAAACAGTCGAAGCAGCAGAATGGTCTTTGAATCATGATGTAATTCTTAATCCTACGGATTTTGATGATTTTAACTCTCCTGAAATTACTAGAAGAATTGTAAGAAAGAAACCAGAAGATTTGTGAGTAACAAATGAGTTAAATAAATCTCTTTAAAATTTCCCTCACCTCCCATTTCTTTTCCTCCGTCACCTCGACCATTACCACCCCCAAATCCATCTGACCATATAAAACTACTGCTCCAAGCGGCGCGAAAAGGATTGATGACAAAGCCAGAAGATCTTCTTCACCTCTGACTACCAACAGCTGTTTTTCTTGATTTTTAAGATACTTGTTAAATGATTTTTTTAATTCAAGAGCTGTTTTAATGTTAATTGTTCCGGGATCATTTAATAAACTAATAGATTCCGGAGTCGCTAGCTCTCCCCGGAATTGCGTCATTCTGGCTTGTCCAGAATCAACTTTCTTAATTTGAAATTTAGATCTTGAAAATTCATCGGAAACTGCCTGCCTACCGGCGAGGTAGGGAAATTGGAAATTGGAAATTTGTTTTCTCCTGCTTCGCAAGTCAATAATTTTCACATTCGGATCAAAATCTAGCTGTAAAAGCGACTCGGTAATAATGTCCCCAACCGAAATAACCATAGTTACTATCGGCTTTTTCGATCTTATTGTTTCTATGACTTGCTTTGCGATCGCTGATAGCTGACCAACTGATCCATAGAATACTCTTCCCAATGGCTTCCTCAACTCCTGCCTTAAATATTCGGGCAAAAGCAATACTTTTAACTTTTGACTTTTAACTTTTAACCTATATTTTTTTCCCTCCCTATCAATCTCCCCCATTCTAATTCTCTCCGAAGTCACAACCTCTCCGTCATCACCGCGTACCAGCGGGTCAACAATAATTCTTAAGGTTCTCATCCCGTGTTCAGTTCTTACTTTATTGATCTTTTCCGCGTTGGCCTTAGTCCAGTCTGTAACCAAGATCGAATCTATCGTCTCATCCACAATCGAAGGACCATAAATGTCATCCAATCTAAAAAATCCTGCTCTTTTTAGCCATTTTTGTTCTTCTAGGTACTGCTGTACCGCCCCCTTCCGAACCTGCCAGGTTAATATTAGATTGGCCAGAGGCTTTGAATTGTAGATTTTTTCGCCGGTTATGCCGATCGAGACTTTTTCCGCCAACTCAAATGCCCGATCCAGCATCTTTTTATGCCCGGTATGTAACCGGTCAAAAGTTCCGGCGTAGACTAGATGATTAAATTGTTTCATTCGTCTATTCAAAGTAGGTGGCAGAAAAGAAAGGGATCCCGCAAGCGCGCAGAATTTTTCCAGCCTGTTGCTGGTTCGAGCAATTGTGGGAATGAATTTTCTGACAGAATCTACTTTGCTTTTTTAATTAACGTAACAATGTATCCAGGTACTCTCTCCTCCCAACTTTTACCCTCCCTCATCAGTTTTCTGATTCTCTCCCCTTCATATAAATACCTTTTATAATACCCCAACCGCAGTATCGGATACCCTGCCCTTTCAAATATCCCATTGGTCCACTCGTTATTCCCAATCACCACATCAATTTCCCCGGATTGCTTAAGGCTATTCTCCAGCCATAATTTATCGTTATGATAATCATTAAGCGGCACAATCTTCTTAATCCTCTCGCTCCACCCTTCATTTTTAATCACCGCGTCAAGAATCCTTTTCCTCTCATCATAAGTCAAAAAGTTATCCGTATCTATAACTCCCACACTTCCTATACCTACCACCAGCATATCAACCAAGTTAAGAGATTTTTCAATCAAGTGTAAGTGACCTTTATGAAAAGGCTGGAATCTACCTACCAATAAGCCCACTTTGTACTTTCGCATCAACTTAAAGTATACTATAATATTACTCTATGAACCCCCTTATTGCCGGCTTTAATCTCAAAAAAGAATCCGAGAAAATAATTAAATTTCTTAAAGCTGCTTTTGCAAAAACCGGTTTGAAAAAGCTGGTCATCGGAGTCTCAGGCGGAGTCGACTCCGCAGCCAGCCTTTATCTTGCGGCAAAAGCCATCCGGCCGCAGAAGATCCTTATCGCCCACCTATACTATTTTCAACCTCATATCAGTCTTATTCGTCATCTTTGCAGCAGTCTTCAAATTCCTCCCCAAAACCAACTCTTTCTCTCAATCAAAAAACCGGTCGACGAACTAAAAAAATCATTAGAGCTCACCAATCAACACTTAGCAATTAATCGTATCCGTTTCGGCAACGTCATGGCCCGCGTCCGCATGCTCATCCTTTTTGATCTGGCCAAAAAACATCGCGCCCTCGTCTACGGCACAGAAAATAAATCGGAAAATCTCTTAGGCTACTTTACCCGCTACGGTGACGCCGCTTCGGACATCGAACCCATAAGCCATCTTTATAAAACTCAGGTTTTCCAGCTCGCCAAATATCTCAAACTTCCTCCTAAAGTACTAAAAGCCAAGCCTTCGGCCGGCCTCTGGGTCGATCAAACCGATGAGGGAGAATTCGGCTTTACTTATCAGGAAGCAGATCAGGTCTTGTACCAATACTTTGATAAAAAAATATCCGTTTCTGTCATAAAAAAACACTTCCCCAATGCCGAAAAAATCATCAATTTCAGTAAAAAAAATCAGTTTAAGCAGGTTGTTCCCTATTGTCTTTAACTAATTAACTTTTCCATATATCTTAAATCGCCACTCATTTGCTCCAAAAGTGGAAAGCCGGAAAAATATTTTTCAATTAGCATTAATCTTTGCCTGAACTCCTCAATCCTCCAATCAAGATCTTTCATACCATTTCTTGCATGCTTTTCATCTACCCCCCTTTGTAAGTCGACTACGGTTTCCCTCATATTCGCAGCCAGATCCGCAAGTTTAATAATTTTTATCCTCGCGACTAAAGATTCTACCTCTTTATCAGCTATTGTTAAGTCTTTCTGAAAAATTTCCCTATACCTGTTGCTCACATCTCTTGCTTTCAAATCCATGATTGATCTAAAATTATCAATCTTGACTTTTATCCAATCGTCTCTTGCGATATCGTCCGCTTTTGCCGGCGGGGTAAGAATATCGACTATCAAGACTAACTCTCTTAACCCGTCTCCGTCGTCTAATCCATAAGTAATTAGATCATTATGAAAGTCGAGGGCAGAATATCCGTCATTAAATTGCTGTTTTCTTCTTAATTCGATAGCGTCATGAAAAAAAACTACCTGTGGATTTATAAATTCTTGATCAAAGTGTTCAAAAATCAAATATCCTGTATAAAAAAGGTGCTTGAAATAAGGATCCCTGGTCACTTTCCTCACATCTCCTCTGTGAAACCGAACTGCTGCATCTGTCAAATCTGAAGAGGTTCTAGGCTGGTCTAAAAAATAGACAATCCGTGGACAGTTACCTAGCCAGAAGTCGATTGTGGATTTAGTATTTGGATCTGCATAACTTTCAAAAAGACCTAACTTGTGAAAATATCTATAAATAAACAGAGATTTTAACTGTCCTAAAAATTTCCCTTTTTCCACCCTTTCGGTCATATAAGAAAAGGATTATACTATAGTCAGCGCAAAACAAAATGACCGGTTTTGATAAATGTCATACTGAACTTGTTTCTAAACAACAAGATCCTGAAATAAATTCAGGATGACAAATATGACATTTCGTATTGCGCTAGCTTTAGGATTTTATTCTTTTTATGATGGATAATAAAAAATCCAGGTTCAAGTTCTCACTGACTACTTTAAAGCACCTCCATCAGCAAAAACAAAATATAGACAAGCAAAAGCACCAATCCTTCCGCCCTTGAGATATCCTGTTTTGATCGTGCAAAGATATAGAATAGAGTCATCCCGCCTGCTATAAACACAAAAGTCTGGTAAAAATGATTCTGGACAAAAAAGCCCGACCCTCCAAGAAGAATTAACACCCCAAAAATACCGGTGTTGGCCGCCGCCGACCCAAGATAGTCACCCAGAGCGACTTCTTTCTTCTTTAATGAGAGCGCCCTAAAAACTAATGAAAGCTCCGGCAAATTAGTCCCAATCGCCACGATCACCAAACTGATCAAAAACGAAGAGATATTAAAAAGTTGGGAAAAGTAGATTGTCGTATCGACAATATATTTGCTGACCAAAAATACCACCACCACCCCAACCAAGATCTTTATCAGGTCATAATCGGTATAATCTTTATTATGAAAAATGTTATCTTTTATTCTTTCAAATAAACCTTTTCGTTTCTCAACCATCATAATCAGCATCAGATATAGCAGTACCGCCATAATTCCTTCGGGTATCCCTATCAACCCGTCAAAAGTGAAGACAGACGGAGCAATGATAATCAATAATGCTAAAATCAGATGTTCTTTACTCATCTGATGGGTTAATTTCACACCGTTGCCAAAAATCGCCAGGAGCGGAATGATGAGCAGAAAAATCACCACAATCCCGCCTATCAGATTTCCCACAAAGATCTCGGGTTTTTCGTCAATCAGCGCGCTTATCCCAACTGACATCTCCGGTATTGAAGTCAATATGCCCAATAAAAAAAAGGATACCGCAAATGACGAGAGATTTAACTTATGTGCCAGTCTGTCTACCGACGTCACAATCACTCCCGAAACGTACCAGATGACGAGGAAAGAAAAGATGTACAAAAATACATACCCTATCACATAATAATAGTAGCAGTATTTTTCCAGATTTCAAAGAATCATTTTATTCTCTTCTGAATCTGTCTCCTCCTCCGCGTCTGTTTCCTCTTCCGTATCCTCCGCCGCCTCCGAAATCATTTCTCGGTCTCGGGGGTCTGGCTTCTGATACGATTAGTTTTCTGCCTTTGTTATCTTGACCGTTAAGCGTGTCAATTGCTTTTTGAGCAGCTTCATCAGTTTCCATCTCGACAAAACCGAATCCTTTTGATCTGCCTGTATCCTGATAACGGATAATTGACGCAGATACTACATTTCCCGCTGACGCAAAAAGATCTTTCAGCTCCTCATCGGTCATCTCATACAAAAGATTGCCTACGTATAATTTTTTGTTCATTATTATTTCACCTCGCTTTCATATTCTGGTCATTCCCGCGAATGCGGGAATCCATTTAATAACATCATTATTAAGTTTATTTCGGGATCCGGTGTAGTCAGCAATTCTGCATTTTCCAGAAGCGTAGTATATGAGCGTATGTGTAAATTCTATCACAGAAAATGTTGTATAAATTCTAGCGGAATCTGTTGAAGGCTATAATTGAAGCCGTAACATCAATCCTTGAATCTTTGAAGTAAATTAAAATTAGTTAACTTAAACAAAATTGAAAAATTCTGTTTCATCCTGTGCGGCCATATTTAATTATCGACTGCCAAAGGATTTTTTAAGTATATCAATTAATTTCTAAAAGTCAAAAGATTTTTTTAGTGGTAAGAGTTCACAAGTCTTGACAAAACTGTATCGATCAATGTCGTTTCGACTGAAGTGACTCTGAGCGGAGTCGAAGAGGAACGGAATGGAGAAATCTCTTTACAAAAACCCGCAAGAGATTCCTCGACTTCGCTCGGAATGACAACTGTGTCAAGAACCGTGAACTCTTACAATTTGGTAAAGTCCAGAATTGTTGCTAAATTCTGTATAATCTCCTTATGCCCAAAAAATCTGAATCACAAAAAATCTACGCCTTCATCGACAGCCAGAATCTGAATCTTGGTGTAAAAAGCCAGGGCTGGACTCTTGACTTTGGCAAATTCCGTCAACTTCTAATCACAAAATACAACATAAAAAAAACTTTTTTGTTCATTGGTTTTGTTCAAGATAATCAATCTTTGTACACCTATTTGCAATCTGTCGGTTTTATCTGCGTTTTTAAACCGACTCAAGAAATTAAAGATAAAAGTGGAAAAGTAATAGTGAAGGGAAATGTGGATGCAGAATTAGTACTGCACGCCATGATTGAGTACAAAAATTATGATAAGACTGTAATTGTCTCTGGAGATGGGGATTTTCACTGTCTTATTGAGTACCTTTATCAAAAAAATAAGCTGCTAAAAGTTATCGTGCCTAACAAAAGATATTCCTCCCTATTAAGAAAGTTTGGGAAATTTATCGTTAATGTAGGGTTATTTAAGGAAAAGTTGAAAAAACGATAAAAAAGAGAGGCATTCCCGCGGGGAGCAAGGTCCGCCTTTGGTAGTCCTCTCATCGTGATAGAAATATTGTATATTGTTGTTACATGATTGTCAAATGAATGTTAAGTAATTGTTATACCCGTCTTAGTTGATTTTGCAAATTGCTAACTAAAGTCATCTTATCAAATCAACTAAGGAGGGGTATATACTGATTGCGGTTTCAATTAATAGAAGTATAGATACAATTTAACTTATGACAACCGAAGAAAGATTAAATTTCATAAAACAAGTCGGCGAAGAAATTGTCCAGGAAGATGAACTTGTTAAACTTATTGAAAACGGCGAACAGTTAATTGCTTACGACGGCTTTGAGCCGTCAGGTCAGATCCATATCGCCCAAGGCGTCCTTCGTTCCATCAACATTAATAAAATAACCAAATCCGGAGTCAAGTTCAAGATGTTGGTTGCGGACTGGCATGCGCTGGCTAATAACAAACTTGGAGGAGATCTTGAAAAGATCAAAACCACAGGAAAATACTTCATCGAAGTCTGGAAAGCTTCTGGTATGGATTTGAGCAATGTCCAGTTTGTCTGGGCTTCCGATATGGTCAAAAACTCCGATTACTGGAAATTGGTAATCCAGGTCGGAAGAACCAATGCCCTTAGACGATTTATCAGAACTGCCGAGATGATGGGTAGGAATGAGTCGCTCGATGCCTTAACCGGGGCCAATATTATCTACTCCTGCATGCAGGTGGCAGATATTTTTATGCTCGGCGCCAAGATCACCCAGCTTGGTATGGATCAACGTAAAGTAAACATGTTGGCAAGAGAAATCGGGCCCCAACTTGGCTACTGGAAACCTGTCGTGGTATCCCATCATATGCTGATGGGATTGGGTAAACCGACCGTTGTAGAGACGCATAGCAATGCGTCTCTACAACCAGATAAATTGAAACGTGCAATCGCGCTCAAAATGTCCAAGTCCCTGCCCGACTCGGCCATCTTCATGACCGATACTCACGAAGACATCAAAAGAAAGATTGCCAAAGCCTACTGTCCGGAAGGGATAATAGATGAAAATCCTATTTTAGAGTACTACAGATACATCCTCTTTGAGTCTCTGGACCGGTTACAGCTTCAGAATATCGTCGTCGACCGCCCGGCCAAATTCGGCGGTCCGGTAATTCTTAATAGTTATGAAAACTTGGAGAGGCTTTTCAAAGAAAAACAAATCCACCCTCTGGACATCAAAACCAAAGCCATAGAGCTTTTAGACAAACTCCTCCAACCGGTTAGAGAACATTTTGAAAAAAATAACCAGGCTAAAAGACTTCTTGAGGAAGTCAAGAAATTTCAGATAACTCGGTAAGTTCTCCTTGATTTTTCTTGTGATTTTCTTCACAATAGAATAAACACTGTCGTCCTGAATTCATTTCAGGATCTGATTTTAGAACCGGATTTCGAAATCCATTCGACAAGCTCAGGCCTTCGGCTCTGAGGCTGCTCAGGCTCGAAGAGATCCCGAGTTTATCGAGGGACAAGTTCGGAATGACAGCAAGACTTAATGATCAAACCTTCTCAACAAACGATTGATTCATCATACGTCAAAGACTATGAAAAGCTTTACTCTGAAGTCCAGGCCGACCCTGAAACTTTCTGGGAAAATATTGCCCGCGAACTCTCCTGGTTCAAGCCTTGGAACAAAGTGCTTGAGTGGAAGTATCCTTATGCCCGTTGGTTTGTCGGAGGTCAAACCAATATCGTCCATAATGCTTTAGACCGCCACCAAAAAACCGCAACCAAGGACAAACTTGCTTATATTTGGGTCGGTCAAGATATGTCCGAACGAAGATTCACTTACGGTCAGCTCAATACCGAAGTTTGCAAATTCGCCAATGCGTTAAAATCCTTGGGAATCCGAAAAGGCGACCGTATCACCATCTATCTCCCGCGAATCCCGGAGCAATTTATAGCCATGCTATCCTGTGCCAAAATCGGAGCTGTCCACTCTGTAGTTTTCTCCGGTTTCTCCGCCGATGCCCTGAAAAACAGGATAATGGACGCTCAATCCAAGATTGTCATCACCACGGACAAATATCCATATAAAGATAAAGTGCTCGACTCCAAGAAAACCGTCGAAGAAGCAATAAAGGAAATAACTTCAGTTCAACACATAATTTTAGTTGATCGTATGAATCAAAATTATGGAAAATCAGAGACTCAGAAAACCGGAAATTCGGATGAATCAGATAAAAATAACTCCGAATTATCTGATAATTCTGATGTCAACTATCACTGGTATGATGAACTCATGGCCAGTGCCGATACAATCTGTTCGACCGAAATTATGGAAGCTACAGACGCCTTATTTCTTCTTTATACTTCAGGCTCTACCGGCAAACCCAAGGGCGTTCTTCACTCCCACGGTGGTTATATGGTCGGAACGTACATCACATTGAAGTGGGTATTCGATATTCGGAATAATCAGAGACTCGGAGAATCAGAAATTCAGATGAATCAGAATAAATCTGAAGTTTCCGATATTCCGGCAAATCCGGGTCTCCGGCCCTCTGATGATATTTGGTTCTGTACGGCTGACGCAGGCTGGATCACCGGCCACAGCTACATCGTCTATTCACCTCTCATCAATGGCGCCACTTCCCTCGTCTATGAAGCTACGCCCGACTATCCCCATACCGGCATCTGGTGGGAACTCATCCAAAAATACAAAGTAACCAAATTCTATACCGCGCCTACTGCCGTGCGCTCTCTGATGCGTCTTGGCAATGATATTCCCGATAAATACGATCTTTCTTCTTTAATAATCTTAGGAAGCGTCGGTGAACCAATCAATCCCGAAGCCTGGCTTTGGTACTACAAAGTTATCGGTAAAGAGAAATGCCCGGTCATGGACACCTGGTGGCAGACCGAGACCGGCATGTTCATGCTGACCCCCCTGCCGTCTGTCCCCTTGAAGCCCGGCAGTTGTTTCAAGCCCTTCCCCGGAGTTGAGACCGATATCGTCGATGAACACGCCAATCCGGTCGAAGTTAATAAACAAGGTTTTTTGGTAATCCGTAAGCCTTGGCCATCGATGCTCTTGGATGTCTATAATAATCCTAAAAAATATCTGGAGACGTACTTTGAAAATGAGAATTTGGAAAAATATTCCGAAAGTAAACACGACCAACAAACTGAGACAGGTATCGCAAGTGGTGATAAAAATGCGATGGGTGACGCGAGTGGAAGGGCTCCCGACCCCGCTTCGCCAAAAGGCTTCGAGGGGCAAGCAGTACTGGCGGCTCGGCCTTCCGTAGCTTCAGCGAAGGAGGCGAAGGACAACGAGCGGCAGGATCCATCGCAAGATTTAAATAATTTTCTTTACTTCACCGGCGACTCTGCCAAAAAAGACGAAGACGGTTACTTCTGGATCATCGGCCGCAACGACGACGTCATCAAAGTCTCCGGCCACAGGTTGGGCAGCGCCGAGTTGGAAAGCGCCTTTGTCGCCCACCCGGCTGTAGCCGAAGCCGCGGTCATCGGCAAGCCCGACGAGATCAAAGGCGAAAAAATCAAAGCCTTTGTGATTCTCAAAAAAGGAAATGAACCGGGTGAAGAGCTCAAAAAAGAATTAATCCAGCAAGTGAGAAAGATGATCGGACCGATTGCCACCCCTGACGAGCTGGACTTCGTCGACATGCTCCCCAAGACCAGAAGCGGTAAAATCATGAGAAGGGTACTCAAAGCGCAGGAGTTAGGTCAACCTTTAGGCGACACGTCTACATTGGAAAACTGATTATACTTCTATACCCGTCTTAGTTGATTTTGCAAATTTTCAACTAAAAATATCTTATTAAATCAACTTAGAGGGGTATATACTGATTGCAATCTCAATCAATAGAAGTATATTAATTGAAATCGCGATCGGTATTTACCCCTCTAATTTGTTTTACCTACCCGGTTTAACCCAATCTTCAAGTCGTTTACCGAATTTGTTCCATAGTTTCGCCTCCTGTTCCGACCCCCAGCCTCCGCCCAATTTTTCTGACATGCCTGCAATGATTTTTCTCAAAAAATAATGCCTGATCGTCTCACTCCCGCGGGATGGTTCTAGCGCATATTGAGCAACTATCGCATAGGTATAGAGTCCCTTTGGCAAGGCTGAAAGCATTGCGGCAATGTTAAGATCATTTTTTGTTATGGATCCGATGGCCTTGGTTGACGCGAATCTAAAAATACAGGGAAGTACCCAACCTACAAAAAATCCGGTTAAAAAATCACTCGCCAAATCATCTCCTAACACGCCTTTTGCGTAAAAAGCCGCCTCAGCCAGATTTAAAAGCTGTCCGGTAGCTGCGTAATATATGGGAAGGCCTTTTAATATAATGTCCCTCCTTCGTCTTTCATCTTCACTAAGATCATCCGTCAACCCACCTATTGCTGTATTATATTCGTCTTCTGATATTAATAATCTCGATCTTGCCTCCTCCAGTCCCCCAGTTACATTTTGGGTTCTAAATTCGGGACTAAAAATAATTTTGACTGGATCAATCAAGGCCCCTACTGCTATATTTTTTATTCCCGGTACTGCGTCAATTAAGACATGAGATAAAGCATTTAAGGTGACCGCTCTGTTTCGTCTCGGCCCTGCTTCTTGACTACTTTTTGCTTCCCATAATTGATCGTAAAGGTCGAGATCTGACATTATTCTTATATAGAGCTCATCCGGAAATCTTTGCCTGTGTCTCTCCACCACTCTTCTAAAATCTTGTGTGTGGATTCGATTAAAAGTAGGAGACTCTGACTTGAAATATTGCCTTATCTCGTCATGAAATTTATAATTAAAAAATGGCCAGACGCGGCCTGTATGACGGAAGGCCGGATTTACGTCAAGCCATATCCAGCGGTTATTCCGCTCATCCCACCAAAGGTTTGACATGGCAAAAGGATTGTCCGGATGGATCTGCCCGACTTGCTCTAATCCCAGACGGTAAGCAATCCCTGCTAATTCTGCTTGGGCGCCTTTGAATCGTTTAAATTCCCCGCCGTGCCCTAAATCATATCTTAGCCCTCTTCCCTGCATTTTTTCTAAAACTTGAGCAAAACCTGTGTTCAATAAGGTATATCCCAAAGAATTTGGACTACAAGATTTACCTTGTGTTAACGGTGACAAAACATCATGGATAAGTCTTGCCCCAAGATGTTCAATTTGAGCCTTATTCTCATTGATTTGAGCCGGAAAAAGAGCGTGGCCCCAGTTGACGGCTCTTAGGAAATGATGCAACGGGTCGGGGGTTGGAGTTTTTAGAATAAAATCCTCGTCTACGGGTTCTATAACCTGGCCAAAAAATCCTCCGCTATGGACTCGCCCGATTGTGCAGGATTGAGGATGAATGCTTACAGTTCCATTGGGATTGAGAGTTTTTAAATTAAATGTCAAAGACTGACCCGGTTTAAATTCATGATAACCATTAAGTTTAATATTCCCTTCACTACCTTCTAATCGATTCGACATCGGCCGTAATTATAGCAAAAAAAAACGCACCGGGTCCTTCGAAGTGCTCTCCGGACCCGGTTGCGCGTAAGTTTCGAATTCAGATTTTTTCTTCTTATTCTGGTTTGCCCTTTCTTGGTTCTTGCTTCTGAATTCTTTATTCTGTTATTTCTCTTATCCTCCCATTCCGCCTGCCGGCTCGTTGCCGAAATCCTTGGGCAGGTGATGGGCTATAAGATGAGTTTCGTCCCTTCTCATAAGTCTTATAGTCTTCTACTTTAAACCGGTATGTATTTAGGTTTAAAGGAACTTGTAATCAGGCCCTTCTTTGTAAAATTGCATCTGTAATATCATTCTATACATATCCTATATTATTTGTCAAGGGGTATTTTTATTTCACTTTCAAAGCGGATAAAAACAGGCTCATGAGAAGTTTAAAAAGACAAAGCTTTTTGCTGACATCGCAAAGCAACCTTATTTAAAATTTAAAAAAGGAAACTCTGTGTTATAATCTATAATGGCTGAACAAATTAATCCAATAGATAATAGTCCAATACTGCGGCCGGGGTTTGGCTTAATTGATGGCAAAATACGAGTATTGTCTCCGATTAATCCATATAGAGCCGCTCGAGAACTTCTTGGAGGATCTGAGTATTCTTCTCGGCACGGTTTATTAGCCGAACACCTTTTTATTCTTGTTGCGGCTTTAATTTTCCCTGATATCCCGGAGTCGGAATTAGCCCGCTTGGGATCTTATGCGGGATTGCATGATCTGGGTAAATCAGCCTTATTACCTATCGTAATCAAACGCGATTTGAACCCTCTTGAAAGAGGTCTACTCCACCAACATCCCGAAGTTGCCGCTAAATTACTCTCTGGATGGCCAAACGTACCTCCGGATTTGTTTACTATGACCACCCTGCATCATGAACGCCAGAATGGAGAGGGATACCCTAAGGGTTTAAAAGCTGGCGATATTCCCTGGCAAGCGAGCATGATGGCAGTGGTTGATGTACTAGTCACAGTTACTGCCCCCAGACCATGGGAAAATAAAGTTTTAACTTTTTCTGATGGACTAGGAACTATTGACGAAGAGGCGTCAAGAGGTAGGCAGCATGGTCAGACAGTTGCGATTCTGATCAAGGCCCTTCCCTCTCTTCAGGATGGCTCGATTGTCGATAGATTCGCTGACAACCCAACGGTTCTTCGAAGTCTTTATACGTTGGCGCCTATATATAATTGGCCAACACCTCCATTATCCACTACCTAACAATGCTCAATGCCCTTGTAATTTTCTCAATGTTTTCGTGCCGAAAAGAATAAGCGAAGACATTAGGACAAAGGCTAAATAATAATATATCGATACTGTCTGGGATTTGAAAATTTCGGCCAGCACCGGCACATTGACTATCAAATACTGCGTCATAAAAGGAAGCGCAAATGCCAGGAAAAAGATTCCCTGCAAAAGCTTTTTATAATGCCTCCGTAATGACTGGTGCGAAATCCAAAGATCCACAAAGATAAAAGACTGTATCAAAGCCAGGACCGAGAAAGCGGCAGTACGTCTAAAAACCGCGCCATCGGTGAAGATAAAATAGGAGCTTAAGACGATAAAAGTGGCAAAAATTCCCACCGCAAAAATATATTTTTTGCCGAATGGTGAAAGAAGCTCAAGTTCTTTCTGCGGCAACTGCCTCATCACCTTTTCTTCCCTGGGTGAGAATGCTAAAGCCAGAGCGGGGACTCCGTCAGTAACCAAGTTAATATATAAAAGCTGGATGGGATAAAAGAGATTGGGTATTCCAACCATTAGACCCACTATTAAAGCGAGCGCCTCCGATACATTACAGGACAAAAGATACTTTACCGCGTTGCGCAGATTTTTGATGATATTCCTGCCCTCCTCGACCGCATCGACAATCGTGGCAAAATTATCGTCCGTGATCACCATGTCTGCAGTTTCGCGGGCTACATCTGTACCGATTAGTCCCATTGCAACTCCTACGTCTGCCTGCTTTAATGCCACGGCATCGTTAACCCCATCCCCGGTAACCGCCACCACCTCTCCCAGCTGCTGGTAGAGTTTGACAATCCTTGATTTATGAAACGGCGTAACCCGCGCGAACACTTTAACTTTAGGCAATTTAAGCATTAATTCTTTGTCGGAATAATCGTCGACCTGTTTGCCCAGCATGATCTCATCCCCTTCTTCGATAAAACCGGTTGTCACCCCGATTGCCTCGGCCGTTACGGCATTGTCGCCCGTGATCATTACGGTCTTGATTCCTGCAAGCTTCGTCTTCTTTAGTGCCGCCAATACTTCCGGCCTTGGCGGATCATGAATGGCAACCATACCCAAAAATGTAAGTCCTGACGTATGAAGTGAGAGGTTGGAAACTGGATTTTTTTTCTTCCCAATTCTAACTTCTTTATCCAACTTCCCACTTCCGTCTTCCAACTTCGCCTCGTTGTAAGCAAACGCCAATACTCTTAGCCCCTTTTTCGCCCACTTCTCGATTACTTTCTCTATAATTTTGACTTTAGCAGGAGTGAGTTTAACGATCTTCTCACCTATCTGTATCGAATCGCTTATCTCCAATATCGACTCCGGTGCCCCCTTTGTAAATAAATATTTTTGACTTTTGACTTTTGACTTTTGACTTACTAATACGCTCATCCTTTTAATCACACTGTCAAAAGGCTGCTCCTCCACCACCTCCCACTCCTTCCTCACCATCTCAGGAATTAGGCCCACCTTATGGCCCAAAAATAACAAAGCGCCCTCGGTCGGATCACCCAAGACATCAAAACTGTCATGATCGTGTACGTAGACCAATGAGGCGGTAGAGCATAAAATCCCGTTGAGTATCATTCTGGAAAAAGGGTGGTTTGACAGCATAGGCGGCTTTTCTTCCTTATAGATGTCTTCGTCGACATAGATCTCCGTTACCTTCATTTTATTGGTAGTTAAGGTGCCGGTTTTGTCTGTGGCAATAAGCGTGATGCTTCCTAAGGCCTCAATTGCCGAGAGCTTGCGGATTATGGTTTTTCTTTTTGCCATTTCCTTCACCCCTATAGCCAGCGTAATCGTCATCACCGCTGGTAGTCCCTCCGGCACTATTGCCACAGCCAATGAAATTGCCAAAAGAAAAGCCGAGAAAATTCTGCCTCCGGCATGAGCCCCTCCTGCACTCTGCCAGTAACTTAAAGCAAATACCAATATCGACAAAGAAATGCCGACGATCCCGATGGTTTTGGTCAAAGCCTCAAGCTTTTTCTGCAGCGGTGTCTTGGTCTTGACTATAACTTCTATCCCTTTGGCAATCTGGCCAAATTTTGTATTCATGCCTGTTTTGACGATTTCTGCGTATCCCCGACCTTTGGCTGCGATTGTCCCCATAAAAATCGTCTCCTCTGCGGCCTTAACCACAGGCAGGGATTCTCCGGTTAGTGCGGCTTCGTTGATCTCAAGATTTCGCACCTCCAGAAGCTTGGCGTCTGCCGGCACTTTAAGCCCTTCCTCAACATAGATCACGTCTCCGGGCACCAGGTAGTGGCTGTCTATTTCCCGTTCTTCCCCGTCTCTCATCACCCTCACCTTGGTGACCGCCATCTTCTTCAGCATGCTTATGGCATGCTCGGCTTTTCCCTCTTGATAAAGCCCAAAAAATGCGTTGAGAATTACTATGGTCAGAATCAGCGAGCCGTCTACGGTCTCCCCGACTAAAAATGAAAGTAAAGCCGCCACAATAAGCAGAATCACCAAGAAGTTATTAAACTGCTCCAAAAACTTTAGCAAAATTGTTTTCTTTTTTTTCTCGCTTATCTCGTTGAGGCCGTATTGTTGCAATAATTCCTCCGCTTCTGGTGATGTTAATCCTCTCATTATGCTTTTGACTTTTAACTTTTGACTTTTAACTTTATATAGGCTTCCTCCATGGCATTAATAATCTGTCCGATTATTTTTTCAGCCTCTTCAAAACTCACGGCCTTGATATTATGAGGATAATAATGGAAGATCTGATTGCGACCTAGTTTCCAGGTAGTCCAGACTCGCTCGGCAAAGTCGCGAGTCACGCTTTCTCTCATTTTTTTAAAAAGCGATCTTTCTCCCAGCTTTCCCTCCAGATTTGGCGACATGAGTTTCCCCAACCGCAGATGATCGGATATATAATCCAGGTGGGAAATAAATTTCATATCCTTAAAAAGCTGCTTCAAAAATCCCTCATAAGCTTTGGCGAATGGGAATACCAGGAATGAGTAGTCTTTAAAATGATAGGCGTTGCTTTTGATGATATTATTCATGAGGTACTGCCCCTCCAAAATAAGATCTTTCTGCTCTTGGCTCAGATACTGCCAAAACTCCCGGTACTTATCACTAACTTCGGTCATTTACTAATGATAACATTTTGACCTTGACTTTTGCATATATAAGATTTATCCTAAAAATAATGAAAGACGGCATGGACGGTGATGGAAACTCATAATAAACCAACGTCATTTCCGCGAAGACGGATTAAATTGCTATAGTTAGCGCAAAACAAAATGTCGTATTTGTCATCCTGAATTTATTTCAGGATCTGGATTACGCATGGAGTACGGATTATTGGGATGTAAATAAAATGTCTAGAATTTTTAGTTGGATCAAAAACAACAAGCTGGCTTTTGTTCTTCTGCTGGTCGTTGCCTATTTTCTCTATAAACAGTACTCTCTTCCCCTGCGTTATCAGATCTCCTCTCCTGCCATTGATTATCCGGCGGTTGGAAGCGGGGAGATGATGATGAAATCTCAAGACCGGGCGATCGGCGGCATCGGCATGTTTCCTCAGCCCGAAGCTCCTCCCACTCAAAATATCGAAAACAGGTTGGTCATTCAGGAATCATATCTATCCCTTCAAGTAACTAACGTCAGAGAATCGCAGGATCAAATCATCGGAACCGCGGAAGATCTGGGAGGCTATATGGTCAATCGATCACTCTCAAATCCCCAGGACGCCCCCACTGCTTCGGTTACCGTACGAGTCCCGTCGGACAAACTTAAGCAAGCCCTAGAAGCGTATCGTAATCTTGCAGTCAAAGTTGTCTCGGAAAACCTGAACGGTACCGATGTCACCGACCAGTATGTCGACAACGAAGCCAGACTCGCAACGCTGGAAAAAACAAAAACCAAGTTTGAAGAGATCCTGGCATCCGCAATCAGAGTTCAGGATATTCTCGAGGTTCAACGAGAACTTATTAATCTTCAATCTCAGATCGACGCGGTAATTGGCCAGCAAAAATATTACGAGCAGTCGGCAGCCATGGCTAGACTGACTGTCTATCTCTCGACCGACGAATTTGCCCTCCCCTATAGTCCGTCGGAGTCGTGGAGGCCGGAAGTGATCTTCAAACAGGCGATCAGATCCCTAATCACCCATGTCAGAAAATTAGGCACTGCCCTGATCTGGCTGGCAGTCTATTCTCCTGTCTGGCTAATTGGACTTCTGTTAATTCGGTTCTTGCGAAAAAAGAATATCCCCACTTAGAAAGTCGCCCCTTCCTTCACGCTTGCTTTTTTTAAATTGAGGGTTATACTTCTATTAATTGAAATCGCAATCAGTATATATACCCGTCTTATGCTGGTTTGCAACCCGTCGGGTTGTCAAAGCAGCTTAGAGGGGTATATACTCGAGCAAATTCATTTGCGAGTGGTATATACCCATCTTACTTACGATTTGCAGCTCTCTCGGAGCGCGAAAAAGCGGAATAGACGGGTATATACTGAGTAACTCGGTTGCAAACCTTAAGTTATCGAAGTATACCCCTCCTTAGTTGATTTGATAAGATAACTTTAGTTGACAATTTGCAAAATCAACTAAGATGGGTATACAATATTGATAGAGATTGCAGTTGACCCAAACTTCTTATGAAAAGAGTATTCGAACTGATCAACAAAAATATTTTGCAACAACTTATCTTTAACCGCAAAAAGGACGTCCCGGATAACGAAGATATGCCCATGATCACTATCTCCCGCGAGATGGGATCAGGCGGCAGGCCGATTGCCGAATTGGTAGTGAAAAAATTAGGCAAGCCCTGGAAACTTTTCCACAAAGATCTGATTGATAAGATTGCGAAAGAAGGCAATCTGGAAAAAAAACTGGTCAAAGAAATTGATGAAAACCGTATTCCTTTGGTTGACGAAATCATCGGTGATTTTTTTGGCAAAAGATATCTTTCCCTTTCCAATTACTACAAACATTTGCTCAAAATTTTAAGCGTCATCGGTCAAAGAGGTTACGGCGTGATTATGGGTCGGGGAGCGCATCACCTTTTTCGGGAAGCTCTAAATGTCAGAATTGTCTGCGAGATGCACCAGCGCATCAAATGGGAGATGGAATTTGAGGGATTGACTAAAACCCAGGCAGTAAAAAGAGTCGAACTTTCAGACAAGCAAAGATATGAATTTGAACGAATACTCTATAATCATGATATCAGAAAAGCCCACCACTATGATCTGGTCATCCGAACCGGTCCCTATTTATCTATTGAAGAAGCTTCTGATATTATTGTCTTTACCGCCAAGAAAAGATTTAAGCTGTAATTATTGTAATCCGAGGGTAGTATCAAGCTTAATTGAGGGACTCATCGTCGACTTAAGATAAACTTTTTGGATATTTTTTGCGCCTACGGATTCGATGAATTTTTCTACGTTTGCCTGCAGATTCTTCTCTTCAGTTGAGATTTTTCCGATCATTTGATGAATCAAAGGAGCTTTGCTTTCTGTTTTCCAACGAATTACTCCCTTGGAGAACTTTTTGACCGCTTCCTCCGGCTTATCGGAAATCGTACCGGCTTTAGGATTTGGCATCAAACCTTTGGGGCCTAAGAATTTGGCGTATTTTGCCAACTTCGGCATGAAAGAAGGATGAGTTATCAAGACGTCAAAGTCAACCTTGCCCTTTTCGATTTTTTCCAGCAATTTATCATTCACGACTGCCACTCTAACCTGCTTTCCTGAAGAAAAGGGCAACTCTGCCTCACCTTTTAATCCTGTTTTATTAACCACCAGATGAAGTTCTACCGATTCGTCGAAGTTGGCATATTTAAGTTTCTTAAGCAGAACTAGCGCGTCTTTTATAGAATAGTTTTTTTTGGGATCGACCAATTTTTTGGCTTTTTTATACTTGCTCCCATGCGCTCTTATTTTGATTTTCTTGGCTTTGTCTTTAGCGGCCGGAGCTTTAGTGGAGGCAGGCACTGTCTCAATAATCTCCTTTGCTTTTTGCATCTTTATTATTGCCTCATCGCTCACCTCAACCTGTGTCATCCTCTCGCCGCCTTTTAATCCCTGAGCTCTTATTTTTACCTTTTCCGCTTTTTTAGCGGTTTTTTTTTCGGCAGAGCGGCGCTTCTGCTCGTCTTTCTGCTGTTTTTCAATATCTTCGTAACCTAAAATACGCGTTTTGACTTTTCCCATATATTTCACGACTTACGCACTTTTTAATAATTAGGTTGTTGTAGCGTCATTCTGGCAAGCGAGGCACGAGCGCGACCAGAATCATTGTTTGGATTCTGGAGTCGCTCTAAAACTCATCGCTCCCCAGAATGACTGCGTAAGTCCTGTATTTATAAAATTCTAAACTCTAAATCCTAAATCCTAAACAATATCAAAATTCAAATCTTTAAACTCAAAACTTATTTTATTGCCAATTAGAAATTATTCTATGTCCACTCCCATCGATCTTGCCGTTCCCGCAACCACTTTTATTGCCTGCGGTAAATTGTCCGTATTCAGATCGTCCAGTTTTTCTTTTGCAATTTCTTCTACCTGCTGTTTGCTCAACTTTCCCACTTTCTCGGTATTTGGCTTGCCCGAACCTTTCTCAAGCGATATTTTTTTCTTGATCATCGCGGCAACCGGTGGAAGTTTGGTAACAAAAGTATACGACCTGTCTTCATAGACGGTAATCACGGCCGGGATGATCTGGCCTTTAAGCTTGACGGTTGCATCATTATACTCTTTGATAAAGCTCATGATCGGAACTCCGTGCTGACCCAGTGCCGGTCCCACCGGAGGCGCCGGGGTCGCCACTCCCGCTGGTAAATTTAACTTAATGACGGTTTTGATTTTCTTAGCCATTTATTTTTTAAAAATAAGTTGTAAATGAGGCAAATGCAATTTTTTTCACTTTCGAGGGGACCGCAGAGCTTGTCGAGCGGTGAGACTCTCGTGTGATAAAAAATTGTATTGCCGAATTTTCAGAATTTTTACAATTTGGCAACCTGCAAAAAATCCAACTCAACCGGTGTTTCCCGATCAAAGATAGATACAAGCACTCGAACTCTCCCCTTCTCTTCATCAATCGCCTCAATTGTCCCCAAAAAATCAACAAAGGGCCCTTCGGTTATCTTAACTGCCTCGCCGGGTGAGAACTTTGTTTTAAACTTGGGCTGCTCCTGCTGGACGAACTTCATGATAGCTTCGACCTCGGTATCTGAAATAGGGGTGGGCTTAAGACCTGCGCCGACAAAACCAGTCACGCCTTCTGTCGTTCTCACCACTAGCCATGAGTCATCATCCAGAATCATCCTGATCAAGACATATCCCGGAAATACTTTCTCATTGGCTTTAGACTTTTTGCCTTTTTTAACTATCACAATTTCTCGCATCGGTATAACTACGTCATATATTTTCTTCTCAACCCCGAGACTTTTGATTCGCTGCTCTAGGGCATTTTTTACTCTTGCTTCATAACCGGTCTGAACATGGATGACATACCATTTAGCCAGCGATTGTGGAGTTAATTCCTTTACGATCTCCTTTTTTTCTTCCTGAAGTTGTTGTTGATTAACCATACTTAACAATTTCGAAATCCTAAAATCTAATTTCTAAATAATTCTAATTTTCAAATTTCAAATAATCCAATTCTCTACAGGACTTACGCAGTCATTCTGGGGAGCGATGAGTTTTAGAGCGACTCCAGAATCCAAACAACGATTCTGGTCGCGCTCGTGCCTCGCTTGCCAGAATGACGCTACAACAACCTAATTATTAAAAAGTGCGTAAGTTCTGTCTCTATTTGAATTTCGATCATTTGGATTTTGATATTGTTTAGAGTTTCGAATTTAGGAATTAGGAATTTAACGAAATTTGGTCAATATCTCAAGTCCTTTTGTCAGTAAGATATCTATTATACCTATATAAAACCCGGTTAGCAAGGATATTCCGATCACGATCATCGTAAGCTTCACTGTCTCTTTCCGTGTGGGCCAGGTGACTTTCTTAAGTTCGTCTATAATATCTCTGGTAAAAGCCGGTGTCGGCAATCTTTTTTTATCCATAAATAATACAACTATTTTACCAATTGCAAACTATTTTTCAATCTTATAGGAAATATCATCTCGGGGGACAAATAAAAGGGTCGGGATTCTGCCATACTTTTTCACCCGAAAGCAACACCTTAAGATTTTTTCATCCTTTTCTCCCATAATTTAATTTTAACAACTTCCCATCGTTAGCGCAAAACAAAATGTCGTATTTGTCATCCTGAACTTGGTTTGGGACCCGATTGATAAGATGCTGAAACCGCGTCAGACGCGGTGAAATAAATTCAGCATGACATAGAATACAATCTGTCATTTCGTTTTGCGATCGCTATATCTTCTTGACAAGAAACCAAAGTAAAAGTATAATAAGGCGTTATGACAAATGAAATTAATATTCCAGTTGGGAATTTTGACATGACTATAATATATGGAGTAAAGCTTTCGGATGATAGAGAAGGATTATTCATTAAGCCGGATCGATGGAGAAATCCTGACCTTCTCCATTTATTACCTTCCTTCGGGTCTGGCATGATTGCGCAGGGTATATCCGACGAAAGAATACAACAGGTAGTTCATTCAGTTTGTCAAATCTGCCCCGTTTTTGCAGTCTGCAAGCCAGAATATATAAAAAGAGCGGGGTTAACTGATGCAAAATTAACGGGAACCCAAACTCGTTCGGACCACTGCGCTCTTGGAATAAGAGGGGGCGGATTTATCGCCGCCGAATATTTCCGGTCTTAATGATAAATTCTATCCTGTCTTTCATACCTGTCTCTCGTCAAGATTTCCCTTCGGTACTAATTACTGGATACTAAATACTGGATACTTTATACTATTTTCATGCGCAAGTTGATTATTATTATGTTTTGTTTCTTTTTCTTTGCGGTTTCTTCTTTCGCACTCGAACTCCAATCTCCCCGCTTCAGAATCGAAGTTGGAGATGTCGAAATCGATAAGCAAGCCGAAAAAGAAGTTGTTTATACTATCGAAACACTTTTCGGCCAAGGCAGTCTTTCTAAATTCAATGCCCAAGGTTTCCTTGTCAAAAAACCGCAGCCTAATGAAGGTCTGGAATTCACTCTATCCCCCACCCTCCTAACTATTCATCCACCCTTCTCCGCTGCAAGTCAAAATCAAGCTATTGCCATCTCAGTCACTACCCAGAATCAGTCTGGTTTTTTTCTCAATTTCATTCAGGAATACAAATTAAAAAATCTGTCAGGTCAAACTTTGGACTTAAATTACGGTTTAACCAAAGACGGACCCTTTTATACTTTGCCCAATCAAAATAGCGGCGATTCTCCCACAGTTTTAAACGACGATAACCCCAACCAACCCGACTCAATTTATTTCCGCCTTATTCCACCGACTCACCTTCAAGAGGGAACTTTTGAAACCATTTTAAACTTTATTATCGTTCCGGATTATTGAAGCTCCCACGACCTAACGGTCGGGGATTTCCGCGAAGACGGATTAAATAAGCACTTCTTATGAAGAATAAATCATTATTAATACATATATTAAGATTGGTTTTTATTGTTATATGTTATATGTTATATGTTACAGGTGCATCTGCTCAACAAATCTCGGTCTTTTTTACTCCCATTCTTAATGAGATTGCTGTCAAGCCTGGTCAATCAATCGACCTCCAGTATAGACTCAACAACAATGGCGACCCGGCCATCATCAAGCTGCGGATTTTACCCTTTGAACCCGAAGGTAATTCCGGGAATATAAAAATAATATCATCCTTGCAGAGCCCTATTGAATTTAGTTTGCAACATCAGGAAATCCAGCTTGAAAAACCCTTTTTCCTCCAGAGCTCAACCTCAAAACAATTCAACTTAAATATCGCCATTCCCGAATACGCAAGCGGCAAAGACTATTATTTCGGCCTTGTTGCGGAAACTCAACCGCCTCCACTTCAGGAAGGCGCAGTCAGCCTCAGGTCTAAAACCAGTGTTATATCCAAAATATTGTTAATGGTTACCAAGGACGGCAGCCTTGAAATTAAACCACAGATTAATCTCTTTGAAGTTGTACCAACTCACAAAATTAATTTGTTTGGTATGAATGTCAATCTGATTGACAGCCTTAAACCAATACCCGTTGTTCTCAGTCTCGACAATATTGGTAATAATCTCATTAAAGCCCGGGGAGAAATTATCCTTCGCGGTCCCTTTTGGCAAAGTAAGAGTATTGATTTTAAGCCTAAAACCATCCTCGCTCGCTCCCAAAGACAAACTAAAATTGAATTTCCGGGAAAACTTATTGGCAACTATCGCCTTTCAGCCAATCTCTCTTTTGGTGAAGGAACCCCAACCGTCTTCGCTTCAACTTCACTCACTGTGTTACCTGTAAAAATTACAATTTTCTTATTTACAATTATCTCGCTGTTGCTTCTTTACATCCGGTTAATGCATAAACGATATTATACTTCTATTGATTGAGATTGCAATCAGTATATACCCCTCTAAGTTGATTTGATAAGATATTTTTAGTTGAAAATTTGCAAAATCAACTAAGACGGGTATATTAGTATAGCTCGCGAAAAACGAAATGGCAGATTTTATTCTATGTCATGCTGAATTAATTTCACCATCTTATCAAATAGATCCTGAAACCCATTCGACAAGCTCAGGGCGTACTAGTTCAGGATGACAAAGACGACATCTTGTTTTGCACTTGCTATAGTTTTAATTCTCCTGTTTTGAAGCTTCCGCGACCTAACGGTCGGGGATTTTCGCGCAGGCGCATTAGAATATACCGAAGTTCGAATCAAATAATCTTTCTCAAATACAAATCCCTATGAAGTCCGGATTTGCCATGCATTTTAATCGCATGAATATGCTGTCTTGTCCCGTATCCTTTATTCCTTTTAAAATTGTATATAGGATATTTTTGATGCAGTTTAATCATAGTTTGATCGCGTTCCACCTTGGCGATGATCGATGCCGCGGCAATCGAAATACTCTTTCGATCCCCCTTAATAATACGGGTCTGATTTTTAAGCCCGATGCCATTTAAATACTTTAGGTAAAACCCGTCTATGAGAACATGGTAAATGGGTAATTTGCTAAATAGGTAACTGCTATTCTCACTTTCCTTAATTACCTCATTACTTATTTTGCTCATTACCCGCATTATTGTCTTCCTCATAGCCTTTTGTGTAGCCTTAACTATTCCAGCTCTGTTTATTTCCCGATTTGAGATTTGCCCTATAGAATAAGCTAATGCCTGCTCTCTAATCAGCTTTGCCAGGGTTTCTCTTTTTTTGGCAGACAATCTTTTAGAATCATCGATACCGATCTTTTCAATTTGTTTTTTGTTTTCAGGAGAAAGTAAATTTGTGAGCGAAGTGGATGTTCGAGCAAGGGATCTACGAAGCGAACCCTCGGATTCCGAGGGTGAGCGGGGAGAGACTGATCCCGACGTACGTCGGGATGCAAGTTCACATCCAAACAAATTTACTTTTCTGAGTTGAGCTGCCGGAAAACATACTGCTCCCACATGTAAAGGCCCTGCCAAAGCCCCACGCCCTACTTCATCCACCCCGATCACCCAATAACCCTTCTTCCACCACTTTTTTTCGAATTTGAAATCAGGCTTTGTCTTCTTCATATATATCGCTGATAACAAAGCGATCTAACGATGAAACAATAGGTTTTTGTCGCTTATAATCCATTGACTCGATTTAGTTTACTTCCAATTATAAAAGTATGCAGGGATTTATTGATTCTTTAAGGCCCATCTGGGAAAAATATAAAATCGAGGTTTTTCTCATCACCGCTTCTTTTATTATCACAATCTTATCAGGATTTATCTTTATCATCAACCAGACGGCAAATCAAGCCGAAATCCCAACCCTTACCTCTCCCGACTCCTCAACTGCATCTTTAAATAAAATCTATGTTGATTTGGCCGGCGCCGTTGAGAAGGCTGAAGTCTATGAGGTTAGCTCCGGGGCTCGGCTAAAAGACATATTGATAATGGCCGGGGGTCTATCCCAAGACGCGGACCGGGAGTATTTTACCCGTAACTTTAATTTAGCCAGAGTCGTTAGCGATCAGGAAAAGATTTATGTACCGAGCATCGAAGAAATCCAATTTAATCAATTTGAGGCTTTACAACAATCTGTTTCAACTTTAAATTTACCTTCTCCTGAAGCTCTGGGAGTTACATCTCTTATAAATATAAATTCCTCCTCGATGGACGAGCTTGAATCTTTACCCGGTATAGGCCCCGTGACTGCCCAAAAAATTATTCAGGGAAGGCCTTACCAAGCCATTGACGACCTGATCAATAAAAAAATCGTCGGCAAAAGCGTCTTTGAAAAAATTAAGGAATTAATTCAAATTTAAAAATGTAAAGTAGGTGGCAGATTTGAAAGGGCTTCCGCAAGCGCGCAGAGTTTTTCCAGCCTGCAGCTGGCTCGAGCACTTGCGGGAATGAAAAATCTGACAGAATCTACTTTGTTTTTACGAAAATATGATTAATTTCACCCCTTCTATTTTCACCGGCGTAATTAATTCTTACCTTCCCGAACCCCACGCCTCCCTTCTCAACGGTATGATCTTCGGCGCCGACCTTAAAACTTCAAAAGTCTTTTATGAGCAACTTAAAGTCGTTGGTTTACTCCATCTTGTCGTACTCTCAGGTATGAATATAACGCTTCTATCTTCGATAATCGTGGCTGTATTCTCTTCACTTGGCAAATACTTATCAAGTTTGCTAACCATACTGGCAATATTTATTTTTATCGTCTTCGTTGGGCCGGAAGCCCCAATAATCAGAGCTGGCTTTATGGGTATATTAACGCTCGTAGCTTTTATAACAGGCAGAAAAAACTTTGTCTTTTTTTCACTTTTTTTATCGCTGGTCTTTATTTTTCTCTTCTTTCGCCATTGGTTAACTTCGATTTCCTTACAACTCTCTTACGCTGCAACCACCGGAATCATACTTTTTGGACAGACGAAAGAAATTAACGCCGACGGATGGATTAAAAAAATATTCCACTCGATTTATAAAGAATTTAAATTGTCTTTATCGGCGCAGATTTTCACCGTTCCCATTATTTTCATTTACTTTAAGCAGGTTTCTTTAATTTCACCTCTTGTCAATGTTTTGGTTGCTCCGCTGGTTGCGCCGATTATGGTGTTTGGCTTTCTCACGGCATTCTTGGGAAAAATTAACTTTCTGCTCGGGTTAATTCCAGCCTATATCTGCTATGGCCTTCTTTCATATATTGTTTTTGTTGTCAATACTTTAGCAAAAATTCCTTTCGCTTTTTTTAATTTTTAATTGATACTCCCTGATCTTGTCCATCCTCCGTCCCGATTTAATCGGGACTGCGAAAGGACGGGCGATCGGGAAATCTTTAACAATTTGATGTTTGAATCTCCTCTTTCAAAATTTTCCTTATTTCTATCGTTATTTTTATCTCTGCTCATCTTGATTGTTATCCTGTCGGCTTCACTTTTATCCGATCCAGCCAAAGTTGTTTTTTGCGATGTTGGACAAGGCGATGCTGCCTATATCAGGATTAAAAATCATACCGATATCTTAGTCGACGCCGGACCTGAGAGAAAAATTCTCGATTGTCTGGGGAAGTACATGCCGTTTTACGACCGCACCATCGAACTGGCAATAGTTTCCCATCCGCAGAAAGATCACTTTGGCGGACTTGTATACATTTTAGACCGTTATGATACTAAAAAGATCTGGATGAGCGAAATCTACAACTCAAGTAAGACCTTTGCAACGCTACTGGATAAGATTGCAACAAAAGATATATTATTAGAATACCCCAAAGCCGGAGAAACCGCCGATTTATCCCGGGCGAAAATTGAGTTTTTGTGGCCTTCCAACGACTTTTTGCTTGCAAATAGCGTCATCGATCCCGCGACCCACTCTCAACTTAGGCGCTCAGGTAAAGATCCCAATGATTTTTCTCTAATTTTTACTTTTTCTACTGACGGAAACATATTCCTGTTTACAGGCGATGCTTCTGCTTCAATATTAAATAAGTTGTCAAATCAATCTAAAATTAAATCAGATATCTTAAAAATTCCTCACCATGGCTCAAAATACGCACTAGCCGTAGAGTTTCTAGAATTAGCAGACCCCAGATATGGAGTGATAAGCGTTGGCAGCAAAAACTCTTACGGACACCCTGCGCCGGAAGTATTAAAATCACTCGAAGAGCGAAAAATAATAATTCGCCGGACGGATAAGGAAGGAGATATCATTTTTAATTTTCCAAATTGATCTAATTTCTCATTGACCTATAGTCAACGCAAAACAAAATGACCGGTTTTGATAAATGTCATGCTGAACTTGTTTCAGCATCTATACCCCCTCTTAGTTGATTTTGCAAATTGTCAACTAAAGTCATCTTATCAAATCAACTAAGGAGGGGTATTACTGATTGCAATCTCAATCAATAGAAGTATATATCAAATACTTATTTTTATTATTTTTAAACTTTATGCAAGCAATATGCTTCTTATTTCTTTGTAGATTTTGAAGGCTTCGAATCCGATCCAGTTACTTCCCATCAACTCCGGCGGAAGTCCGGGATCATTTTTCAGAATCTCGACGTAAAGACTGATGATTTTCGAAAATTTATCCAATTTTTCTCCGTTTTGAGATAGTATGTCATGCCAGACTTTGAAAATATCTCTGTATTTCTTCTCCAGCGTGGATTTTTGCCATACTTTCTCAATTAGCACATCACGTTGGCCCACAACATGATCCGATTCGAAGGCTTGCACGTATTTCTCCTCTTCTTGCTGATAAATCAACTCACGTAAATTTTCTATAATCGGATGAGGAGTTAACCAAAAAGATCTATGCCAAGGACCCAGTCCCCAACCCGCCACTTCCCTTCTCAATCTATCTCTAATCTCCCTTTTCTTTTCAGGTATCTCGTATGAAAGTATTCTCCACTTGGAATCCCAAGTGTCCTTAACAAACCTGAAAAAAGGAAATTTCAGGCAAATATGATAAAAACCTTTTTCTGTGAGTCTGTATTGATTATTTGTTTCGTTCGTTTGAATTACGCCTCCATCTTGCGTCTGTTCTTGATTATGCGTTTTCTCGATTGACCCCTCCTTTATTAAACCGGATATAGTCCCTTTAGTTTTTTGGTTTAGTTTTAAATCAAAAATACGCTGAAGTTTATCATTAAAAGCAACGCCGCCTAAATTTACGTCAGATAATAATATTAGCGAGAGTAAAATTTTCGTTCGCCTATCTTTAATTCCCATGTGCAAACAATTTAACAGACGAAATTGTTTTTGTCAACAACTATTTTCTGACGTAGATTTTAGATTAAAAATGCCGAACTAGATTATAACGTACGAGCTAAATATGAGAATGAAGATAAATACTTAGCTGACTGACGACTTCTTTTTAGAATGTCTTTTTACTAACGTAAACTTTTATCAATTAGGTTGGGGATTTTGCGAAAGCCGTGTAAAATATAGCGAAGTACGAATTCTTAATTGTTTTTAGGATAAACAAATGCAGCTGGATAAAGAAGTATAGTTTTTCCATACACTACGTCTGTTTTTGTATAAGAAGGCGTTTGATCTTAAACTCAACCTAAATCAGGATATAAAAAAATTAGCACTTATCAAATATGGATGCCAGATTAACAAATAATAACGTTTATTTTAAAAATTTTAAATATAGAAACATAACTATTTTCAAACTCTGTTTTTTGCTTAGCGGTTGACTCCCATTAATTCAATTTTAACGAAGAGAAACTTAAGCATTTCTTAATTACTATAAGTTAATACTATTATAGGTTTAATGATCGATTACGACCTATTGACTTTATCTGTTTTGCATGCGGTAATGAAAATAAATACGATTAAACTTTATTATAAGATTATTTACTCTTTACCTTTTTAGCTTCAAGAACTATATCAAAATACCACTATAATATCTCTTGACATCTTCCTGCTTATTCTATTATTATAAATATGAATAAAATATATGTATAATCTTTCTAATTTAGAGCCTAAATTTAAAAATTTTCTGCTTGCGGAAAATATTTCTGTCATCAGTATCAGGAATTATCTCTCTGACGTTAGACATTTCTTTGGCTGGTTGATTGCGAATCAGATCTATGATAACGATAAAAATCTGCGGACCAATTTAGCCTCAATTAAGGAATCTGCTATTGAAGACTATAAAAATAGCTATCTCAAGGCCAATCTTCCCAAAAAGACGATAAATCGCAGACTATCTGCTCTCAGGAAATTTTTTACGTTTGTCCAAAAACAAGGCGCAATCGAAGCTAATCCCGCAACTAAAGTAAACAACGTCTCCTCTCTTCAGGTAAAACCTACAGTTCACAAACCTGCTCCGGCAATCGATAAAACTCCCACCCGGAATAAAATGAAAAATAAGCAGAAAGCTGTTAAATTCAATTTTATCTTTCTAAAAATTGCTTTAGCAATTATAATCTTATTTTTTCCTCTTGCTCTTTTTATTCAACACAAATTTAAAACTGCACAACAGTTTGTTCCTGTTCTCAGTAAACAACCTCCAAACAAACGGTATATCGCTTTTAGCGGAAAATTAACAGACGAATTGGGTAATCCAATTATTTCAAAAACAGACGTTAAATTTAACTTATATACAGCGCCAGTTGGAGCAGAATCTGTTTATACGTCATACTGCATTGGACAAGATGGCGCAATAACTCCGGACGTAAATGGCAACATTCGTGTACTTATTGGATATGACTGTGATAGAAGTCCAATAGACTCAAATATTTTTATTGATTACCCGGTAATTTATCTTGGAGTTACGCCCGGATCAGATGTAGAGATGCAACCTAGGCATAAAATTCCGAACGTAGGATATGCACTCAACTCAGATACCCTTCAAGGCTTGAATCCAGGGTCAGATTATATGTCAATTCCTTTTATCAACCAAAGCGGAGATCTGCTAATCGGAGCTTTAGAGCCAGGAATACATTCAATTTTTGAAAGTGAAAATTTTACTATCTCAAGCGCCGAAACCATAAACGTGCAATCCGCAGGCATCGGCGACGTAGTCTTGCAGGCGTCAGACAGCGGAGGAATTAAATTTCGCACGGGCGGAATTAGTGATACCTATACCAGATTGCTTATCAATAATGAAGGCAATATTGGAATAGGAACTCTTTTTCCCTCTTACGGTTTGGAAGTAAATGACGATATTAAGGTCACAGACGGCAATAGATTGATTGTAGGATCCTCACCGACAGATCCAAGCGGCGAAAACGGAGCCATTTACTATAATACCGGTTCAGGAAAATTTCGCTGTTTTCAGAAAAATCAATGGTTTGACTGTTTTGATCAAGCTGAAACTAACTCGATTGGTGGCGCCTACGAAGGTAACTTGTCCACAGATACAGCCTGGTCTCAACTTGAAACTCAAATCTATCTGCTTACAAATACTGTTGACAATTTAAAAAGCAAAATTGACACTTTATCAAAATTCTCTCTGAACGTCCTAACTGCTAACTACCGGCTATTAGCTACCAATCTATCCGTCAGTGAAAAAATTACTTCTCCGATTGTCGAAACAACCCAAATTAAAACTAATGAAATTATAAATAATCATGGAGATATTAATGTCATTCTGGGGAGTCAGGTCTCGGATGCTAACCTGACTACTCCCGAATCCGACGGCGATTCTGGCCAAACCGGATTGACAAACAAAAATAAGGGTTCGCTTGCCTCACTCATCATCAAAGGACTTGAAGGAAAAACCGTCGCTATAATTGATGCGGCCGGCAACGCCTCCTTTAGCGGGCAACTCGCCGCCAACGATCTATTGATTGCAAATAACGCATCTGTATCCGGTAGTCTTTACGCAAATTCTATAGAATCAGAAAATTTAAACTCGTTAACTCAAGAAGTCTCCAACACCAAGGCCAGAACCGCTGCGGTTGAGGAGAAGATAAGCGGACTTGTCCCTCGAATCCCGACCGAGTCGGGAGAAGTGGAAAAAACCTCGGCGGTTAGCCAAAGCTTGATAAACGATATTAATGATATTCAATTTCTACTTGCCGATCTCAAGTCCCAACCGCTCCCCAACCCAAACTATTATCAAAACTTAGATACCAATCAACAATCAACAATTGACAATGTAATCATGGAACAATTAACCGTTACGGACAAATCCAACTTTTATGACACTGCCGTCTCTAATTCTTCAACCGTAGGCAGTCTACTTTTGCAGGACAACTCTATCCTCTCCCTCGCCTGGGATCTGAAGTTATCCGCACTCTCCAAGATCAAGCTTTTTGACGATACCGTCATTATCTCCAAAGACGGATCTATCACAGCAAAAGGTAAAGTGCTAGCTGAAGGCGGTCTTGTTACTAATAAGATAGAAGCCTTAAATGAGAATGAAGCAGTTAACATTGACAGATTAGCCCTTTCTAACTTAATAATCAATGATCGGTTTTTAAGTAATTCCTCCTCTTCTGCCTTAATCGCGTCATCCGAAAATTTTGAAATTAACGGAATCTTTAGTCCTGCCTTCGAAACCGGAAAAACAATTGCCGGAGATGCGGTTATTCCTTCCCAAAGCCAAGAGATTATAATATACAATAGTAATGTTACCGATTCCTCTCTCATTTATCTTACCCCAAAAGGCCAAATCACAACTTCACCCGTATCTGTCAGTAAAAAAGAGCCTTGTGGATCAATCTCCCCCGAGATGAATGAAACAAATAAAACCACCTCGGGGGTGGAAAATCCCGGCTGTAAACCTTATTTCAAAGTCTCACTTCCCGTCCCGGCAACCCAACCATTAGCTTTTGACTGGTTAATAATCAACTGACTCGCCGAATTTGGCGAGTCATCCTGAGCAGACATTTACTTTTAAGTCTGTGTAGGATCCCATTCAATCCATGACTAGCATAAATTCTATCTATCATTCACTACAACCATTTTTCAAATTTTTTCCGGGTTTTCTTGCAATAATGGTCCTTTTTGCGCTAATCATTAAAGGTAGTTTTCGAAAAAGAAATATACTCAAGAGAAAGCCCTATCTTTATTCTCTACCGATAATTTTCGCTTTCCTGCTTGCCATAAGCTTTTTCCTTTTGGCTCGGGCAGTGCAGGCAGAATTTTACTTCACCAAATCCTTGTCTACCCGGATCGCCAAAGAAATCTATAGTTATCAAAAAAAAGCTGTCTTGATTAATCCCTATAATTCTGCCTATCGCAGAGCCTTTTCCCAAACCAATCTGCTCATCGCCGGCGGCATAGTTCGACAATCGGACGATCAGCAAAACACTCTAACCCCCGGGGTTGAAGAACGCGGCGGGTTCGCCCCTCGAAGCTCGGAGAACGAAGCGGGGAAAACCTCGGGGGTTGAATTGTCAGATACCGATCGCCAGACTATAATCCAAGCTATCCGCGCGTCAATCGATGAAGCCAAAGCCGCAGTCAAATTAGACGATCATGATAGTAAAAACTGGGAAAATCTGGCGCTTGTTTACCGCAACCTGATTAATCTGGTTGAAGACGCAGATCTTTGGGCAATTTCTTCCTACCAGAGAGCCATAATCCTGGATCCTAACAATCCCGAACTTCGCTTGGGACTGGGGGGCGTTTATTACTCCATATCCGAATACAAAGAAGCAATTAAAGCTTTCGAAGAAGCCATAAAACTTAAACCCGGCTGGCCCAACGCCTACTATAATCTGGCTTGGACCCACTATAAAATCGGCAATCAATCCCAGGCTATCTCTGGTATGGAAAAAGTAATAACCCTGCTAAAATCGCAAAATAAAGGCAGTGAATTAAAACAAGCCGAAAAAGATTTGAGTGAATTTAAATCTTCACCTTAAAAAAGTCGTTCTGGCTTGTCCAGAATCGTTGTTTAGAATTTCATTTTGAAATTCGGATTTATTATTTTCAGGACTTACACAGTCATTCTGGGGAGCGATGAGTTTTGGAGCGACTCCAGAATCTAACTACGATTCTGGACGCGCTCGTACCTCGCTTGTCAGAATGACGTTGTAACAATCTAAATGATTATAAAGTGCGTAAGTCCTGATTTTGTAATTGTATAGAAATTAGGAATTAGGCTTTATCTTAAGGTATACCCTCTTCTTCTTACGGTTTGGATGTAGTCTCCCGAGACTCCGTTAGCTTCAAGCTTCTCCCGCAGCCTTTGGATGAATTTGGCCACCGCCCACAAGCTAAACTCCGCATCATTCTTATAGATGATTTGTCCTATTTCATCAAATTCAACTACCCTGTCCTTATTCTCAATCATCAGACACAAAGCTCTTTTCTCCTGCCAATTCAGATTGCGTAGGGGCTCTGAACAATAATAAGGATTTTTACCTTTTAAGCTAAAACCGGCGGCGCCTACTCTGGACCGGCCTAATTTCTGCAAAAAAGTGCTCGAAACTTCGCTCAACTCGCTCGTCTGTTTTTTGCTGATCGTCCTGCTGGTTGGGATGAATTTTGACCTTGGCTCAAATTTGCGCAAAATCTCCCCGATTGACGATTCCCCAACCAGCCAGTCGATCAAAAACTCTTTTTCCTTGAAAGTTCCGCCCATCCTGACAATCAGATTGTCATGCAATAGGCTTGAAATGACACCTTCTGCTATAGTGTGTATATTTTGATCAAAACGTAAAAATAGCTGAATATCAGCAGAAGTATTTTTAACGACATTGTAGCTGACGGATGCTCCGAAATTAGAAGGGTGAATTATTATGGCTTGAATTGAAGATGTTATTGTTAAAATCCGTTCAATTTCTTTTAAAACATCTTTTTCCGCTCTTTCCCATTGAATTTTAAGATTATCGATCTCCGGCTCTCTTATTTTATCTCCCGTTAGATATTTAACAATAAGTTCAATCAACTCGCGGTCATTACTGACTGGATATCTGTCGATTTTGGCTGATTTGACTCTTGTCCAGAACTTGTCTATTTTCCCAACCTCTATTTCAGGGAAGACAATAATTTCCGAGCTTTTCTTCAGATACTTCGGCGGTAGAACCAAAAAACTATTCCTCTCATAAAATCCTGTCGCAATATTTCTGGCTATAAAAATCAATCTTTGAGCCTCTGTCTCCACCGACCACTCCCATCTGGTTTTCATATTTTTATCAACGTCATTCTGGTAAGTCCCGCCGATGGCGGGGCGCATCCGGAATCGTTGTTTATTCATTTTTAATTTTCTTATTATACCCTATAATATCTTGGGTCTCCGTTCATCTTTCGTCAAGTTCCGTCAAGATAATTTTACTTATGCCGATAAAATAAAGGCTGTATGGCCAATACCCTAGAACTTTTAGCTGAATCCAGACCCGATTTGGCTGTTGATCGTCGACCCCACCTCGACAGAATCTCTTACGCTCCGGAAATGTTTGTAGAAACGGGCATACTTCGTCGAGATATTAATCTCGTAACTGGTCTAATAAACAGGTACATGTCTAGGGATGACAAAAATCGCAGAAGCATTCATCTTAGCGGTGAAGCAGGAAGCGGTAAAACTTGGCTGATGTATCGTCTTAAGGAAATACTTGGTCTACAAAAGCTAGACGTCACGTACATAGACTGCCTGGAAGATCCTCAATTTATAGATTATCCTACTGACTTACCCGAAGGCTCAGTCTTATTACTTGACAATATTTATCAACTAGAATGGGAAGACTTAGAAAAATTGGAGGCGGAGTTTATCACCCCTCTAATGACACAAGACAAAGTAGCATTTATTTTTTCAGGCAGAGGACGCCTTTTTCCTTGGGCAAATCCTCAACTAAGAATATTTGCCGAACCCATAGAGCTTGGTAATTTCGATCGGTCGCAAACCTTTTTTCAATTAAAAAGCCAGGCTCCGGGATCCGAATCACGGGCAGAGGAAATTCATCAGCTAAGCGGAGGATATCCCTTGGCAAATTATGCCTTGACTAAACTTGAACCTGATCAGGCTTTGGATTATGCTTTAGGCGAGATGCTAAAATTTATTCCTTCTTCGCATAATCGCTCAGTAAGAAACGCAATTCAAGCTTTGTCGGTACTTGATGGATTTAATGAAGTAGATATTCCTCCGATATTAGAATCATATCTGGGCCAAGATATGCCCGCCCAATCCCAAAGAGCTGTCAGAGATTTATTGTTAAGTTATTCTCTCGCCGGATATGATACTGAAAAAGGCAGATATAGAATTCCGCCTGCTGTTAGGATCTTGGCTGAAAATTTTTTGAGAGTAATAAATCCGGAGCTCTGGAGGAATCTGCATCAGACGGCTCAAGAACATTTTGAAGAACTGGCAGAAAATTTCGAAGGAATACCTGCAACTTTGCTACATTTCAGTCAAAGAACCGAGTATCATCAACAACAACTCTCCCTAGATAAATCATAACTTTGTCAAATACTGTCAACCTTTGCTCAATTTAGATTTGTTTCGTATGTTTTTCCGTGTGAAATACCAAATCATCAGCAATCCCGCCGCCCCAATTTCCAGTAAAAGTAAAAACGTCTTTAATCTGCCTGGTTTATATTCGGCTAAAATTTCATAACTCCCATTCTTCCCGAGCGGAATCCCGATATAAAAAGGAAAAACCGGGATAGTCTTAACTTTTTTTCCGTTTACCTTCACCTGCCAGTTGGGGTGGAAACTCTGTTTTAGTACCACTATGCAGTTACTGCAGTCTTTCTCGGCTTTGACATGTGCCCGATAACCGTTTACCAGCATTTCCTGCAGTACAATCGCGGTTGGTGTAGCTTGATTGGATATAACCGAGATGCCGCCGGCAAAAGGATTGGCCTGCCAGATATTCCTTTCCAACCCGTCGTTGAGATTAATCCAGTTATTTTTATCAGTCATCTCTATATACCAACGCTTTCCGTCAGGAGAATCAGTGCCGATGTCAATCATCGGGTACTCTCCCCGCTTGAATAAATCACTCTCAAACCAAAGCCGTGTCATATTCAGTAGGTTAATCTTGTCAGATTTTACTGCTATACTGCTTTGACCGGTCGTAAACCAACCATCAGATTCGATCCGGTAAAGATTGTACTTGCCTTCTTTGACTATTAATTTGGCAAATTCAGGAGGTTTGATATCATCAGGCAGTATGCTGTAGCCGACGTTGTATAGATGGTAAAAATTGACATCCTGCTCGTTAAAAAACTGTTCCGGATCGGAGTTGGGAGACCAGCTTTGCGGCAGGAATCCGATCGTTGGATATCCGTCTTGAGACGACGCCATATATAAGGGAGTCTCCCCGACCGTGAATTGTTTTCCCCAATTTCCCGGCCTGCCTACATATATCCGTGCCGGCGGAAGTGAAGTCAGCTTCGCCTTTATCGCTTCATAATGGGGCAAATCCTTAAGATAAGCCTTATTTGACCTTTCGATCCAAACTGCATTGTCCTTGGAGTACTTAATTAACGGCTGCTCCAGATAATAAATTACAAATAACGCGATCACCGACAACAATATAAAAACATTTGAGTTTGCCCTACTGTCATGCTGAACTGATTTCAGTATCTGATTTTTAGATAACAGATCCTGAAATAAATTCAGGATGACAACAATTGATTTGTGTGCAAACCATGCTCCTAAAAGTATTCCGGCGAATTGGACCATTACTATTATCCTATGCTGATGAAACTCCGAAAATCCCGGAATAATATCAATCGGTCCTCCCAAAGTCGTCCTGCCGGCAAAAAGAATAAAGTAAAAGATAAATAAGCAACTCAAATAAAAAAAAAGTTTTCTCTCCCTCCCGTTGGCCTCGTTTGACCCGTCAGCCTCGTCTCTCCCGTATCCGCCCAATCCCGCGAACAACCCGAAAATCACGGCCAAACTAATCACCGGAAATCTGCCGAAATCAAACAAGTCTCCATTCAAAAACCAAACTATAATTTGCCTCAATCCCCAGCTGTCGAATTTCCAGATCGGATCCCAGACCGAAAAATTACGATATTCACCTTGAAAGAAGAATGGAACTATAAAGTAAGACAAGGAAAATAATGTTAAACCAATAAATAATAAAATCCTGAATACTAAATCCGGCGCACGAAACCACGTCAAACGGGCCTGTCGTAAGTTATATAACAGTCCGACAAAGAAATAAAGCGCGTATCCCAATAGTAATAAAAGAAAAATACCAATATGACTCTGCGCCAGCAAAAAATTAAATAAGATTGCTTTACCTAGGTTTTTCTTATTTTCTAGGTAGTCAATCGCGTAAGCAAAAGCCACCGGCAAAAAAAAAACAGCCATCAGCTGTGCCGAAAGCCCCCACCCCCTCCACAAAAAACTGGATATGTCAATTCCGTATAATCCGTCGGTAATAACCGCTTGACTAAACAAGGCAACAAGGTAACTGGTTAACCGGTTGACTCCAAGTATTTTTGCACCGAAGAAAAACATCAATGGGAGAAATATCAACGTCAAAGTCCTGATTACGACAAAAGCCTTATACATCCCAATCGGACTAATTAGACCAATCAGGCTTATCACCGCCTGCGGCAAGTGCGAGTAATAGCTTGTCAGGGCAAACCCTTCTGCCCACCGCTCATTCCAGCTGTCAAGAAGATAAAATGGAGATAATCTTCCGGCGAAAATCTCTTTCCAGATATTTTTTGCTTCATCAACCAAAGCATACTGAAAGATATTATCATTCGGATCAATCAGGACAGTGAACTCTGACCGGAAGTGATAAAAATTAAAACCTACCAGCAATAATAAACCAATAACAGTTAACGCCTTCTTAGTCCTCATTGTAAAATTTAACCATCTTTTATTATTCTTAACAAGTTTTGAGCCTAATCCACCCGCAGGGTGGACAGGCACGGATTTTGCAAATTTTATCTGACTAATTTGGGATCGAGCCAGTCGGTATGCGCTCCGAAATTGCTTTCACCGGATCTTGTTATCCTTAATGTCAGATAGTTTACACCCTTAACATCGACTGTAGTCGTCCCCGGTTGGTCAAACCTACCCTTCGCTTCCGATTTAAAAAGCTCCCTGCTGTCTCCTATTAAAGAAAAATAGACTCTTGCCGACTGGTCAGATTCAGTATCAATGCCGTAATCAGTGCTAAATCTGCTAAATTTTCGGTCTAAATGGTAGGTTATCTCCGAATCGGCGTGCGACCCAATGCCTTTATCGTAAAAATAATAGTTGACCGATAATCTATTCCAAAATTTTACCCCTCTACCAGACTCGACAGTTTTATTGATCTGGGGAGTAAGATAGTCTTGTCGAAATCCGATCGGTTTTAACGAAGTCAATGAAACCGGTTTACCCCGATAATAAGGGCTATTTTGCCAAAGCAAAACTCCCGCCAATAATACTCCCATCACCCCCATCAGTCTCATAAGTCTCATTTGTCTCATTCTCCTAAAGACCCAAACTATAAATACACCAAACAGCAAAATCTGCCCAACTGCTATCCGCCATGACCATCCCAACGTCTGCTTACTGGTAAAATGAGGGATAACCTGATCCGGATAGTTCCAGCCCATAGATAAATACATGTTTGTAAAGAAAGTTACACTTATTAGTGAATAGAATATAAGAAAAGTTAAGAGTATATTTTTAAAGGAAATTCGAAATTTTTGAACATTTGAATTCGTTTCGGATTTCGGATTTAGTGTTTCGGGTTTAATTTTATAAATAAATAATATTGGCAACAGTCCCATCACCGGAAAAAGATAGCGCTCATGGCTTTGCGTCAGTAAATGAAAAAAAGCAAATACCGCTAAAGCGCAGGCCACGATAAAATTCCTGAATAAGTTCTTTTTTGTTGAGAAAAACACCGTTATAAAGCCGGTAAAATAGGCAAAGACAAATAAATACAGCCCCAGCTGTTTGGCCGATGTTATACCAAACACCAGCTGCTTATCATTCACCGACATCCCCTTCAGGCCGGACGCGATCCACCAGCCGTTAAAGGCGTTTAACGAATACCAGGGAAACCAGTCCGAGTTGACGGTCAAAAGCCAGACTAACCTGTCTATCTGCTTTGTCAATAAAAACGGGAAAATAACAATAATAAAAGTTAGAAAACCGGTAGCCAAGCTCGAAGCCAAACCTTTTATAGAATATTGCTTAAAAATATAAAGAAAAAACAAGGGAATAAAAATAATATTCTGGAATTTCATCAAACACCCCACTATCAATGCTGCCGTCGCCCATTTCGGCCTATTTATAAGCAACAAATAACAGCTTGCCGATAAAAAAGCCAGGCCAAACTGATCTACTTGCCCCCAAACCACGCCGTCAAAGATTACGGCAGGATTGAGGAAGTAGAAAAGAGCTAAAGTTTTTAACCATTTGTTATTCTGAGCTTCCTTTTTTTTGTCATTCTGAGTCCCGACGCTGGGTCGGGACGAAGAATCCGGCGAAACGTTTTTACCTTCACTTCGCTCACCAGATCCTTCACTTCGTTTCACTCCGTTGAGGATGACACGGCCGATTTTTATTATTACCCACACCACCAGCAAATCCGCAATAATTGTGACTACCTTAAGCAAAAATAGATATAAAACATTATTATCAGCCCAATAGCTGCTAATCTCATGGGAGTCGGCAAACATAGCGTAGATTTTGTTTACCAGCCATAAAACATAAGCAAATCCGGGTGGGTAATTGTAGTTGGTATTGGTCATCATCCATAAGACCCCTTTATCGGCCGCAGCCAATCCCCACCCTTTCCAAAAAGCCACATCCGCTTTAAAGCCGGGTAAAGGAACAAGAATTAAACGGATCAATAATCCCAACAAAAGGAGCACTTGGAACATAATGCAATGATATCAAACTTAGGAAGCTGGGGTACCGTATCAAAAATGTAACCCGTAAATGAATCTTCTTCTTGATTTAGTATACCAAACTCTTC